>NZ_JBFUMV010000005.1:0-202972 GCF_054049175.1 Microbacterium sp. P5_E9 | reverse complement strand
TCCGCCGCGGCGCGGCTCGCGCGATCGTCGATCTCGAAGACGGATGCCTCTGCTCAAACCTCATTGAACTTCGCGCTCACACGGCCTCCCGCCGGGAAATGCGGGTCGACGGGCTCGCCAGGTCGTCGAGAAACCACGCGGCGACTGAGAAATCACGCAGCCCGTGATGTCTGGGCCCCGGAGTGATGTCTCGGCCCGAATGTGATTTCTCACGGCAGGCCGGATGTCGCGTCCCCGCCTCGCCTCGGCCGCGCAGAAGCCTCGCTTCGACTGCGCCCAAGAAGGTGGCGCAGGTGGTCGCATCGATGCGGTGGATCCCACCATTCGCGCCACCCTTGTGTGGGGCCTTTCTGAGAAGGTGGCGCAGGTGGTCGGATCCATGCGGTGGATCCCACCATTCGCGTCACCTTCGCCGCGACCCTGCAGGCTGGGACCCGCCTGTCCCGATTCAGACCCGGTCGGCGAGCACCGCGAGGCGCTTCGCGCCGACCCGCGTCACGATGAGGGTCGCCGACCCGTCGCCGCGCAGCTTGAGCTCCTTGCGCAGGACGGCGGGATCGACATCCACTCCCCGCTTCTTGATCTCGAGCCGCCCGATGCCGCGCTCACGCAGCGCCTTGGCGAGCCCGCGGGTGTCGGCGGGCAGCTCCTCGCGCACGCGGAACGACTGCACGAACGGGCTCGTCAGCGCGGCATCCGAGGTCAGGTAGGCGATGCGCTCGTCGAGCATGCCGGCTTCCAGCGACCGGGCGACATCGCCGATCAGCCGCGCGCGAATGACCGCGCCATCCGGCTCGTGCACAAAGGCGCCCAGCGCGCGGACCGGCTCGTCCTCGGCATCGGCTTCCGCCGTCAGCTCCGCCGCGGCGTCGCCGCGCACGACCAGCGCCGCCCGGCGCACGCCCGCACGCGCGAGCGCGCCCGACCAGAGCACGAGCTCGATGGTCGAGCCGTCCGCGCTGACCCACTGCGCCTCGACGTCGTCGGGAATCAGGTCGCGATCCAGGCCCGGCCCGAGCTTCACCCCGGCCGGCACCCGCCGGGCGAGGTCGAACACCCAGTCCAGCGCCGGCGACCAGTCCTCGGGACGCGTCCGCGCCGTCTCGCTGTGCCCCGCCGTCCGCCGCGCCGGATCGAGCCAATACGCATCGACCGTCGGAAAATCGGATGCCGCGTCCCCTCCGCCGCTCGAAGCCCGGCCCGTGTCGCCACCCCCCGCGTCCCCGCCGCCACCCGGAACCCGGCCCGTCCCCGCCGGGGGCGCGACCGCCTCGGCTGTCGCGTGGCGCACGGTGACGGCATCCGCGAACGGCGCGAGGTTGTAGGCGGCGATCGCCGCGGTGACCTCGTCGGCGTCGACGGCCACGACTCGCAGCCCGAGTCCCGCGAAGCCGAGCGCATCGCCGCCGATCCCGCAGCCGAGGTCGGCGACCGAGGTCATGCCGGCGTCGCGGAACCGGCCCGCGTGCCGCGCCGCGATCGACAGTCGGGTCGACTGCTCGAGCCCGGCCGTGGTGAAGAGCATCCGCTCGGCGAATTCGCCGAACTTCGCGCGCGCACGCACGCGCAGCCGCGCCTGGGTGACGACCGCCGACACCAGGTCGGGAGAGTGGCCGGCGGCGCGCAGCCGCGAGACCGCGCGGGTGACGTCCTCGGCCGATTCCACCGGGGGCAGGGCGTCGAGCAGGCGCAGCCCATCGGGCGTGAGCAGGGCGGTCAGCTCGGCGATGTCCATCCGGTCAGCCTACGGCGGCGCCTGGATCACCACCCCCTGTACCCACCTGCGGGCCTCGTGACCGACACGCGGGGGACGGATGCCGCGTCCCCGGCGTGTCGTCAAGATGCCCCGCAGCTGGGTCCGCCGGCCCGGGGCCCCCGTGTGCGATCCCCCGTACCGACCCCGCCCCGACCACTGCCCGAGCCGGGTCAACCCGCGCACTCCGCCCCGAGCCCACCGGTTCGGGCGGCCTCGAGGTGGGGGTTCAGGCGATGACATGTGGGTTCGGCGCGGCGGCGGAGGGGCACGACAGGCCCGCGCGAAACGCCTGCCGCGGCATCCGACCGCGTCCGAAGATGACACAGACTTGGCACTCACGTTGCGAGAGTGCCAGCGCTTGCCTAAACTGAGTTAGCACTCTCACTAGGAGGGTGCTAACCAGTCTTGAAGTTCAAGGAAAGCAGAGGTAGACCGTGTCGGTTTCCATCAAGCCGCTCGAGGACCGCATTGTCATCAAGCAGGTCGAGGCCGAGCAGACCACTTCCAGCGGTCTGGTCATCCCCGACACCGCCAAGGAGAAGCCCCAGGAGGGCGAGGTCATCGCGGTGGGTCCGGGTCGCGTCGACGACAACGGCAACCGCATCCCGATCGACGTGTCCGTCGGCGACCGCGTGATCTACAGCAAGTACGGCGGCACCGAGGTCAAGTTCGGCGGCGACGACCTCCTCGTCCTGTCGGCTCGCGACGTGCTCGCGGTGGTTGTTCGCTAAGCTCGCGCACCAGCGTTTTCGAAGGACCCGGATGCCTCGGCATCCGGGTCCTTCTGCATTTCCCGGGTCCTTCTGCGTGTCCCGGGTCGCTCACGCGTGCCCGGTCGCTGAGCTTGTCGAAGCGTCCGCGCATCGGACCCTTCGACAAGCTCAGGGACCGATGCTCTGCTGAGCCCCGCGACCGCGACGGACCCCGCCTGGGCGACCGTACGCTGGAGGAGTGAGTCGCGATCTGCCTGCCGTGTCCGAGTCCGCCACCGCGTTCGGAGCGGGGAGGTCGCCGGCGCGCGAGCGCGCGCTCGGCGGGGTCTACGCGTTCACGGCCTACCTGCTCTGGGGGTTTCTGCCCCTGTACTTCATCGCGCTCGCGCCGACCGGCGCGTGGGAGCTCGTCGCCTGGCGGATCCTGCTGTCGCTCGGGTTCTGCGCGATCCTGCTGACCGTCACGCGCACGTGGCGCCGGCTCGGCGGGATCATGCGGCAGCGCCGGCTGCTGGCGCTCACGGCGCTCGCCGGCGCGCTGATCTACGTCAACTGGCAGGTGTACATCCTGGCCGCGCTCACGGGTCACGTGCTCGAGGCGAGCCTCGGGTACTTCATCAACCCGATCGTCACGGTGCTGCTCGGCGTACTCGTGCTGCGCGAGCGCCTGCGCCTCACGCAATGGATCGCGCTGGGACTGGCCGCGCTCGCGGTGCTCGTCATCGTCGTCGGGTACGGCGCCTTCCCGTGGATCGCGCTCACCCTCGCGATCTCGTTCGGCCTCTACGGCCTCGTGAAGAAGAAGCTCGGACCCTCGGTCGACGCGGTGAGTGGGCTCACCCTCGAGTCCCTCTGGCTCGTGCCGGTCGCCCTCGTGCTGCTGATCGTCGTGGGCAGCACGAGCGGCCTGACCATGGGCGCGGACGGTCCGTGGCACGCGGCGATGCTCGGCCTCGCTGGAGTCATCACCGCGACGCCCCTCCTGCTCTTCGCGGCGGGCTCGCGTCGCGTGCCGCTGACCGTCATGGGGATGCTGCAGTTCGTCGCGCCGATCCTGCAGTTCGTGATCGGGGTGTGGTTCCTGAACGAGGAGATGTCGACGGAGCGCTGGATCGGCTTCATCCTGGTGTGGGTGGCGCTGATCTTCCTGACGGTGGACTCGCTCGCCGCGGCCCGCCGCGCACGCTCTTCGTCGGCCCCGGCCGGCGTCTCGGACGTCGCCGAACTCACCTGAGCCCGGCGCCGCGCGCTCGCGCCGCGGCATCCGAGACATCACTTTCGCGCCGAGAAACCACTTCCCCGGCGGGACATCGTGCGTGGCGGTGTGTCTCGCCCGGAAGGTGATGTTTCGCGGTCGGCGGCGGTGTGGGACGGATGCCGGTGCCCGGGGCCGGTGCCTGGTCCGCGGCCTCCGAGACATCACTTTCCCGCCGAGAAACCACTTCCGCGCCGAGACATCGTGCGTGGCGGTGTGTCTCGCCCGGAATGTGATGTTTCGCGGCTGGCGCGGGAGTGGGGACGGATGCCGGTGCCCGGCGTTGCGGACCGCCCGTCGACGGCTGAGAAACCACAACGGCGCCGAGACACCGCTTCGGCATCGAGAAACCGTGCGGGGCGGTGCGTCTCGACGCGGAAGTGATGTTTCGCGGCTGGCGCGGGGGCGCTGGACGGATGCCGCGACCGCGGCGCTTCGACAGGCTCAGCGACCGGAACCGGCTACCGGACGAGGCGGGCAATCGCCTGGGTCGCCTCGGTGATCTTCGCGTCGGCCTCGGGGCCGCCCAGGCGCGCGGCGTCGACGACGCAGTGGCGGAGGTGGTCGTCGAGCAGCCCGATCGCGACGGCCTCCAGGGCGCTGGTCAGCGCGCTGATCTGGGTGAGGATGTCGATGCAGTACTTCTCGTCCTCCACCATCTTGTGGATGCCGCGGGCCTGACCCTCGATGCGCCTGAGGCGGTTGAGGTACTTGTCCTTGTCGGTGATGTAGCCGTGGTGGGCGTGCTCGGGAGCAGCCTCGGCCTGGCCGGCCTGGTGCGCCTCGTGGACGTCGGTGGTGGTCATCGCTGCTCCTTCACAGAATCAATGGACGAGGCGCTCCGGAACCCGCGCAGCCGCAGGCTGTTGCCGACGACGAAGACGCTCGAGAACGCCATCGCCGCACCGGCGATCATMGGGCCGAGCAGCCCGAGCGCCGCGAGCGGGATCGCGGCGATGTTGTACGCGAACGCCCAGAAGAGGTTGCCCCGGATGGTGCCCAGCGTCGCTCGCGACAGCCGGATCGCATCGGCGGCGGCACGCAGATCGCCACGCACCAGAGTGATGTCGGATGCCTCGATCGCGGCATCCGTTCCCGTCCCCATCGCCAGCCCCAGGTCTGCCTGCGCGAGCGCAGCAGCGTCGTTCACGCCGTCGCCGACCATCGCGACGACCCGGCCCTCGGCCTGGAGGGTCCGGATGACCTCGACCTTGCCGGCGGGGAGTACTTCGGCGATGACGCGCTCGATGCCGACCTCGGCCGCCACGCGCCGCGCAACGACCTCGTTGTCGCCGGTGAGCAGCACGGGCTCCAGCCCGAGCGCGCGCAGCGCGGCGACCGCCTCGCGGCTGGTCGGCTTGACGGCGTCGGCGACGGTGAGCACCCCGCGGGCCTCGCCGTCCCACGCGACGAGCACGCTCGTGCGCCCGGATGCCTCGCCCTCAGCCGCGGCGGCCGCCAGCTCAGCACCCAGCGTCACGCCCCACTCGGACAGCAGGGCCGCGCGGCCGGCCACCACCAGGTGTCCGTCGACGATTCCGGAGACGCCCAGCCCGGCCAGGCTCTGGAACGACTCCACCGCAGGCAAGCGGCCAGCCTCAAGAACAGCAGCCCGCGCGATCGCCTGCGCGATGGGGTGCTCCGAGGCGTGCTCGAGGGCTCCCGCCAGCCGCAGCAGCTCGGCGCGCTCGCCCCCGGGCAGCGCCACGACGTCGTGCAGCGTCATCCGTCCCGTCGTGACGGTGCCGGTCTTGTCCAGCACGACCGTGTCGACGGCGCGGGTGGATTCGAGCACCTCCGGACCGCGGATCAGGATGCCGAGCTGCGCGCCGCGGCCGGTTCCGACGAGCAGGGCGGTGGGGGTCGCCAGGCCGAGAGCACAAGGGCAGGCGATGATGAGCACCGCGACGGCGGCGCTGAACGCGGCCTCCGGCGCCGCGCCGAGCAGCAGCCACACCACCAGCGTCAGCACGGCGATCACCAGCACGGCCGGCACGAAGACCGCGGAGATCCGGTCCGCCAGCCGCTGCACCGGCGCCTTGCCGGCCTGCGCCTGCTCGACGAGTTCGGCGATGCGTGCGAGGTGCGTGTCGCCGCCGACGCGGGTGGCCCGCACGATCAGGCTGCCGCCCGCGTTGAGGGTCGCGCCGACGACGGCGTCGCCTGCGCCGACCTCGACCGGCACGGATTCGCCTGTGACCATCGAGGCGTCCACGGCGGACGAGCCGGACACGACGACCCCGTCGGTCGCGATCTTCTCGCCGGGGCGCACCGCAAAGCGATCGCCGACCCGCAGCCGCTCGATCGGCACGCGCGTCTCGACGGTCTCGCCGTCCGCGCCCACCGTAAGCAGTGCCACGTCCTTCGCCCCGAGCTCGAGCAGCGCCCGCATCGCGGCCCCGGCCTCGCGCTTGGACCGCACCTCGATGTACCGGCCGGCCAGCACGAACATCGTCACGCCCGCGGCGACCTCGAAGTACAGGGCGCCCGCCCCGGTGACCGGCGCGAACGACCAGCCGTGGGTCATGCCGATCATGCCGGCGCCGCCGAAGAACAGCGCGTACAGCGACCAGAGATAGGCCGCCCCGATGCCGATCGAGATGAGCGTGTCCATCGTCGTCGCGCCGTGGCGGAGATTCAGCCAGGTCGCGCGGTGGAACGGCCACGCCGCCCACGTCACGACCGGGGTCGTCAGCGCGAGCGACACCCACTGCCACCCCGGGAACTGCAGCGCCGGGATCATTGCGAGCAGGATCACCGGCACTGCGAGCACGATCGCGCCGATCAGCCGGCGCCGCAGGGGTGCGAGCTCGAGGTCGGCGTGGTGCTCGTGGGGCCGGGGGAGCGCGGCCGTGTAGCCGGTGCTCTCCACCTCGGCGATCAGCGCGTGCGGGTCGAAGCCTGCAGGCGCGAGCACGTGCGCCTTCTCCGTCGCGTAGTTGACGGATGCCTCGACCCCGTCGAGCCGGTTCAGCCGCTTCTCGATGCGCGCGGCGCAGGAGGCGCAGGTCATCCCGCCGATCTCGAGTTCGATCCGCGCGGCGCCGACGCCGTGCGCGCCGACGACCTTCCCGCCGATGGACGGCGAGAGGGCGTGGCCGCCGTGGGTGTCCATCAGACGCGCGCTGCCTCGTATCCGGCCTCGGCGACCGCGGCGAGGACCGCGGCATCGTCGAGCGGGGCGCTCGCGGAGACGATCAATCGCCCGCTCGCCGCGCTCACGTCGATCTGCTCGACGCCGGCGACCTTCGCCACCTCGTCGCGCACGGCCGACTCGCAGTGGCCGCAGTTCATCCCGGTCACCTGGAACTCATTCGTCGTCATTGGATTCACCCTCATCGTCGCGTTCTTTATACCCCAGAGGGGTACCTGCTCCAAGCGTATACCCACCGGAGGTATTCCAGACGGGGGCAGTGGCCGTCGAAAACGGCTTCATAACGATTCGGGTTGCGTTACAAACCGTTAACGAAAGGCAACACTCCGGGTACCTAAGCGCGATTAGGGTTTGTGGAACTGGGACGGCTACGCCGCGCCCGCGTTCACCCACAGCAAGGAGCAACATGAGCGTCTTCACCCGCTCGCGCACTGCCAGCATTCTCGGCGGCATCGCGATCGCCGGCGCAAGCGCCCTCGTCCTCGCCGGCTGCTCCGGCGGCGGCGGAGAGGCGACAAGCGAAGCCCCGGCCGAGAACGTCGATCTGACGGTCAAGATCGGCACGATTCTCCCGCAGACGGGAAGCCTGGCGTACCTCGGCCCGCCCGAGGAGGCCGGCGTCGGACTCGCCGTCGAGGACATCAACGCAGCCGACGTCGGGATCACGATCCCGGACATCGTCTGGGGCGACTCCGGCGACACCGACAACAAGGCTTACAGCACGACGATTCAGAAGCTGATCTCCGAGGGTGTGACCGCCGCCATCGGCGCCGCATCGTCCGGTGTGACGAAGCTGTTCCTCGACGACGCTGTCGCCGCGGGCATCATCACCTTCTCGCCGGCGAACACCTCGGTCGACTTCACGGCCTGGGACGACAACGGCCTCTACTGGCGCACCGCGCCCGCGGACACCCTGCAGGGCGAGGTCCTCGGCAACCTGGTCGCCGAAGACGGCAAGAAGAGCGTCGCGGTCATCTACCAGAACGACTCGTACGGCACCGGCCTGAACAAGGAGTTCAAGTCGAACTTCACCGCCAGCGGCGGCGAGATCGTCTCCGAGCAGTCGTACAACACGGGTGACACCACGTTCGACGCGCAGATCAGTGCGACCCTCGCGTCGAACCCCGACGCGATCGCCCTGATCACGTTCGACGAGTTCTACACGATCGGTCCGGCTCTGCTGGCTGCCGGCTACCCGGCCGACCAGCTGTACCTCGTCGACGGCAACCTGAAGAACTACGGTTCCGACGCCAAGTGGCCTGCGGGTCTCAGCCTCGAGGGCGCCAAGGGCACCACCCCTGCCGGTCCTGCCCCCGACACCGAGTTCCAGGGTCGCCTCAACGAGTGGTGGGTCGGCGAAGGCAACGCCGAGCTGACCGACTTCTCGTACGGCAACGAGTCGTACGACGCGACGATCCTGCTCGCGCTCGCTGCGCTCGCGGCGAACTCGTCCGACCCCGCCGACATCGCCGGCAAGCTCCAGGAGGTCTCTGGTGGTTCGGGCGACGGTGAGAAGTGCACCGAGTTCAAGGAGTGCGCCGACATCATCCTCGGCGGCGGCGTCGCGGACTACGACGGCTACTCCGGACCGATCACGTTCGACGAGAACGGCGACCCGACCGAGGCCACCATCGGTGTCTTCCAGTACGGCGCTGACAACCTCTACACGCGCATCGACCTCTAAGTCGTAACGCAAGCCCAGGGGCCCCGGAGCAATCCGGGGCCCCTTCGCTGTGCCTGGTGGGGGCGAAGCCCTTGGGTGCGACCCCCATACAGACGAGAAGAGCGGATGCCTCGGCATCCGCTCTTCTCGTCTCACCGCCCCGCAACGGGGCGGATGGCGCTATTCGGTCCCGAGGGTGCCGAGGTAGAGCCCGATGACCTTGGGGTCGTTCAGGAGCTCGCGACCGGTGCCCTCGTAGGCGTCGCGGCCCTGGTCGAGGACGTAGCCGCGGTCGCAGATCTGCAGGCAGCGCCGCGCGTTCTGCTCGACCATGATCGTGGTGACGCCGGCCTTGTTGATGTCGGAGACGCGGATGAACGCGTCGTCCTGACGCACCGGCGAGAGACCCGCGGACGGCTCGTCCAGCAGCAGCACCGACGGGTTCATCATGAGCGCGCGCGACATCGCGACCATCTGGCGCTCGCCACCGGAGAGCGAGCCGGCGCGCTGCTTGAGGCGCTTGCCCAGTTCCGCGAAGATCCCCGTGACGAACTCGAGGCGCTCGTTGTAGGTCTTCGGGGCCTGGTACAGCCCCATCTGGAGGTTCTCTTCGATCGTGAGCGAGGGGAACACGTTGTTGGTCTGCGGCACGAAGCCGACGCCCTTGGAGACGAGCTTGTCGGACTTCAGGCCCGCGACACTCTCGCCGTCGACCAGGACTTCGCCGCCGCGGATCTTCACCATGCCGAAGATGGCCTTCAGCAGCGTCGACTTGCCGGCACCGTTCGGGCCGATGATGCCGATCAGCTCGCCCTTGCGGGCGACCAGGTTCGCGCCGTTGATGATGTTGATGCCGGGCAGGTAGCCCGCGTACAGATCGGTGATCTGCACCACGACCCGCTCGGTCTTGGCATCCTCGGTGAGCGGTGCTCCATCCGCGTAGGTCATCGGTTCCCCTCTTCTGCGTCAGCGATCGAGGCCTCTTCGGCCACCTTGATCTCCTCGAGCAGATCGATCGCCGAGGTGTCGAGTTCGCCGGCCACGCGGCCGGTGACGACTCCCAGGTCGACGTCCTGGTGGCTGCCCAGGTAGGCGTCGATGACGGCCTTGTCCTGCATGACGGACTCGGGCGGGCCTTCGGCCACGACGCGTCCTTCGGCCATGACGACGACCCAGTCCGCGATGTGGCGGACCATGTGCATGTCGTGCTCGACGAACAGCACGGTCATGCCGAGATCCTTGAGATCGAGGATGTGATCGAGCAGCGACTCGGTGAGGGCCGGGTTCACCCCGGCCATCGGCTCGTCGAGCATGACGAGCTGCGGGTCGCTCATGAGCGCCCGCGCCATCTCGAGGAGCTTGCGCTGGCCACCCGAGAGCGACGCGGCGTAGTCGTCCGCCTTCGCGTCGAGCTTGAACCGCTTGAGCAGCTCCATCGCCTTGTCTTCGATGTCGCTGTCCTGCTTGCGCCAGATCGCCGGGACGATGCTCGCCAGCAGGTTCTCGCCCTTCTGGCCCGTCGAGCCGAGCTTCATGTTCTCGAGCACTGTCAGCAGCGAGAGGGCCTTGGTGAGCTGGAACGTGCGCACCTGCCCCATCCGCGCCACCTTGAACGACGGGATGCCGGACAGCTGCTTGCCGTCGAACGACCAGGTGCCCGAATTGGGCTTGTCGAATCCGCAGAGCAGGTTGAACAGGGTGGTCTTGCCGGCGCCGTTCGGTCCGATCAGCGCCGTGATGGCGTTGCGGGGGATCTCGAGGTGCTCGACGTCGACCGCCGTGAGACCGCCGAATCGCCGGGTGACGTTGTCCATCGCCATGATCGGGTCGACCTTGGGCACCCCGGGCACGAACTCGCCGGTGGCGAGGCCGGTCTTCTTGGGGCGCCGGAGGCTGCCGGTCGTGGTCGGGACCGACCCGGTGGCGGGCGCTGCGGCGGGCGCGGCATCCGTCCCGTTGACGGGCTGTGACGTCGTGTCGTCTGAGGCGCTATTTGACAAAGGTCAGCTCCCTCTTGTTTCCGAAGATGCCCTGCGGGCGGAAGATCACGATGAGCATCAGCGCGACGCCCACCAGGATGAACCGGAGCGTTCCGGCCTGCTGGCTCGAGATGTTCAGCACGTCCGACTGGGCGAGTGCAGGCAGCACGTTGTCGAGGAACCCCATGATGACCCAGAAGATCACCGACCCGACGACCGGCCCGAAGACCGTCGCCGCGCCACCCAGCAGGAGGATCGTCCAGATGAAGAACGTCAGCGACGTCGTGTAGGTCGCCGGGACCACGGCCGAGGGCAGGGCGAACACGACCCCGCCGAGGGCACCGAAGACACCACCGATGATGAGCGCCTGCATCTTGTACGAGAAGACGTTCTTGCCCAGCGACCGGACGGCGTCCTCGTCCTCGCGGATGCCCTTGAGCACGCGTCCCCACGGGCTGCGCATGAGCGCCCAGACCAGGTACACCGCGATGGCGAGCAGGATGATGCCGAAGACGCGCACCCACAGCTGGTCGGCGGTCCATTGCCACGGACCGAAGCCATAGATCATCTTCGTGCCGTCAGCGGTCTCGGCAGGGAAGGGATTGGCCCCGCGGAAGCCGGCGTGGTAACCGCCGAGCCCGTCTGCGGAGTTGGTGAACTCGTCGAACAGCTGCGTGGTGAGCAGCAATCGGACGATCTCGGCCGCCGCGATCGTCACGATGGCGAGATAGTCCGCCCGCAATCGCAGCGTCGGTATGCCGAGGATGATGGCGAAGACGGTCGCGGCGAGACAGCCGACGATGATGCCCACCCACCACGGCCAGCCGAAGCTGAGGATGGAGATGGCGTAGCCGTACGCGCCGAGGGCCATGAAGCCCGCCATGCCGAAGTTGAGCAGGCCGCCGTAACCGAACTGCACCGCGAGACCCGTCGCCGCCAACGCGTAGGCGATCGTCTCCGGGCTGAAGACCCAGTAGGCCGTGTTGTTGAGTATCTGACCCCAATCCATGGCCCTATCCCAGCCTCTCCTTGCGGCCCAGAATGCCCTGGGGTCTGACGAGCAGAATGATGATCAACACGGCGAGGGCGCCGACGTACTTCATGTCCGACGGGATCCACAGGGTCGAGATCTCGACCAGCATCCCGACGATCAGCGAACCGATCAGGGCGCCGAAGGCGGTGCCGAGGCCACCCAGGGTGACGGCGGCGAAGATCAGCAGCAGCACCTGTCCGCCCATGTCCCACTTCACGCCGGGGCGGAAGTACGCCCACAGCACGCCGGCGACCGCCGCCAGCACCGCCGCGAGGATCCAGACGATCCGGATGACGCGGTCGACGTTGATGCCGGATGCCGCGGCCAGGCCTGGGTTGTCGCTGATGGCGCGGGTCGCCTTGCCGATGCGCGTACGCAGCAGCCAGTACGCGACGCCGATCAGCAGCACGATGCTCGTCACCATCGAGACGATGTCGATCCAGGAGAGCGAGATCGGGCCGAGGTGGATGTCGCGACCGGCGCCGGCGCCGGGCAGCTGGTACGTCGCGCCGCCGATGAAGAACTGGTACACGTAGCGCAGCGCCAGGGAGAGGCCGATGCTCACGATCATCACCTGGACGATGCCGAGGCCCCGTCTTCGCAGAGGTTTCCACAGTCCGGCGTCGAGGGACCAGCCCAGGCCGGCACCGAAGACCACGACGAGGGGAAGCACGAGCCACATCGGCCAGGCGAGCCAGACGCCGAAGACGAGCGCGACGATGGCGCCGAAGGTGAGCATCTCGCCGTGGGCGAAGTTGCTCAGCCCGGTCGTGCCGTAGATCAGCGAGACGCCGATCGAAGCGAGCGCGAGCAGCAGGCCGAAGTTGAGGCCGTTCATCAGGCGATCGAGGAGCTGATCGATGAACGGAATCGTGACGCGCTCGCCCTCACCGAGGAAGAGGTTGATGATCTTCGTGTTGGTCTGGCCGAACTCGACGTCCTGCGAAGCGCTCTCGCCCTCGACGATGACGCCGTCGGGCAGCGTCGACTCGTCGACCGTGATGGTGTACTCGCCCTTCTCAGGCACGTACAGGCGCCATTTGCCCTCGGCATCCGTCACCGTCTCGGCCTCGAAGCCGTTGCCTTCGACGGAGACCGTCACATCGGCCACGGGCTTGTCTTCGAAGGTGATGATGCCGGCGAAGTAGAAATCGGTCTTCTCCTGGTCGTCACCGGGCGCGGCATGCGCCGCACCGGATCCGAGGAAGATCATCGCGGCAGCCAGCAGCACGCCCAACAGCGCGGCCAGCCACGGCATCGTTCGCCGCGCGGGAGCAGTTGTAGGACCCACAGAACCTCCAGTCAGCACAGCGCACACCGATGGTTCGGGTCGCATCGGCCGTGATCACGACGGTACGAGCGTAGTGTGTCGATCGTGTTTCAGACACGCGCCGATTGATACGTGATCGAATCGCCGCCCGGCCCGCGTGCGGGGTATACGCGCGGGGAATGAATTCGCGTGCCGGTCGCTTAGAATCGAGTACGGCGCGCTTCGAGCGCACCGGCCAGCGTCGTCTACCTCGAGCAACGCGCCGTGTGCGCAGGAGAATCTATGGACAGCCACGACCCGTTCGGCTTCGTCGGACTCACCTATGACGACGTGCTGCTCCTACCAGGGCACACCGACGTCATCCCCAGTGAAGCCGACACGTCGTCGCGGGTTACGCGGCGCATCACGGTGGCGACACCGCTCATCTCGAGCGCGATGGACACCGTCACCGAAGCCCGGATGGCGATCTCGATCGCGCGCGAGGGCGGCCTCGGCATCCTCCATCGCAATCTGTCGATCGAAGAGCAGGCGTCGATGGTCGACCGCGTGAAGCGGAGCGAGTCGGGCATGATCTCCGACCCGATCACTACCACGCCCGATGCGACCATCGAAGAGGTCGACAACCTGTGCGCGACCTACCGCATCTCCGGGCTGCCGGTGATCGACGACGAGGGCCGCCTGGTCGGCATCGTCACCAACCGCGACATGCGGTTCGTCTCGGGCTTCGAGCGTCAGACGACGCTCGTGCGCGACGTCATGACCACCGAGAAGCTCGTCACCGCTCCCGTCGGCATCGGCGCCAATGAGGTCATCGCCACCTTCGCGAAGCACCGCATCGAGAAGCTGCCGCTCATCGATGAGGACGGCAAGCTGGCCGGCCTCATCACCATCAAGGACTTCGACAAGAGCGAGAAGTACCCGCTCGCCACCAAGGACGAGCAGGGCCGCCTGCGCGTCGGCGCCGCGATCGGCTTCTTCGGCGACGCCTGGGAGCGTGCGGAGGCCCTCCGCGATGTCGGCGTCGATGTTCTCGTGGTCGACACGGCCAACGGTCAGTCCGCCGGCGTGATCGACATCGTGCGACGGCTGAAGGCCGATTCCTCCTTCGAGCACATCGACATCATCGGCGGCAACGTCGCCACGCGCGAGGGCGCACAGGCGCTCATCGACGCGGGGGTGGATGCCGTCAAGGTCGGCGTCGGACCGGGCTCGATCTGCACGACGCGCATCGTCGCGGGCGTAGGCGTGCCCCAGGTCACGGCGGTGTACGAGGCATCCCTCGCGGCGCGCGAAGCGGGCATCCCGGTCATCGCCGACGGTGGGCTGCAGTACTCCGGCGACATCGCCAAGGCGCTCGTGGCCGGCGCGGACACCGTCATGCTCGGCTCGCTCCTGGCCGGCACCGACGAGTCGCCCGGCGAGATCGTCTTCCAGGGCGGCAAGCAGTTCAAGCAGTACCGCGGCATGGGATCGCTCGGCGCCCTGCAGACCCGCGGCAAGAAGACCTCGTACTCGAAGGACCGCTACTTCCAGGCGGACGTGCCCTCGGACGACAAGCTCATCCCCGAGGGCATCGAGGGCCAGGTAGCGTACCGCGGCCCCGTCTCGGCCGTCGCGTACCAGCTGGTCGGCGGGCTGCGGCAGTCGATGTTCTACGTCGGCGCCCGCACGGTCGACGAGCTCAAGGCCAAGGGCAGGTTCGTGCGCATCACGGCCGCCGGTCTCAAGGAGTCGCACCCGCACGACGTGCAGATCGTGGTCGAGGCCCCGAACTACAAGCGGTAGCACCCGCCTCTCGCCGAAACCACCTGGTTCGCGCGAAACCACCCATTTCGGCGAGCCGGAGTCGGTGGTCTCGCGCGAGATGGGTGGTTTCGGCGTTGGTGGCCGGGTCAGACCTGGGCGAGCTCCGGCTCGGGAGTGGCGGATGCCTCGGCCGCGGCATCCGTCTCCGCAGCCGTGGAGCGACCGGCGGGGAGCCAGAACGCGGCGACGGCTGCGGCGAAGAGCACCGCGGCGCCGGTGAGCACGGCCGGGCGCGCGGCGTCGACGTAGAGGTCGGGCTGCAGCTCGCCGCCCGCGCTCACGAAGATCGCGGTCATGACGGCCGTGCCGAGGGCGATGCCGATCTCGCGGACCGTCGAGTTCACTCCGGACGCCTTGGCGTGGTCGATCACGCCGAGCGTGGCGAGCAGGGCCGTCGCGGACGGTGCGAAGACGAGCCCCATGCCGACGCCGGCCATGATGAACGGCGCGATGAGCGCGGAATAGTCGAGGTCGGTCGAGAGCATCAGGCCGATCCAGGTGAGGGCGACGCCCTGCAGCAGCAGGCCCGTGAGCATCAACGCACGGGTGCCGACCCGCGGTGCGATGATGCCGGCGATCGGGGCGACGAACATGGGGGCGAGCGTCCACGGCGTGGTCTGCACGGCCGCCTCGAGCGGGGTCGATCCCTGCACCACCTGCATGTACTGGATGAGGATGAACACCGCGCCGAACGTGCCGAAGGTGAACGCGAACCCGACGATGTTGGTGAGCGAGAACGAGCGATCGCGGAAGAGCCGCAACGGCACGAGCGGCGCCTTCGCGCGGGTCTGCCAGCCGACGAAGGCGAGCAGCAGCACGACCCCCACGGTGATCTCGGCGATGACGCTGAACGACGACCAGCCGTCATCGTTGCCTCGGACGATCGCGTGCACCAGGGCCAGCACCCCGCCGGCGGCGAGCAGCGCGCCGACGACGTCGATGCGCGAACGGGCGCCGAAGTCGTTGTTCAGGGCCAGCAGGGCGAAGGGGATGGCGATGATGGCGACCGGGATGTTGATCCAGAAGATCGCCTGCCAGTTCCAGCCCTCCATGACCGCTCCGCCCACGAGCGGGCCGACCGCGACCCCGAGGCCCGAGATGCCGCCCCAGATGCCGATCGCGAGCGGACGGCGACTCGGGGCGACCCCGCCGGCCAGCAGCGCCAGCGAGAGCGGAAGCACCCCCGCACCGCCGAAGCCCTGCAGTGCCCGGGCGGCGATGAGCTGACCCGGATCGGTGCTGAGCGCGGCGAGGGCCGAGCCGATGCCGAAGACCGCAATGCCGATGGCGAACACCGTCCGGCGGCCGAACCGGTCGCCGAGTGCGGAGGCGACGAGGATCGCACTTGCGAACGCCAGCGTGTACGCGTTCATGAACCACTGCAGCTCCTCGACGCTGGCGCCGAGTTCCTGGTGCAGCACGGGGAGGGCGTTGGTCATGACGAGGTTGTCGAGCGTCGCCATGAACATGGGGACGGATGCCGCGGCTACGACGAGCCCGAAGGGTCGTCTGCGCACCGGCGCGGAGGTGAGGATGTCGCTCATGCGAGGCTCCTTCATGGTTGTTGTAATCGAATGATTACTTGGCTGAGTCGACTGTAGTAATCGACTGATAACATGTCAAGCGTGAATGCGAATGAGGGACCGACGACGACGTCGAAGCCTGTGCCGGCCGTCCGGATGAGCTCGGAGGACCGACGCGAGCAGATCATCGCCGCGGCGCTCGCGGTGTTCGGCGCGAAAGGGTACGAGGGCACCACTACCGACGACGTCGCGCGCACGGCCGGCATCAGCCAGCCGTACGTCGTGCGCCTGTTCGGCACGAAGGAGAACCTCTTCCTCGCGGCCATGCAGTCGGCGTTCGACGCGCTGATGCGCGTGTTCCGCGTCGAACTCGCCGATACGACGTCTGAGCGCCCGGTCGCCAAGCGCATCGGCGACGCCTACGTCGAACTGCTGAGCACGCGCGGACTGCACCAGACGCTCTCGCACGCATGGCTGCTCGGCGGGCATCCGGTGATCGGCCCCGCCGCGCGCAAGGGATTCGCCCAGGTGTGGGAGTTCTTCCGGGACGAGGCCGGCTTCGAGGCCGACGAGGCGCGGATGTTCCTGGCCGAAGGCATGCTCATCAACGTCATGATCGGCATGCGGCTCGTCGACGACTACGGCTCCGACCCGCGGATCACCGAGCTCTTCCGCACCTGCTTCCCGACCGAGCTGCCGCACATCCTCGACATCGCACCGCGGGGCGACGAGCCCTGGTAGACGGTGACGGATGCGGCGGCCCGGCGTATCGTCGAGGCCATGTGCCGCAGCATCCATAACCTCCACAATTTCGAGCCGGCTGCCACCAACGACGAGGTGCACGCCGCCGCTCTGCAGTACGTCCGCAAGATCGCGGGCACGACGAAGCCCTCGAAGGCCAACCAGGAGGCCTTCGACCGCGCCGTGCACGAGATCGCCCACATCACCGGGCACCTGCTCGAGGACCTCGTCTCGACGACACCGCCGAAGAACCGCGAGGAAGAGGCCGAGAAGAAGCGCGCCCGCGCGATCGCCTCCGGACGGTACGCCGCCGCCTGACCCGGGCGCGGCGTCGCTCCTGTACCCAACTGCGGGGATCGTGGCCGACACGCCGGTCCGGTGGGCCCGCGCCCGGCGTTTCGCGCAGCAGCCCCGCAGCTGGGTACGCGTCGCATGAGGCGATCGGATGCCGGGGCACGCGGTGGCCGGCCGCGATAGGCTGATCGGCTCTGCATCCGCGGGGCGGACGGGGCCACATCGTGGGATACATCGACGTCAACGGCGTCTCGTACGCGCTGCCCGACGGGCGGCCGCTGCTCGACGACATCGCGTTCCGCGTCGGCGAGGGATCGACGACCGCGCTCATCGGCGCGAACGGCGCGGGCAAGACGACGCTGCTTCGTATCATCCGCGGCGAGGAGGCCGCCCACGCCGGAGCTGTGACGATCGGCGGCGGGCTGGGGGTCATGGATCAGTTCGTCGGGCATGGCGCGCCCGGCCGGACGGTCCACGACCTGCTCGTCTCGGTCGCTCCCGACCGCGTGCGCAGAGCAGCCCGAAGGCTCGAGGACGCCGAAGCGGCGATCATCGACCGCGACGAGCTCGACACGCAGATGGAGTACGCCGGGGCGCTCGGCGACTACGCCGAAGCCGGCGGCTACGAGCAGGAGACGCTCTGGGACTCCTGCACGATCGCCGCGCTCGGCATCCCGTTCTCCCGTGCCCAATTCCGCGAGCTCTCCACCCTCTCCGGCGGCGAGCAGAAGCGGCTCGCGCTCGAGGCGCTGCTGCGCGGCCCGGACGAGGTGCTCCTGCTCGACGAGCCGGACAACTACCTCGACGTGCCAGGCAAACGCTGGCTCGAGGAGCGCCTGCGCGAGACGCCCAAGACGGTGTTGCTGGTGTCGCACGACCGGGAGCTGCTCGCGCGCGGCGCCGACCGCATCGTGACCCTCGAGGTCGGCGGTGCCGGATCATCCGCCTGGGTGCACGGCGGCGGCTTCGCCACCTACCACCGTGCGAGGGAGGAGCGGATGGCGCGCCTCGACGAGCTGCGCCGCCGCTGGGACGAGCAGCACGCCAAGCTCAGGGCCCTCGTCGCCGACCTCAAGGTGAAGGCCTCGGCGAACGACGGGTTCGCGTCGAGGTATCGCGCCGCCCAGACCCGGCTGCGCTGGTTCGAAGAGGCGGGTCCGCCCGAGGAGCGCCCGCCTGCGCAGGACCTCGACGTGCGGCTGCGCGGCGAGCGCACCGGCCGCCGCGCGGTCGTCGCCGAGCGCCTGGTGCTGACCGGGCTCATGGACGCCTTCGATCTGGAGGTCTGGTACGGCGACCGGGTGGCGGTGCTCGGGTCGAACGGCTCTGGAAAGTCGCACTTTCTGCGGCTCCTCGCCGGTGGCGGCACCGACCCGGACGCGCTCCTCGGTCACGTCACCGCGGTCGGTACGGCCCTGGATCCCGTCGAGCACGCGGGTCGCGCCGTCCTCGGCGCGCGCGTCGTGCCCGGCTGGTTCGCGCAGACCCACCAGCACCCCGAGTTCCGGGGTAGGACGCTGCTCGACATCCTCCATCGCGGCGACGACCGTCGGACGGGATTGCCGAGGGATGCCGCGAGCTCGGCACTGGACCGCTACGGGCTCGTCCGCCAGGCCGAGCAGACGTTCGACACGCTGTCGGGCGGCCAGCAGGCGCGGTTCCAGATTCTGATGCTCGAGCTGTCCGGCGCGACGCTGCTGCTGCTCGACGAGCCGACCGACAACCTCGACCTCGTCTCGGCCGAGGCGCTCGAGGACGCGCTCACGCGGTTCCAGGGCACGGTGCTCGCGGTGACGCACGACCGCTGGTTCGCGCGCTCGTTCGACCGCTTCCTCGTGTTCGGCTCCGACGGCCGTGTCTTCGAGTCGGGCGAGCCCGTCTGGGACGAAGCCCGGGTGGTCCGGCCGCGCTAGCCGCGGGTCGCTGAGCCTGTCGAAGCGGCCGGGCCGCGGCATCCGTCCACCACAACGCACCCTTCGACAGGCTCAGGGCCCGTAGCGGGGCGCGAGAACGCGCGCGAGTAGGCTGAGGGGGTGAGCATGGAGATCGAGCTCGGCCGCGCCAAGCGCGCCCGCCGGGCCTATGCGTTCGACGACATCGCGGTCGTGCCCTCTCGGCGCACCCGCAACCCGGAGGACGTCTCGACGGCCTGGACGATCGATGCGTTCCAATTCGACATCCCGGTGCTGGGCGCCCCGATGGACTCGGTCATGAGCCCTCGCACGGCGATCATGCTGGGCCAGCTCGGCGGGGTGGGCGTGCTCGACCTCGAGGGGCTGTGGACGCGCTACGACGACCCGGAGCCGCTCCTCGCCGAGATCGCGTCCCTGCCCGATGCGGCCGCCACCGCGCGCATGCAGGAGCTCTACGCCGCCCCGATCCAGCCCGAGCTCGTCCGTGCGCGGCTCGCCGAGATCCGCGCCGGCGGGGTCACCGTCGCCGGTGCCCTCACGCCGCAGCGCACCCAGGAGCTGTACGAGACCGTCGTCGCCGCCGGCGTCGACCTCTTCGTCATCCGCGGCACGACCGTGTCGGCCGAGCACGTCTCGTCCGTCGAGCAGCCGCTGAACCTCAAGAAGTTCATCTACGACCTGGATGTGCCGGTCATCGTCGGCGGTGCCTCGACGTACACGGCCGCGCTGCACCTGATGCGCACCGGTGCGGCCGGCGTGCTCGTCGGGTTCGGCGGGGGAGCCGCGTCCACCACGCGAGCCACCCTCGGCGTCCATGCACCTATGGCGACCGCGGTCGCCGATGTCGCCGGCGCGCGCCGCGACTACCTCGACGAGTCGGGCGGCCGCTACGTCCACGTGATCGCGGACGGTGGCGTCGGCACCTCCGGCGACATCGTGAAGGCACTGGCGATGGGGGCGGATGCCGTCATGCTCGGTGTGGCGCTCGCGCGCGCCACCGACGCTCCCGGCTTGGGCTTCCACTGGGGTCCCGAGGCGCACCACGCCAAGCTCCCGCGCGGCAAGCGGATGAAGATCGACCAGCTCGTGAACCTCGAGTCGGTGCTCTACGGCCCCGCCCCGGTTGCCGACGGCACCGCGAACCTCATCGGGGCCCTGCGCAAGTCGATGGCCACGACCGGGTACTCCGACCTCAAGGAGTTCCAGCGCGTCGAGGTCGTCGTCGCGCCGTACAGCGGCGGATGACCGACCCTTCGACAAGCTCAGGGACCGGCGTGGGCGGCTCAGGGACCGGCCCTTCGACAGGCGCAGGGACCGAGGTCTTCCCGCCGACCCTGCGCGAGGTGATGGTGCGGCCGCGCTGGCTCGCCATGCTCGCCCTCTGCCTCGTGGTCGCAGGCGTGTTCGCGTGGCTCGGCCAGTGGCAGCTCGGTCGAGCGGTCCAGCAGGGCCCGGCCGAGCCAGGCGCGACCGAGCAGGTGCAGCCCCTCGCCGACGTCGTTGCCCCGGGGGCGTACCTCCCCGAGTCGCTGGTCGGCCAGCAGGTCTCCGTCTCGGGCAGCTGGATCCCCGGCGACTTCCTCCTCGTCGAGTCGCGGCTCAACGACGGGGTGGAGGGGTACTGGGTCACCGGCCAGCTTCGCCTGACCGGCACCGACGCGCCCACCTCACTTGCGGTCGCGATCGGCTGGGCGCGGACGGCGGATGCCGCAGCCGCAGCCGCCGAGAAGCTCGAGGCCGCGGCATCCGGAGACTCGCCGCAGGCGATCGACCTCACCGGGCGCATCATCTCGGACGAGGGTCCGGATCTGCCCCCGCGCGGCGCGGACCCGCAGACCATGACCCGCATGTCACCGGCCGCGCTGCTCGCACAGTGGCATGACATCGAGGGCCTCGACGTGTATCGCCCCTACCTGACGGCGGGGGAGCCGACTGCCGGCCTGGTGGCGATCCACTCCCCGGCGCCTGCCGAAGGATCCGCGGTCAACTGGCTCAACATCTTCTACGCGATCGAGTGGGCGGTGTTCGCCGGGTTCGCGTTCTACCTCTGGTATCGCCTCGCGCGCGACGCGTGGGAGCGCGAGGTCGAGGAGTTCGGCGAAGCCGCGGCCGGCGTCGAACCGACCGCCTAGCACCGAAGGCCGCCACGCGCCAGGGCGCGCCGCGCCCGAACCGCCACGCCTACTCTCGTGCTGTGACCCAGAGCGTGAGCATCCTGATCCTCGGCGCGGGGGGAGACCTGACGAAGCGGCTGCTCCTTCCCGGCCTCGCGAGCCTCCTGTCGGAGCACGACTACGAGGTGCAGATCGTCGGCGCCGCGCGGGAGGATCGCACCGACGAGCAGTGGCGGCAGCTGATCCGCGACAGCTTCGGGCAGATCGGCGACCCGCACGACGCAGACCGCTACCTGGAGTCGGCTCGGTACGTGACCTCGGACGTCACGGACGTCGACGAGCTGCGACAGCTGGTCGCCGCGTGCGACCACACGCCCGTCCTCTTCTTCGCGCTGCCGCCGGCGATCACGGCGAAGGTGTGCGCGGCCCTCCGGCAGGTCGACCTGCCCGAGGGCGCCCGGCTCGCACTCGAGAAGCCGTTCGGCACGGACCTGGCCTCGGCGCGCGCGCTCAATCGCCTGATCGCCCAGCTCGTGCCCGAGGAGCAGGTGTTCCGCATCGATCACTTCCTCGGAATGTCGATGGTGCTGAACATCCTCGGCCTGCGCTTCGCCAACCGGTTCTTCGAGTCGGTCTGGAACGGCGAGTCGATCGAGCGCGTCGAGATCGTGTACGACGAGCTCATCGGACTCGAAGGGCGCGGCGGCTACTACGACCACGCCGGGGCACTGAAGGACATGATCCAGAGCCACCTCCTCGAGGTGCTCGCGCTCGTCGCGATGGAGCAGCCGCCCCGGCTGAACGAGGTGGAGCTCCGTTCCAACGCGGCGCAGGTGCTGCGCGCGACACACGTCTGGGACGACGATCCGGTGGCCTCGAGCCACCGCGCGCGCTACACCGCGGGGCGGGTCGGCGATCGCGCGCTGCCGTCGTACGCCGACGAGCCGGGAGTCGATCCCGCACGCGAGACCGAGACGCTCGCCCAGGTGACGTTCGAGATCGACACAGCCAGGTGGCGGGGCGTTCCGTTCGTGCTGCGCTCCGGGAAGGCGATCGGGAAGTACACCACCGAGGTGCGCGTGCGCCTGCGCCCGGTGCCGGAGATCCCCGGATTCGGGGGGTCTCCCGCACCGGACTCGCTCGTCTTCGACCTCAAGTCCGGCGAGGTCGAGTTGGGCGTGACGATGAACGGCAGCGGCGACCCGTTCGTCCTGGAACGCAGCACGCTCGTCGCGAAGAAGGAGCCGGGCGACCTCTTGCCCTACGGCCAGGTGCTGCGCGGCATCCTGGACGGCGATCCCCTCCTTTCGGTGCGCGCGGACATGGCGGAGGAGTGCTGGCGCATCATGCGCCCCGTGATTCGGGCGTGGCGCGAGGGCAAGGTGCCGCTCGAGGATTACCCCGCGGGGTCTCTCGGGCCGGAGGGCTGGTAGCTCAGCCGCCGGAAGCCCTAGGCGGAGCGCTCTCGGCGGCATCCTCGCGGGCTTGACGAGGCTTCGCACCGAGATCCTCGTCGCCGCCCTTGTCCGGCTTCTGCGGCGAGGATGGCGACGCACCAGGCTCCTGCTCCGTCACCGCGGCCTGCTCGCCTTCGGACTCGCCGCGCACGTAGGGCAGCCGGTCCTGCATCCCTCGTTCGGCAGCCGCGATGGCATCCGCCGCGCGGACGAGGGTGAGGTGCGAGAGGGCCTGCGGGAGATTGCCCATCTGCCGACCGCGCTGCGTGTCGTACTCCTCGCTGAGCAGACCCACGTCGTTGACGAGCGCGACAAGTCGCCCCATCAGCTCGCGGGCCTCGGCCACCAGACCCGACGCCGCATACTGCTCCACCAGCCAGAACGAGCAGGCCAGGAACGGATGCTCCGTCCCCGCCAGGCCGTCCACACCGGTCTCGGACCGGTACCTGAGGAGCAGGCCGTCCTGCATGAGGTCTTCCTCGATGGCGGCGACGGTGCCCAGCATCCGCGGATCATCCGCCTCGACGAAGCCGATCTGCGAAAGCTGAAGGAGTGCCGCGTCCACCTCCGTGGTGCCGTAGTGCTGCACGAACGTGTTGCGCTGCGGATCATAGCCGTGGGCGAGGATCTCGTCGCGCACCTTGTCCCGGATGGCGGCCCATCGAGAGGGATCGCCGGGAAGGCCGAACTCCTCGATCCCCCGGACGCCGCGGTCGAACGCGGCCCACACCATCGCGCGCGAGTGCGTGAAATGCTGCTCGTCGCCGCGGATCTCCCAGATCCCTTGGTCGGCCATCTCCCAGTTCTGCTCGAGGAAGCCGAGCAGCGCGCGCTGCAGCGGCCACGACCCCCGGGTCTCCTCGAGTCCCGCAGTGCGCCCGCCGTGGAGCGCGATCATCACCTCGCCGAAGATGTCCCACTGCCGCTGCAGGTAGGCGGCATTGCCGATGCGCACGGGCGCTGCTCCGCCATAGCCCGACAGTTCCGGCAGCTCGGACTCCGGCAGTCGGCGTTCACCCCCGATGCCGTACATGATCTGCACGTCCGCCGGGTCGCCGGCGATCGCGCGGAGCAGCCACCCGCGCCACTCCTCCGCCTCGGCACGGTAACCGTGCGTGATCAGCACCTCGATCGTGAGGGCGGCATCGCGCAGCCAGACGTACCGGTAGTCCCAGTTGCGGACTCCGCCCTCGTCCTCGGGAAGACTGGTCGTCGCGGCGGCGACGATGCCCCCGGTGTCCTCATGGGTGAGCGCGCGCAGCACGAGCAGTGAGCGCTGCACGTGCTCGTCGAACGGGGCCGGCGGCTTGCTGCGCGCGGCCCAGTCCTTCCACCAGGCGATGGTCTGTGCGAGCGCGTCGTCGATGTCGAACGGCTCCGGCGGTTCGCGGTACGACGGATACCAGGTGAGGGCGAGGTCGACAGTGTCGCCGTCGGCGACGGCGAATTCCGAGAAGTGCGCCAGGTCCTCGGCCTGGCGCCGCGGCCCGCGCAGGAGGACGGCATCCGGACCCGCGGTCGCAAGGAGAGCGGTGCCGCCGCCGAACGGCACCTGCCGCACCCACGGCGTCGCCGCGCCGTAGTCGAAGCGGATCCGGACGAGTTCGCGGAAGCGCACGGTGCCCTTCAGGCCCCGCACCCGGCGCACGAGGTTGGCCCGGCGGTCGTGCAGCGGCATGAACTCGATCACCTCTGCCTCGCCCTCGGCGGTGCGCCACACGGTGCGCAGCACGAAGGTTCCGGGCAGGTACTCGCGCGCCACCTGCAGCACCTCGTCGATCGGCGCGAGCGCCCACTGCCCGGCCTCAGGCGAATCCAGCAGCGCGCCGAACATGCTGGCGGAGTCGAAACGGGGCATGCAGAGCCAGTCGATCGCCCCCGACCGCGAGATGAGCGCCGCCGTGTGCAGGTCGCCGACCAGCGCATAGTCCTCAATCGGGCTCGGATGCCGCGGCACAGCGCCGCCCGTGGTCGGGGGTTCTTCGGAGTCGGGCGTCATGACTCGAAGCTATGCGTGTCACCTCGCGATGTCACCGGATTGCATTCCGGCCGCGGAGTGCCTATGGCGTCGGCTGGCTCCGCGGGCAGGCTGAGGGCCGGAGCCTCGCGCGGGCCGGGCCCCCGGCATCCCGCGTCTAGACTTGAACCCATGCCCGCCGCCCCCAAGCTCGCCACATTCCCGGCCATCCGGGGTGCGCTGAAGTTCTACCAGGTCGCCTCGATCATCACCGGCACGATGCTGCTGCTGCTCTGCGCCGAGATGATCGTCAAGTACTTCTTCGGGTACGAGCTGTTCCTCGGCGGGTCGGGTGGCTTCCTCTGGTTCGCCCCCGTCGTCGAGGGTCCGACCGGTCACGAGTCGACCGGCGACGGGGTCAACCTGTCGCTCGGCATCCTGGTCGCGCACGGCTGGTTCTACGTCGTCTACCTCTTCGCGTGCTTCCGCATGTGGAGCCTGATGCGCTGGCAGCTCCCGCGCTTCCTGCTGCTCGCCCTCGGCGGCATCATCCCCTTCCTCTCCTTCATCCTCGAGGGGCGCGTCGCCCGCGAGGTGCGGCAGTATCTCGCCCAGCGCGAGGCTGCCGAACTCGAGGCCCACCCCGCTCCAGCGACAGAAAGCACCCGTTGACCGAGCAGACCGAGACTTCCCAGCGACCCGTCCTCGTCGTCGACTTCGGCGCGCAGTACGCGCAGCTGATCGCCCGTCGCGTCCGCGAGGCCGGCGTGTACAGCGAGATCGTCCCGCACACGTCTTCCGCGGCCGAGATCGCGGCCAAGAACCCGGTGGGCATCATCCTCTCCGGCGGGCCTTCGTCGGTGTACGAGCCGGGCGCTCCGGCGCTCGACCCCGGCGTCTTCGACCTCGGAGTCCCCACCCTCGGCATCTGCTACGGCTTCCAGGTCATGGCGCAGGCACTCGGCGGCGAAGTCGCCAACACCGGACTCCGCGAATACGGAGCGACGGATGCCGCGGTCACGGGTGACGGCGGCGTGCTGCTGGGCGGCCAGCCCATCGAGCAGAACGTGTGGATGAGCCACGGCGACCAGGTCTCCCGCGCACCCGAAGGCTTCGACGTGCTCGCCTCGACGTCGGCCACCCCCGTGGCCGCGTTCGGCAGCGACGAGCGTCGCTTCTACGGCGTGCAGTGGCATCCGGAGGTCAAGCATTCCGACCACGGTCAGCAGGTGCTCGAGAACTTCCTGCACAAGGCCGCCGGTCTCCCGGCCGACTGGAACAGCGGCAACGTCATCGCCGAGCAGGTCGACAAGATCCGCGCCCAGGTTGGCTCGGGCCGCGTGATCTGCGGACTCTCCGGCGGCGTCGACTCCGCCGTCGCGGCAGCCATCGTGCACAAGGCCGTCGGCGACCAGCTCGTCTGCGTCTTCGTCGACCATGGCCTGCTGCGCAAGGACGAGCGCGAGCAAGTCGAGCAGGACTACGTCGCCGCGACCGGCGTTCGGCTGGTCACCGTCGACGCCCGCGAGCAGTTCCTCACCGCGCTCGCCGGTGTCTCCGACCCGGAGACCAAGCGCAAGATCATCGGCCGGGAGTTCATCCGCACCTTCGAGCAGGCCGAGGCCGACCTCGTCGCGGAGGCCGCGGCCGACGGTGAGCCGATCCGCTTCCTCGTGCAGGGCACCCTCTACCCCGACGTCGTCGAGTCCGGCGGGGGCGCGGGCACCGCGAACATCAAGTCGCACCACAACGTCGGCGGCCTCCCCGAGGACCTCCAGTTCGAGCTCGTCGAGCCGCTGCGCACCCTCTTCAAGGACGAGGTGCGCGCGATCGGCCGCGAGCTCGGTCTTCCCGAGGTGATCGTCGGACGACAGCCCTTTCCGGGCCCCGGGCTCGGCATCCGGATCGTCGGCGAGATCACCGCTGACCGTCTCGAGATTCTGCGGGATGCCGACGCGATCGCCCGTGAAGAGCTGACCCGCGCCGGTCTCGACAACGAGATCTGGCAGTGCCCGGTGGTGCTGCTCGCCGACGTGCGCTCGGTCGGAGTCCAGGGCGACGGCCGCACCTACGGCCATCCGATCGTGCTGCGGCCGGTGTCATCCGAAGACGCGATGACCGCGGACTGGACGCGCCTGCCGTACGACGTGCTCGCCCGGATCTCGAACCGCATCACCAATGAGGTGCGCGAGGTCAACCGCGTGGTGCTCGACGTCACGTCGAAGCCGCCGGGGACCATCGAGTGGGAGTGATCCGACGGATCAGCCGGTTTCGCGGCGCACTCGGTCGATCATGAGCTGCACGCCGCGGTTGGCGCCGAACGTCTCGAGCGCGGTGCCTGGGTGCTCCGTCCGCCACACGCGGAAGAGCTCGTCGGCGAAGCCCTGACCGATCAACTCGACACCGGCGAAATCCAGTTCGACGCGCGTGAACTGCTCGAGCCCGGCCGCGAACCGCTTGGCCTCGCTGCGGCTGATGAAGTCGCCCGCGACTGAGACGAGCTGAATGCGCGGAGTCGTTCGGTGGAACCCCGATTCCTCGTCCGCGTACGCATCGAAAACCGCGACCAAGTCGCGCTGCGTGTCGAGGTCGAGTATGAGAACCACGGTCGTCCCTGCACCGCTCGAGACGCCGAAGGCGACGTCTTCGATCAGGTTGTCGAAGACGACCCGAAAGCCGTTGGCCGAGATGTCGAAGCTGTCCACAGCCTTGGAAGTGAAGAAGATCCCTTCGCCGGAGTGGTGTGCCGGCGCGGTCGTCCTCTTGCCCTTGGTGATCTCGACGACCGCCTCCGCCGGCGAGGAGAGACCGGCCAGGGTCGCGAGATTCGCGAACACGCCCACGCCGTCATCGCCGATCGCGATGCGCGTTGTCCGAGCGGCGAGTGAAGCATCGATCACGACCGTGGAGCCTCGGGAATGATCGATGGCGTTGTTCACCATCTCCGTCACCGCGTAGTTGAGGATCGCCCGAGCCCGGACGGGCAGCGCGCCGATGTGGCCCTCGAGCTCGTCCCGCAGGCGCCTCCAGACGTCATCCTCGCTCAGGTTCTCGAGGACGAAGTCGTCGCGCCAGCTCCACTCGGGTCGAGCCACCTCGGCCCGTGCCGTCGGCGCGGCGCCTCGATGCGCCTGCCACTCGCGCATGAGCGTCGCGCGGTCGAATCTGCGATGCCCGCCTGGGGTCGTCTCTGCGCTCAGCACGCCGAGATCCGTCAGTTGTCGGACGCGACTCACCGAGAGGCCGACCAGTTGGGCGGCGTCCTTTATCGAGAGCGGGCGTTCCGCCACGAAGGCAACTCCTTACGTGAATCAACAGCCAGCAATCGCCGGTTGATTCATTTTGGTGATTTCTAGGGCAAATATCAACAATGTTGTTGAATTACGGCGGTGCTCGGCTACGTTGGCGTCATGAGTCGCGCAAGAATCACCAATGAGTGTTGATTTTGAACCACGACTGCGTCGAGGAGTACGGCAAGATGTAAGGCGTGATGGCGCGCTACGTGAAGCCCTCCCGGATCGATGTCGCCTTCAACGGGATGATGGGCGGGCTCGGTCGCATGGGAGTTTCGTTGGCGGGCAGCCGCGTGCTCGCGGTGCGCGGCCGCACCAGCGGTGAATG
This sequence comes from Microbacterium sp. P5_E9, assembly GCF_054049175.1. Lineage (NCBI taxonomy): Bacteria > Bacillati > Actinomycetota > Actinomycetes > Micrococcales > Microbacteriaceae > Microbacterium > Microbacterium sp. P5_E9. Next base: position 174,723 of record NZ_JBFUMV010000005.1, on the reverse strand, counting down.
GCGCACAACGCCGGTCAACCCGCTGCGCCTCGGCGGCGAGCGATTCCTCATCGCCCCCCGGGGGCACACGCAGTGGGTGCGCAACCTGCGCGTCTCCGGCACGGGTGAACTGAGGCACGGACGTCGGGTGGAGGTGTTCCGCGCTGAGGAAGTGACGGATGCCGACAAGCCGGCCATTCTGCGGGAGTACCTGCGGGTCTGGGCCTGGGAGGTGGGCAGGTTCTTCGACGGCGTCGACGCGTCAGCCCCCGACGCCAGGCTCGCGGAGCTCGCGCCCGACTTCCCTGTGTTCCGCATCGAGACGGTGGTGTCGGCGTGAGCGATGTGACCGCTTTGCCGGACGCTGAGTATCTCGTCTTGGCGAGCCGGCTCGTGCCCGACCGCGACGGCGGGTTCACGATCTCGGTGCTGCGCCGTGCGCTCGACATGGCCGGGGCCGGTGCGGCCCCGACGCTGCTCACCATCGATCCGGGCGAGACCTCCGACCACGACGCCGACCGCACCGAGTGGGTCAGGCGCGGACTCCTGGTCGAGCCGGCCGCACTGCGGAACCTCTTCGACGACGCCCGCGCCGACCCCTCCTGGCTGCGCGCGGCGGCGCTGCCCGGGCCGGTGCCCGACTCGGCGTGGCCGTACCGGCCGATCGTCGATGCGGCCGGTGCCGTCGTGCTCGAGCTGCCCGTGGTCAGCGGCGACCCGGCCTGGCACCTCACCGACGCGCCGGTGCGGGTGTGGGGTGACGGCGCCATCGTCGGGTGGCTGCCCGGGTACGCCGGGCTGTACCGGGCCTGGGTCAATGCCGTCGCGGCGCGGGCGAACAAGCCCGTCGTGCTGCTGTGCGAGGCGCGTCAGGTGGGCGAGGCTCTCGTGGCCGCCGGCGAGCCCGCCCTCGACCCCGCCGTGCGGATCCTGCACACGACCCACGCCTGTCACGTCCTCGCGCCGTTCGCCTGGGACTCGCCCATCGAGCCGGCCTGGGAACGGTGGTTCGCCGTCGCGGATCGGTTCGACGCCGTGCTGTGGCTCACGCCGAGTCAGCTGCGGGATGTCGAGCGGCGCGTGGGACGCGGCATCCGCTCGTTCGTGGTCCCGCATCCCGCGCAGGCGCCGGCAGCCGTCGAGCCCGCGTCGGTTGCCGGGCGGATCGTGATGCTCAACTCGCTGATCCCGCGCAAGCGCGTCGACCACGCGGTGCGTGCGATGGTGGCGGTGCGGGCCGCGGTGCCGCACGCGCAGCTGCACGTTTACGGCGACGGCGCGCAGCGCGCCGAGCTCGAGGCGCTCGCGGATGAGCTGGGTCTCTCCGATGCCATTGAACTTCGGGGTCACACGGCGGATACGACCCAGGCGTGGGCGCAGGCTGACGCGTTCGTGCTGGCGAGCACGAACGAAGGACAGCCGCTCGTGGTGCTCGAGGCGCTCGGCGCCGGGGTGCCGGTCGTCAGCTACGACCTGCCGTACGGCCCGCGCGACACCCTCGCCCGGGGCGGCGGCGTGCTCGTGCCCGATGGCGACATCGACGCCCTCGGGGCCGCCCTGATCGCGGTGCTCGGTGACCGGGACCTGCGCGCGCGGCTGTCGGCGGAGGGGCTGGCCGCGGCGGCGGAGATGGATGCCTCGGCCTCGATGCACGCGCTGGGTGCGGCCGTGCGCGCCGCCCTCGAGCACCCCGTCCGGCGCTGAACCCCTTCGCCGGCTCGGCCAGTTGAGGGGATCTCGGCAACTGAGGGCGGATTGGCGCGAGGCATCCTCAGACAGCCGGATCTCCTCAGCAGCCCGGCATTTCAGGCGGCGGCTACGGCCGTCCTGGCCAGGTCCTTCCGGCCCACGGGTCGTAGTCGGCGAGCAGTTCGCCTTGGGCCGGGCGCTCCGTCTCGGGCACGTGCTGCAGGTTGATCCGCACCCGGTACCAGAGCGAGCTCGACCCGCGCATGCCGTCGATCAGCACATCGGCCGGATGCAGCTGCGCGGCCACCTCGGCGTTCGCCGCGATCCAGGTCTGGAGCATCCCGAGCGCTTCCGACTTGGTCTTGGTGCGGGCGACCTCGATGAGCGGCATCGTCGAGGCGCGCCGGCCATCGGCCGAGGTGCCGCGCGGGGGCTTCTCGGCGGGGCCCAGTTCCTCGGCGAGCCGCAGCAGCCCCGCGAGCGAGCCGACCGCGTCGTCGATGCCCGCGTGCGCGTCGCCGCGCTCGGCGAACCGCTCGAGCACCGTCGGCACGGTGAACTCCTCGGGGAGCCGGATGCCGACCTCGTCCCAGTCCAGCGGCATCGACACGCGCGCGTCGGGGAGCGCGCGCACCGAATACGCGGATGCCACGGTGCGATCCTTCGCGTTCTGGTTGAAGTCGACGAACACGCTCTCGCCGCGCTCCTCCTTCCACCAGCGCGCCGTCGCGAGTCCGGGTGCGCGGTTCTCGACCTCGCGGGCGAGGGTCTCGGCGGCGAGCCGCACCGCGGTGAAGTCCCACTCAGGAGAGATCCGCACCAGGATGTGCAGGCCGCGGGATCCGCTCGTCTTGGGCCAGCCCACGAGCCCGTAGTCGTCGAGCACCTCGCGCGCGACCATGGCCACGTCGACGATCTGCCGCCACTGCACCCCCGGCATCGGGTCGAGGTCGACGCGCAGCTCGTCGGGATGATCGAGATCTTCGGCGCGGACCGGGTGCGGGTTGAGGTCGAGGCATCCGAGATTCACGACCCAGGCGAGCCCCGCGGCATCCCGCACCACCGCCTCCTCGGCCGACGTGCCGCGGGCGTAGTGCAGGGTCGCGGTGTCGATGTAGTCGGGGTGGTTCTCGGGCACGCGCTTCTGGAAGAAGGGCTCGGCGTTGATGCCCTTGACGAAGCGCTTGAGCACCATCGGCCGGCCGCCCGCGCCGCGGAGCGCCCCGTCCGCGACGGCGATGTAGTACTTCACGAGGTCGAGCTTGGTCACCCCCGCCTGCGGGAAGACGACCTTGTCGGGGCTCGACACCCGCACCTCATGGCCGTTCACCTCGAGGAACGTCTCGGTCGACTTCGCGCTCACCCCTCCACGCTACGGGGCGGACGGATGCCGCGGCCAGGCCTATGCGGGTGATCGGCGGCATCTCTCCCCGTCCCGGTACGCCTCTCCTCCGCTGGACGGAGGGGATGGGGCGAGGGGAGGGCCGAATCCGCGGCATCCGTCCTCCCTTGCTCGCGAACCCTCCGCTCAGCGGAGGGAAGGGCGCAGGGAACGACGGACGGGGCACCGGGAACGACGAAAGGGCCGTCCCAGATGGGACGGCCCTTTCGGCAGAACTGCAGCTAGTTGCTGCCTCGGAGGATCGCGAGGATGCGCAGGATCTCGATGTACAGCCAGACGACGGTCACCATGATGCCGAAGCCGCCGAGCCAGCCGTACTTGCGGGGAGCGCCGTTGCGAACGCCCTGCTGGATCGAGTCGAAGTCCAGCACCAGCGAGTACGCCGCCATGATGACCACGAGCACGCCGATGATGAGGCCGAGCGGGATGCCGAAGACCTGCTGGCTGTAGATGCCGAACGGGCCGGCGCTGTCGGGGCCGCTGAAGGCGCCGAACATCATCATCACGACGTTGATCAGGCCGAACACCAGGTAGCCGATCATCGCGATCATGAAGACCTTGGTCGCACGCTTGGAGGCGCGCACCTTGCCGCTGGCGAACAGGGCGAGGGTGACGCCGACGACGGCGAGCGTCGCGACGGTCGCCTGCACGACGATGCCGGGCCACAGGTACTCGAAGTAGGCCGAGATGCCACCGACGAAGAGGCCTTCGAAGGCGGCGTACCCGAAGATCAGGGCCGGGCGGATCGCCTTGCGCGAGCCGAAGGCCACGATCATTGCGAAGACGAAGCCGCCGAGGGCGCCGATCGTCCACGGCAGGAACGTGGGCTCCGGGTTGGTCACGGTGACCGGCGACATGGTCCACACCCAGCCGACGGCGGCGGTGGCCAGCAGCACGACGAACAGGGCGAGGGTCTTCAGGACGGTGTCCTCGACGGTCATCCGGCCGGTGTCGATGGCGTTCGCCGAGGGTGCGACGAACGCGCCCTCGAGCCGTGCCTGGGTCGCGGCATCCAAACCGGCTTGCGACGTCGTCGCATACTGGGTGGTCGCGCCCAGGTTCGCAGCCTGCGGGCCGCCCGGGTAGCTCTTGACGGCGCGGGGATCCTGGAACGCCGGGTTGTTGAATGCGGGGTTTGACGTTGCCATGCCCGTTCACACTCCAAAGTCGGTGCACAGCGATGTGCTGTGTGGATCAACGATAACTGATAGAGGAGGGGCGAGTTCGGCGCGGTTCTGGGAGACGCCTATGAGGATCGACGGCTCGGCGCGGGCCGCGCGCGCCGCGGATAGCCTGGACGGATGCCGCGCACCCGTCCGCTCGTCATCGGGCATCGAGGTGCGCCGGGTTACCGGCCTGAGCACAGCCGGTCCTCGTACGACCTCGCCCTGGCGATGGGAGTGGATGCCGTCGAGCCCGACATCGTCATCAGCCGCGACGGCGTGCTCGTGGTGCGGCACGAGAACGAGATCGGATCCACGACCGATGTCGGCACCCGCCCGGAGTTCGCCGACCGCCGTACGACGAAGACGGTCGACGGCGTAGAGCTGACCGGATGGTTCACCGAGGACTTCACGGCCGCCGAGCTCACCTCGCTGCGCTGCCGCGAGCGCCTGCCCAAAGTGCGGGCGACGAGCGCCTCCTTCGACGACAGCCAGCCGGTGCTGCTGCTCCGTGACGTGCTCGACCTCGTGCGTGCGGGTTCGCTGGAGCAGGGCCGCGAGATCGGCGTCGTCCTCGAGATCAAGCACGCCACCTACTTCGCCGGCTGCGGCTGGGACATGGCCGCCCTGATCGAGGCGGAGCTGCGGGCGGCGGGCTGGGCGGACGGCGAGCTGCCGCTGATCCTCGAGTCGTTCGAGTCGACGGTGCTGCAGCAGCTGCAGGAACGCGGCATCCGGGGCACCTACATCTACCTGCTCGACGCCACCGGGAAGCCGGCCGACCTGGTCGCGGCAGAAGGCGCCAAGGCCCCGACCTACGCGCAGACCGCGAGCCCAGCCGGGCTGGACGGCCTCGTCGGACGGGTCGACGGGATCAGCGTCGCCAAGCGGATGATCCTCGGCCCCGACCGGCTGGGCCGCGTCGCCGGGCCGTCGAGCCTCGTCGCCGACGCGCACGCCCGTGGCCTCCGGGTGTTCACCTGGACCTGCCGACCCGAGAACACCTTCCTGGTGGGACAGTTCCGCGGCCGTGGCGGATCCGCCGCATTCGGCGATTGGGAGGCGGAGTGGGCGGTGATCCGGGATGCCGGGATCGACGGCGTCTTCGTCGACCACCCCGACCTCGGCATGGCGTTCTTCGGTTCGCCCGCCAACCATCCCTAGAGTGGGGCGATGACTGCCCCCGGCATCGCCGCCAGAGGTGTGCGACGCTCCTTCGGAGACGTCCACGCCGTCCGAGACGTCGGGTTCGAGGCGCAAGCCGGTCGGATCACCGGCCTGGTCGGCCCGAACGGCGCAGGCAAGACGACCTTGCTGCTCATGCTCGCCTCGCTGCTGGCGCCCGACGACGGCGAGCTGCGCGTCGGTGGAGTCGACCCGGTGACGCATCCGCAGGATGCGAGGCGGCTCGTAGGCTGGATGCCCGACGCCCTAGGCGCATGGCCTTCGCTGACGGCCCGCGAATCGCTCGTCGTGACGGGACGGCTGTACGGGATGCCGCGCACCGCCGCCGAGCAGCGGGCCAACGAGCTGCTGCACCTGCTGACGCTCACCGACCTCGCCGACGTCCCGGCGCGCGTGCTCTCGCGCGGGCAGAAGCAGAAGCTCGGGCTCGCGCGTGCCCTGGTGCACGACCCCCAGGTGCTGCTGCTCGACGAGCCGGCGTCGGGGCTCGACCCGCAGGCGCGCGTGCAGCTGCGCGAGCTGCTGCGGCAGCTGGCCGCAGAGGGACGCACGATCCTCATCTCGAGCCACATCCTCATCGAGCTCGAGGAGCTCGTCGACGATGCCGTATTCCTCGTCGCGGGCCGCACGGTCGACCCGGTGCAGGCGGCAGCGGGAACGCAGCGGGCCTGGCGGATCCGAGTGGCGGGCGAGCTCGACCTCGACGCGGTCGTCCGCGCGCTGGGGATCAGCACCGCGGACGTGCGAGCCGATCGTGGCGCGGCCCTCGTCGCGTTCGAGTCCGAAGACGCAGCCGCTGCCGGGCTGCGCGCGCTGGTGACGGGTGGAGTTGCGGTCATCGAGTACGGGCCGGTGCTGGGCTCGCTCGAGACCGCCTATCTCGACCTCGACTCGCGGGCAGCGCCGCCGCCGCCGGCGGAGCCCGCCGACGAAGCGCCGGCCGACGGGTCGCAGGGAGAGGCCTCATGAACCTCGATCGGATCGGCACGATCGTGCGGCTGGAGCTCACGCAGCGTGTGCGAAGCGTCGCCTGGTACGTCCTGCTCGGAGTCTTCGCCGTCCTGCTCCTGCTGGTGACCGTGCTCTCGTTCCTCGCCTTCTCATCCCAGGAGACGAGGGGCGGGAGCGTCTACGCGGTCGTCGTCTATTTCGTGCTCCTGCTCGTCGTGCTGGTCTCGCCGACGCTGAGCGGCAACGCGATCAATGGGGATCGGGATGCCGCGACGCTCGCTCCCGTGCAGGTCACGCTCGCCACGACCGGCGAGATCGTGCTCGGCAAGTTCCTGGCCGCGTGGGTCACAGGGCTCGCGTTCCTTGCCGTTGCAGTGCCGTTCATCGTCGCGAGCACCGTCGCAGGTGGGGTGAGCATCGCGACGATGGCGATCTCCCTGCTCGTACTGATCGTCGAGACCGCGATCGTCGCGGCGATCGGCGTCGCACTGAGCGGCATCCTCGCCCGCCCGCTCTTCTCCGTCGCCTCGACCTATCTGGTCGTCGCCGCGCTCTGTGTCGGCACCCTCATCGCGTTCGGCCTGAGCGGCGCCGTCGTCCGGTCCGAAGCGACCAGCTCGTACCGCAGCATCGAATTCGACAGCCAGGGCAATCCCGTCGAGCCGCAGACCTGCGGACCGTGGCAGACCGACACCTACGAGATGCCACGCTACGACTACGTGTGGTGGATGCTGACGCCGAACCCCTTCGTGATCCTCGCCGACGCCACCCCCGCAACCTTCGACCGATCCGGGTACCCGGTGGATCTGTTCAGCCAGATCAAGACCGGCATGCGGTTGGCTCAGCTCCCGCCCGACCTCGAGTACGTCTGGGACGACTGCGATCGCGTGACCCAGCAGAGCAGCCAGCCGGCGCCGCGAGAGCTCCTCGACAGCACGGTGCCGAGCTGGTTCGTCGGCCTCGCGCTGCAGCTCGTACTCGCCGCGGGACTCCTCTGGTGGGCATGGGCGCGCACGCGCACCCCCGCGCGTCGGCTTCCCCCCGGTACCCGCATCGCCTGAGTCGCCGTCGACGGCGGGCAGCGGCATCCGTCCCTCTGGTTGAATCGGACAGGCGAACGAAGCGGTGTCGCCGCGGATGGAGACGAGCATGACCACGGACCCGAAGACTGCGCCGGCGGACAGCCACGACCTGATCCGGGTGCAGGGCGCGCGCGAGAACAACCTCAAGGACATCAGCGTCGAGCTGCCCAAGCGGCGCCTGACCGTGTTCACCGGCGTCTCCGGCTCGGGCAAGAGCTCGCTCGTGTTCTCGACGATCGCCGCCGAGTCGCAGCGGATGATCAACGAGACCTACAGCTCGTTCGTGCAGGGGTTCATGCCGTCGCTCGCACGCCCAGACGTCGATGTGCTCGACGGCCTCACCACGGCGATCATCGTCGACCAGGAGCGGATGGGCGCGAACTCGCGATCGACCGTCGGCACGGTCACCGACGCGAACGCCATGCTGCGGATCCTGTTCAGCAGGCTCGGGATGCCGCACATCGGGTCGCCGCAGGCGTTCTCGTTCAACGTGCCCTCGGTGAAGGGCGGCGGGGCGATCACGATCGAAGGCAAGGGGACGATCCGGCGCAGCTTCGCCCAGACCGGCGGCATGTGCCCTCGTTGCGAGGGGATGGGGTCGGTCTCGGACATCGACCTCACGCAGATCGTCGATGAGTCCAAGTCGCTCGCCGGCGGCGCCATCACGGTGCCCGGCTACACCGCCGACGGCTGGTCGGTGCGGATGTTCACCGAGTCCGGCTTCTTCGATGCCGACAAGCCGATCCGCGACTACAGCAAGACCGAGCGCGACGACCTGCTCTACAAGGAGCCGGTCAAGGTGAAGATCAACGGCATCAACATCACCTACGAAGGGCTCGTCCCGAAGGTGCAGAAGTCGATGCTGTCGAAGGACGTCAACGCGATGCAGCCGCACATCCGCGCATTCGTGGAGCGGGCGGTCGCCTTCACCGCGTGTCCGGAATGCGGCGGTACCCGCCTCAGTGAGGGCGCCCGAGCCTCGAAGATCAAGGGCATCAGCATCGCCGATGCCTGCGCGATGCAGATCAGCGACCTCGCCGACTGGGTGCGGGGACTGGATGATCCCTCGGTCGCGCCGCTGCTCGCGAACCTGCGCGACGCCCTCGACTCCTTCGTCGACATCGGCCTCGGCTACCTCTCGCTCGACCGGCCTTCGGGCACGCTCTCGGGCGGCGAGGCGCAGCGCACCAAGATGATCCGGCACCTGGGATCCTCGCTCACCGACATCACGTATGTCTTCGACGAACCGACGATCGGCCTGCACCCGCACGATATCCAGCGGATGAACCAGCTGCTGATCCAGCTGCGCGACAAGGGCAACACCGTCCTCGTCGTCGAGCACAAGCCCGAGGCGATCGCGATCGCCGACCACGTCGTCGACCTCGGTCCTGGTGCCGGATCGGCCGGCGGCGAAGTCGTGTTCGAGGGGACGGTCGCGGAGCTCCGGGCCAGCGGCACGCTGACCGGTCGGCACCTCGACTACCGCGCTTCGGTGAAGGCGGCGGTGCGCAAGCCCTCCGGAGTGCTCGAGGTGCGCGGCGCCGACAGCCACAACCTGCAGAACGTCGATGTCGACATCCCCCGAGGCGTGCTCTGCGTCATCACCGGGGTCGCCGGCTCGGGCAAGAGCTCGCTCATCCACGGCTCGGTCGCACCGCAGGACGGGGTGGTGACCATCGACCAGGGCGCGATCCGCGGCTCGCGGCGCAGCAATCCGGCGACCTACACCGGCCTGCTCGAGCCCATCCGCAAGCAGTTCGCGAAGGTGAACGGCGTCAAGCCCGCTCTGTTCAGCGCGAACTCCGAAGGCGCCTGCCCGAACTGCAACGGCGCCGGGGTGATCTACACCGACCTCGGCGTCATGGCGAGCGTCTCGACGGTCTGCGAGGTCTGCGAGGGCAAGCGATTCGACCAGTCGGTGCTCGAATACCACCTCGGCGGGCGCGACATCAGCGAGGTGCTCGGGATGTCGGTGACCGAGGCGGAGGAGTTCTTCCGGGCAGGCGAGGCCAAGCTGCCGGCCGCCCACACGATCCTCAAGCGGCTCGCCGACGTCGGGCTCGGCTACCTCACGATCGGCCAGCCCCTCACCACCCTGTCGGGCGGCGAGCGGCAGCGGCTCAAGCTCGCGACCCACATGGGCGAGAAGGGCGGCGTGTACGTCCTCGACGAGCCGACCACCGGCCTGCACCTCGCCGATGTCGAGCAGCTGCTCGGCCTGCTCGACCGGCTCGTGGACTCCGGCAAGACCGTGATCGTCATCGAGCACCACCAGGCCGTGATGGCGCACGCCGATTGGATCATCGACCTCGGCCCTGGTGCCGGGCACGACGGCGGGCGCGTCGTCTTCGAGGGCACGCCGGCCGACGTGGTCGCGGATCGGTCCACCCTGACCGGGCAGCACCTCGCCACCTACGTCGGGGCCTGAGCCGGCCTGCGCCGAACGCGGCTGAGCAGCTCCCCCCAACCTGTGAGCCGTCCAGGTAGGGGGCGTAGCGTCCCGTTCATGGACACGAAAGTGACTGCGATCGGGTTGGTTCCCGCCCGCGGCAAGGCAGGTGGCTCCACCCGCCGCTAGCGGGCGTCCGCCGCAGGACGAGTCATCATGAGCCTCGTTCGCACGACGACAGCTCGGACCGCAGGAGCCCCCCGCGGGGCCAGCGAATTCTCCGAACTCGCGCGACGGGTCCGCGACAGCGGACTGCTGCGTCGCAGATACGGCTACTACTGGACCAAGCTGATCGCGCTGCCGCTGGTGCTGGTGGCGTGCCTGGTGGCCTTCGTCTTCATCGGCGACACCTGGTGGCAGCTGTTCACCGCCGCGGCGCTCGCGGTCGTGCTCACGCAGATCGCGTTCCTGGGCCACGATGCCGCGCATCGGCAGATCTTCGTGTCGGGCCGGTGGAACGACTGGGTCAGCCTGGTGCTGGCCGACCTGCTCGTGGGTCTGAGCTACGGCTGGTGGCAGCACAAGCACACCCGGCATCACGCCAACCCGAACAAGATCGAGGCGGACCCCGACATCGAGGTGCCGGTGATCGCCGTGGCCCCGGATCGGGTCACGGTGCACCGCTCGCCGCCGTTCGCCTGGCTGCGCGCGCATCAGGGGCTGTTCTTCTTCCCCGTCCTGATGCTGGAGGGCCTGTCGCTGCACGCCTCCGGCGTGCGCCGGGTGTTCTCGCGCGGGCATCTCGATCGGCGCTGGGTGGAGATCGGCTTCCTCAGCTTCCGAATCGGCGGATTCCTCGTCCTGGTGTTCCTCGTGCTCTCACCCGGGATCGCCTTCGTCTTCCTCGGCATCCAGCTCGGACTGTTCGGCCTCTATATGGGCATGTCGTTCGCGCCGAACCACAAAGGGATGCCGATCGTGCCGCGCGGCGTCGTGCTCGACTTCCTGCACCGTCAGGTCATGATGAGCCGCGACATCCGCGGTCCTCGTCTGCTCGACGTGGTGATGGGCGGGCTCAATTACCAGATCGAGCACCACCTGTTCCCGTCGATGCCCCGGCCGCACCTGCGCCGGGCCGCCGCGATGATCTCGGAGTACTGCCGCGAGCACGATGTGCCGTACACCGAGACGGGACTGTTCACGTCGTATGCCATCGTGGTCCGCTACATCAACCGCGTGGGGATGGGGGAGCGCGACGTCTTCACGTGCCCGCTCGTCGCCGACCGCGCCGCGATCGGGGCGCCGGTGCACACGGCGATCGAAGCCGGCGTCTGATCCAGGTCGTCCGCGGGTCGAAGTGTGACGTTCGACTCCGCGGTGCTCGGCGTGCTCCCTAGCCTGTTGAGGTGACGCCCTCGACTGCCCCCTCGCCCCCCTCGGACGACAAGGTCGTGCTGGATTGGTTCCTCCCGCTCACGGGTGACTCGCGCACCGACCTGAGCATGGGCAGCGCGACCAGCAACGAGCGGATCGCGAGCGCGCAGCGCGAGCCGAGCATCGCCTATCTGTCGCAGATCGCCCGCGCCGCGGAACAGCTCGACTTTCAGTCGGTGCTCGTGCCGGTGGGCAGCGGCAACGAGGAGAGCTGGACGATCGCCACGGCGCTGACCCAGCACACCCGCACCCTCGAATACCTCATCGCCGTGCGCCCCGGCCTGATCTCGCCGACCCTGCAAGCGCAGATCGCGTCCACCTTCCAGACCATCAGCGGTGGGCGGCTGCGGATCAACGTCGTCGTGGGCGGCGAGGACTTCGAGCAGAAGCGGTTCGGCGACCACCTCGGCCACGACCTGCGGTACCGCCGCGCGGCCGAGTATGTCGGCATCCTGAAACGGCTCTGGGCGGGCGAGCGCGTGACCCACCAGGGCGAGTTCTTCCATGTGGAAGACGCCTACGTCAACTCGCCGGCATCCATTCCCGAGATCTACCTCGGCGGATCATCGGATGCCGCGATCGAGGTCGCGGCGGAGCACGCCGATGTCTATCTGACCTGGGGCGAACCGCCCGCGCAGGCGGGGGAGAAGATCGCGCGGGTGCGGGCGGCCGCTGCCGCGCGCGGGCGCACGCTGCGCTTCGGCATCCGTCTGCACGCGATCGCACGGCCGGAGTCCGACCAGGCGTGGGCCATCGCCGACGCGCTCGTCGCGGGCCTCGACCCCGAGCTGATCGCGCGCAAGCGCAGCGCGTTCGCGTCTTCGGGGTCGGTCGGGCAGCAGCGGCAGGCGGCCCTCAGCGGCGGCGGCGGCACGACCCGCACCGACCTCGAGATCCACCCGGGCCTGTGGGCGGGCGTCGGGCTCGTGCGCGGCGGCGCCGGTACGGCGCTCGTCGGCAGCTACCGGGAGGTCGCCGACCTCATCGAGGAGTACCACTCGTACGGCTTCACCGAGTTCGTGATGTCGGGGTACCCGCATCTCGAGGAGGCGTACTGGTTCGCGGAGGGCGTGCGGCCCGAGCTCGGCCGGCGCGGCCTGCTTTAGGACCCGGCGTCCGGCTCAGGGGATCGAGTAGATCCGCACCGTCGACCCGGACGCCTTGTCGGTCAGCGTCGCCGGGAATGGGCGGTACTGGCCGTCGGTGTTGTGACTCGCGAACGAGATCACCGGGCCGTCGGGGGAGTACCCGACCCGCGAGACGGTCATGGTGTGATCCAGCCCGGGGCCGGTGTCGCCCCAGTTGAAGATGCCGACGTCGCCCACGCGCACGCGGTCGAGGTTGTCGGCAGTCGCGTAGGTGAAGCCCTGCGCGGTCAGGTAGGCGTCGAGGTCGGGCGTCGAGCGCCACGCCTTCGACGCCTCCCACGGTCCGCCCGAGTTCCACGCGGCATCCATCACCCAGCCTCGCGCGAGCAGGCCCTGGCTGGCGAAGTTGACGCAGTCGCCGCCTGCGGGGTTGTAGTCGCCCCACACTGCCGTGTTGTAGTCGTTCGCGTGGGCGAGGAGGTAGTCCACCTGGGCGGCTGCGGAGCCGCCGGTCGGCTGCGCGCTCGAGCCTTTCGCTGCGGCGATGATCGTGTCGCGGTAGGCCTGGGCGTCCGCACGCACCGCGTCCGCGGCGGTCGACGTCGCCTCGAGGGCGGCGGCGAGCTTCTCCGGCGGCGCTTTGCGCAGCTTTTTGATCTGCGCGTAGAGGGCGGCTTCGACGCCCTGCTCGGCATCCGACCAGTCCGCGAGCACGTTCTCGGCGCCCGCGACGGCCTCCTTCTGGAATGCTGCGACGGCGGCGCTCATGGCGTCGGCGGCCGCGGCGGTCTGCTCATCGGTCGGCTGTGCGGCGCCGGCCGCGTCGCGTGCGGACGCGAGGGCAGCGGATGCCTCGGCCGGCGCGACCGAGGACGATACGGCGGTCGCGGCATCGGCGATGGCGACGAGGTCGTCGAGGGTGTGGCGCACTTCCGCGGCCGCTGCGGCGCCCGCGATCCGGGGGACGACGACGGCTGCCAGCGCGATCAGGACGACGACGAGCAGCACCCCGGCGCGCCGGCGCCGGAACATGCGGCGGCGCGCGGCACGTTCTCGCGCGGACAGGCTCACCGCGCGAGGATATCCCGGGCTCGCGCCTGGACTCGGGAGGTGGCTCAGCAGGTCGCGGACTCGACTTTGCACGAGGTTCCGGGGCCTTCCTCCGTTGAGCGGAGGGGATCGGCCGGGGGGAGGGTCGGATGCCGCGAGTCGGTCCTCCCCTCGCCTCATCCACTCCGGCCGGCGGAGGGTCCCGCCGCCCTAGGTCGGGGCGTGCGGCGCCTAGTTGAACTACGCGGCGATGGCCTCGACGGCGGCGGCGAGCTTCGGCGTGGCGTGGTCGACCCCATCGAGCGCGGCGTCGGCGAGGGCGCGTGCGGCCGCGGCCAGATCGTCGTAGCCCGAGGTCTGCTCCTGGGCGCGCCCCGCGCGGACGCGCGCCCGCTCGATGCGCTGCACGAGCAGCACGGCATCGCGGTGATCGCCGAGGCGCTTCTGAATGCGATGGGCCGCCGTCCCGACGCGGCGGGTGCGCCGCCCGAACAGCCCCGGCGGGTCGATCATCGCGGCCTCGACGGCGTATCGCAGCCCGCGGGCGCTCTTGCGGTACTCGTGCTGGGACTCGAGCGAGCCGGTCATGTCCTCCGCCGTGCGCAGCGTGTCCTCGCCTTCCCGGGCCAGGGTCGTTTTGAGGACGGATGCCGGGGCCGCGGCCTCCGGAGTCATCGGCGGATTCGCGGCGAAGTCGTGCAGGCGGGCACGCGTGGCGCGCAGGCGTTCGAGGTCGTGGATCTCGAGGAGGCGCTGGTACGCGGCCGTGGCCGCTGCGCGCTCGGTCGCGATGAGTCGCTCGTGCAGCCGGGGGTCGTCGCGCGCGGACGGGAGGTCGGCGAGCAGCGACTCGGCCTGGGCGGCGGCCACCTCGCGGTCGCGGACGACGCCGAGGGCCGCGCCCCACTCGCGGAGCTGGAGGCGCAGCTCGTCGACGGCGAACGGGTCGAACAGGTCGCGGAACACCTTGAGCGTGCTGCGCAGCCGCCGGACGACGTTGCGGTGCTCGTGCACGCCCTCCGGCTCGCGGGCCAGCATCGCCCGCTCGGTCTCGTCGAACTGCCGCACGAGCTCGCGGAGGGCGTCGGTGATCACGTCACCCGCGAGGAGGTCAGGCATGCGATCCACCATGCTCGCTGTCGGCGCCGTGGGCAATCCCCGCGTCGTCTCTTGATATGCAAGTCACCACTTGCCTATCATGGGCTCGTGGTGGATGTCTTCCGAGCGCTCGACGATGAGACGAGGCGGCTGATCCTCGACGAGCTGTCGGCGCGGGACGGGCAGACCCTCTTCGAGATCTGCACCGTGCTGCTGACCCGGCACGGGCTCGGCCACACGCGGCAGGCCATCTCGCAGCACCTCGGCGTGCTCGAGGAAGCCGGCCTGGTCGTGACGGAGCGACGAGGTCGCTCCAAGTTCCACTACTTCACCCCCGCACCGCTGGCCGAGATCACCGAGCGGTGGCCCCAGAGAAAGAGGACCGGACCATGAGAATCGAACTCACGAGCGTGTTCGTCGACGATCAGCGAGCCGCGCTCGCCTTCTACACCGAGGTGCTCGGCTTCACGAAGCACCACGACGTCCCGCTCGGCGAGGACTCCTGGCTCACCGTGCTCTCGCCGGAGGGCGGGGCGGAGCTGCTGCTCGAGCCGTCGAAGCACCCGGCGGTGGGGCCCTATCGCGACGCGCTCGTGGCGGATGGCATCCCGCTCGCTCAATTCGCGGTCGACGATCTCGCCGCCGAGCACGCCCGGCTGACTGAGCGGGGCGTGGTGTTCACCCAGCCTCCGACCGACATCGGCATGGCGATAGTCGCCGTCTTCGACGACACCTGCGGCAACCTCATCCAGCTCATCGAGGCGAAGACGGATGCCGCGCCCTGACGCGCGGTGACGTCCGGGGCGGTGATCGCAGCCGCACAGGCGGTGATCGCGCCTCATAACCGAGGAGATTCGCATTACCGAGGACGCCCGGAGCCCGCGGCATCCTCGGAAGTGCGAATCTCCTCAGAACGGGTGGGGCGGCCACGGGTTGAGCCCAGGGCCGCGCGGGCCGCGATCGCGCCGCACAGCTGAGGAGATTCGCATTGCTCAGGATGCCGGGAGCCCGCGGCATCCTCGGGGGTGCGAATCTCCTCGGATCGGGCCGCCCCTCGTGGGGGCAGCTCCCAGTCAGCGCCGGACCGCGCGTGGTAGCCTTCAGGTGATAGGCGGATTTCTCATCCGTCTCGCCCCGGCCGCGTGGTAACGGTCGGGGCTTTTTCCTTGCCCGAGTTGAGCCTCGGTCCGCCCGACTCAGCCGCGGAGCGCGAGGGCGAAGGGCAGCACCGCGGTCGCTCCGGCGGCTCGCAGCTCGCGCGCGGCCACGGTCATCGTCCACCTGCTGTCGACGAGGTCGTCGATGAGCAGCACGGGACCGGCCGGCACGTCGAGACCCGCCGCACTGAACCGCTGCCAGACTCCGGCGAGCCGGAAGGCGCTGTTGCCGCCGGGCCCACCCACAGGGCCGCCGTCCACGAGCTCGAGGGCACCGAGCAGCGGCATGCGCCCGACGTCGGCGATGCCGCGCGCCAGGGTGCTCACCAGCTGCGGCTTCGAGCGCGACGGCATCGCGACCACGGCGACCGGACGCTCGGGCCACCCCCAGTCGGCCAGCACCCGGACGCAGGCGGCGAGCACATTCGGCGGAACCGGACTGTCCGTGGCGCTCGCCGCGAACAGCTCGCGCAGTGTTCCGCCCCACCCGAGGTCGGTGAGGCGGGCGAGCGCCCTTCCCTCGTCCGACTGCTCGCCGGCGGGAATGCGGCCCCGCACGGGCACGCCGAGGCGGTCCGCGCCGGTCGGCCACTGGCGGCGCGGCTCGATCGGCACCCCGACGCGATCGAGGGCGGCGGATGCGGCATCCGTCGCGTCCTTGCCGATCGCGGTCGCGAACCAGGCGCCCGCGCAGTTGTCGCAGCGCCCGCACGGCGTCGCGGTGTCGTCGTCGAGGGAGCGCTGCAGGAACTCCATGCGGCACGCGCGGGTCTCTTCGTACTCGACCATGTGCTGCTGCTCGGCGATGCGTTCCGCGGCGATCCGGCCGTAGCGCTCCTCGTCGTACGTCCACGGTCGACCGGTGGCGATCCAGCCGCCCTGCACGCGGCCGACCGCACCGTCGACGTCGAGCACCTTGAGCAGCAGTTCGAGCGGAGTGCGACGGATGTCGACCATGGCCTCGAGCGCCGGCGTCGACAGCGGGGTGCCCGAGGCGGACAGGGCCGAGAGCACGCGCTCGGCGCGCTCACGGTCGGGCATCGACGCCGTGGCGAAGTAGTGCCAGATGTCACGGTCTTCGACGCCGGGGAGCAGGAGCACGTCGGCGGAGGCGGTGGCGCGGCCGGCGCGGCCGACCTGCTGGTAGTACGACACCGGCGACGAGGGCGCACCGAGATGGATCACGAAGCCGAGGTCGGGCTTGTCGAATCCCATGCCCAGGGCGCTGGTCGCGACGAGCGCCTTGACCCGGTTGTTCTTCAGGAGGGACTCGGATTCCTCGCGCTCGTCCGGGTCGGTCTGGCCCGTGTACGCGCGCACCTCGTATCCGCGGTCGCGGAGGAGCCGGGCGGTGTCGTTCGCGGCCGCGACGGTGAGCGTGTAGATGATGCCCGAGCCGGGGAGGTCGCCCAGGTGGCTGATGAGCCATGCGAGCCGGCTCGGCGCGTCGGGCAGCCGCAGCACGCCGAGCCGCAGCGAGGTGCGCGCGAGAGGGCCGCGGATGACGAGGACCTCGGGCGACGCGCCGCTCTCGTCGAGCGCGCCGAGCTGCTCGGCGACATCCGCCACGACCCGGCTGTTGGCGGTCGCCGTGGTCGCGAGCACGGGAACCCCGGCGGGGATCCGGGCGATGAGGTCGCGAAGCCGGCGATAGTCGGGGCGGAAGTCGTGTCCCCAGTCGCTGATGCAGTGCGCCTCGTCGACGACGAGCAGTCCGATCCTCGGCACCAGCTGCGGCAGCTGCTGGTCGCGGAACGACGGGTTGTTGAGCCGCTCCGGAGACACCAGCAGCACGTCGACCTCGTCGCGGTCGAGCTGCGCGAGCACGTCGCTCCACTCGTGCGCGTTCGTGGAGTTGATCGCGACCGCCCGCACACCGGCACGCTGCGCCGCGGCGATCTGGTCGCGCATGAGCGCCAGCAGCGGCGAGACCAGCACGGTGGGTCCGGCGCCGCGGCGGCGCAGCAGCAGCGTCGCGACGAAGTACACCGCCGACTTGCCCCACCCGGTGCGCTGCACCACGAGGGCCCGGCGGCGGGCGTCAACGAGCGCCTCGATCGCCTCGAACTGGCCGTCGTGGAAGTCGGCGTCGTCGCGGCCGACGAGCGTGCGCAGGATGTCGAGTGCCTGGGCACGCACGGGCGTCGTCGAGGTCATCGCTCCACCCTGCCTCATGCCACCGACGCGGCGAGCCGGGCGCCGAGTCAGGAAGACGGCATCGAGGGGATGAGGAGCTGGCGCAGCGCGTCTCCGGATGCCAGCCGGTCCAGGCTGTCTTCGGCGTCTGCGAGCGGCCGACGTGCGCTGATCAGCTCATCCACGAAGAGCCGCCCGGCCATGTACTCGTCGACCAGCCAGGGAATGTCCCGCGAGGGGCGGATGCCACCGTAGTTGGAGCCGATGATCCGCTGATCCAGGTCGACGAGCGTCTGGGGCTCGAACGAGACCTTGGTTCCGGCGGCGGGAATGCCGACGACAACGGCGCTTCCACCGATTGCGAGCATCCGAATGCACTGGTCTGTGACCGGCGCCTTGCCGATCGCGTCGAACGCGTAGTCCACCCCCTCCGGGAGGAGCTCACGCACACGGTCGGCGACATCCTGTCCAGGCTCGATGACGATCACGTCGGTCGCGCCGAGGCGAACCGCGAGCTCCGTCTTGTCGTCGCGCACGTCGACGGCGATGATCCGCTCCGCCCTCGCGAGCCGGGCACCCTGAACGATCGAGAGTCCGACGCCCCCGCAGCCGACGACCGCCACCGTGGCGCCGGCGGGCACCTGGGCCGTATTGCGCACCGCACCGACACCGGTGGCGATGGCGCAGCCGATGATCGAGATCGCTTCGAGCGGTGCGTCATCGCGCACCTTGATAGCTCCGGATGCCGGCACCACGGCGCGCTCGGCGAAGGCCGATGTGCCGAGATAGTGGTGCAGGCGCTCGTCGCCGATGCTGAGCCGGGTCGTACCGTCGTTGAGGGTGCCGCCGAGCGCGACGATCCCCGCCGCCACCTCGCATCGCACCTCACGCCCGAGCAGGCAGTTGCGGCACTCGCCGCAGGGGGCTACCCAGGAGAGGACGACATGATCGCCGACCTGCAGATGAGAGACCCCCTCACCGAGAGCTGTCACGATTCCACTGCCCTCGTGTCCCATCACCAGTGGGACCGGCAGCTCCCACTCGCCGCGCCGGACATGCAGGTCGCTGTGGCAGACGCCGGCCGCCGCGATGGCGACCTCGACCTCACCTCGCCGCGGGGGGTTCAGCTGGACCTCCTCGAGGGAGACGGGCTCGCCGGCATCCCGGAAGACGATGGCTTTCATGCTGTCGGGGCGCCACTCTCAGTGGTGGTCATGCGGTTGTCTCCTACAGCCTTCGGGTTGCCAATGTCCGAGAGCCTAGGTATCAGCCGAACTAGAGGACAACCCGGATATGTACGATGCCAACCATAGGGTTAGCCTATGGTCGCCTCGGGGCGGCCCTTGTGCGGCTATCGGTGCAGTGGAAGCATGCAGCCATAAGAGACGTGGGGTCTTCTTTGGGGGGATGGCCGCCATGTCGCGGAAGTCGGTTCTTGCTGTGCTGCTCGTGTCGATCTTCGCCTTGGGGTTCGGTGGTCCTGCCAGCGCCTACGACACCCCGCCCCCGGAAGACCTGCCCGCCGACGCGATCCTCCCGGACGTCATCGAGGAGGTCCCGCATCACCTTCAGATCCAGAACACCCAGGGACAAGAATGGCTGCGCTTCTCGACGACGCACATCAACGTCGGCCCGGGTAATCTCCAGATTCGCGGGGGAGGGCAGGTGCAGTCGTGTGAGACCGACGACATCGAGTACGCCCAGTGCACCATCGCCACGCAGGAGATCCTCAACGCTGCGGGCGACATCGTCTACCGGCATCCAGCCGGCGTCGCCGTCTTCCACCCCGAGCACAATCACTGGCACCAGTCCGCGGTGGCGGAGTTCGACGTGCGCACCGATCCCGACGATCCGTCGACCGCGGTCGCGCACGGCGTCAAGATCACGTTCTGCTTCGTCGACGTCGAGTTCATCGGAACGAACGGTGTGCTGAAGAAGGCCAAGCCGCGAACCTACTTCGAGTGCAACGGCGAACTGCAGGGCCTCGCGTCGTGGTGGGCGGACTCGTACCACCAGTCGACGCCGCTCCAGGAGCTCGAGATCACCGGCATCCCAGAGGGCACCTACTATCTGACCCACACCGCTGATCCAGACGACCACTGGATCGAGTCGGACGAGGACAACAACTTCACTTGGGTCGAGTTCTTCCTCGACCGCCATGGGGACGACGCCGCACCGAACGGCAATGCATCCGTGACGGTCACCGGAAACTCTGGATGCGTCCCCGCGATCGTCTGTGGGTTCGGCGGCAACCCCTGATGCCCGCCCTCAGTCACGCCGAGCGCGCCGTCTCCACTGACACCGGGCGCTGACCCCGAGTGTGCGGGTCCGGATCGTTTCCGGGCCCGCACACTGCTTCGGCGCGTCAGCGGGTGCTGACCGGTGCGCTCGTGCTCGGCGATACGTTCGCGGGGTCGTTCGGGATGAACGTCGCCGTGTACGTGTGCTTGCCCCTCGGCAAGGTCGCGAACTCGACGCCGGTCACCACGTCGAGCGTCTGGACGACCGTGGCTCCCTCGCGAATCTCGATCTTCCCGGAGGGCAGACCTCCGTTATCCGTCGTGACCGCGATGGTCGCCAGCGACAGCGGGCCGCGGGCGTTGCGTGTCACCGTCAGGCTTGTCGTGGTCGTGACCTTCTTGACTGTGACGTTCACCGGCGATGACAGCGAGCTCGACACCGCTCCATCTCCCGCGTACCGGGCGACGATCGCATACTCGCCGGCGGGCGTCGTGGACGGCAGGAGGAGTGTGGCCGTTCCGTCCTGCAGCGTGGCAGTGCCGAGCACGGTGTCACCGGCGACGAACTCGACCGAGCCCGAGGCTGCCAAGCCGGCGGCCACGGTCGCCGTGAGTGTCACGCGTGAAGCCGAGCCGAACAGCTGGCTGCTCGGTGAGGCGGTGAGGGTAGTGGTCGACGTCGCCAGCCCAGCCTCGAGGCCGACGACGACCGGGTCGTGGTCGGAGGACCGGTACGCGTCCGCGGCATAGAAGAGGGTGCCGTGGTAGTTGTATCGGCTGTACTCGAGGGCGAGGGACTCTTCGGCATTGATCTCCCAGATGTCCGCGCCGGTCGTGCGCTCCAGCGCCGGGCCGTTGAGCAGCACGTGGTCGAGCGACCCCGACAGTCCGCTGAACGAGTACGAATACTGACCCGGCGCGAGGTGCGACGCAGCGTCGGTGTACCCCGCGGCGTAGAGGAGCCGCAGCGGGTCCTCCTGCGTGTAGGAGTTGAAGTCGCCGACGAGCGCGACCGATTCCACGTCACCCTGGATCGTGGGCACCCAGTCGCGCAGTGCGGTCGCCTGCCGCACCCGGGACTCGTTCGAGGCGCCCTGCCCGTCGCCCGCATCGACGTCGCCCGGCCATGGGCCCGCCGAGCCTTTCGACTTGAAGTGGTTGACGACGACGAGGATCGGCTCGCGACCGCCGGCCGGCGTGAAGACCTGGCCGATGGGTTCGCGGGCATTCTCGAACGCCTGGCCCGCTGCGCTGGCTGTGCCGAGCGCCCGCGCGTCGCCGGTCCGCTCCACGGTGGCGGTCCGGTAGATCAGGGCGTTGGTGATGGTGTCCTGCAGCGCAACCGCGGGCAGCTCTGCGGACGACGGGACGAATGCCCAGGTGCCCGCACCGGCTGCCGCATTGAGGGCGTCGACGAGGGCGCCGAGTGCCTCGTCTGGGGTCCCGTCGACCCGAGCCGAGTTCTCGATCTCGAGCAGTCCCACCACATCGGCGTCGAGTGCATTGATCGCGGCGACGATCTTGTCCTGCTGGCGCTGCAGGTCAGCCGGATCCCACGCCCCGCGCTGGTCGCAGCCCTTCTCGACCGTCACGCCGTCGCCGGTGCGGTCGGTGAACGGCACGCAGGTGGTCGTTGCGGCGCCGAGCGTCGTGAAGTAGTTGAGCACGTTGAACGAGGCGACCCGCAGGTCGCCGCCGATCTCGGCGGGGGCCGCGGCGCGGTCGTTTTCGAAGGTGGCCGGCGGGGTGCCGCCCGCCAGGTACGGGGTCGTCGGGTTGAACTTCCAGACTCTGTTCCGGTAGTCGACGATGACCGACTGCGTGAAGGTCACGGCCGCGCCGACGCGCACCGGAGAGGTGAGCGAGATGTACGGCGGCGTGAGGCTCTGGTTCGCCGCGGAGAGGAAGTTCGTCGAGGCGCCGTCATCGAGGACGACGGCGCGGGCGGCATTGTCGGATGCCGCGGCCGCGGCATCCGCCGAGCCAGGCGTGCCCACCTCGGTGGGCTGAATCAACGGCGTGGCGCCGGCCGCAAGTCCGACCTCGCCGTACTGGTTGGTGCTGAACAGGTTGGTCACCGTGAAGGAGCCGCTCGGAGCGACGAGCATCGACTCGAGCGCCTCCCGGCCGCCGTCCGTGGTCGGCCAGGGCACCGTCGCCGGTGTCACCGAGGCCGAGGTCGTCAGCACCGCGAGTCCACCCGTACTGACCGTGAGCTCGGTGAGCCCGTTGAACTCGCTCACGACCCCGGTGACGCGGACGTGATCGCCGACAGCGACCGCACCGACAGTCGCCGACGAGAACACGAAGACCGCGTCCGACGCGGTGTGCGCCGCGTCGATGGTTCCGCCGGTGCCGGCGGTCTGGATGACGTAGCCGCTCAGGCCCCCCGACGGGTAGGCCGCTGTGACGACGCCTTGCGTGATGACCGTCTGGCCCGCGAGCGGGGATGCCGAGCCGGTGCCCTGGATCTCGGCGATCGTGCGGACGGTCGGCGTGCCTGGATCGGTGCCGCCGCCGCCGGCGCCCTGCGGGGTGGGGGTGCCCGTGGTGAAGTCAGCCGCGTTGTTCGCGGTGTTGGTGTGGACCGCGTCACGGGAAGTCGACGTCGAGTTGGCTGTCCCGGGCGCGGCGTTTGCGCCGGCGAACACGACGGAGGCGCCCCAGCCGACGAGGTCGACGACCGCAGGGTCTCCTGCGCACGCGGCGGCGTTCGCGCAGACCAGCGTGTCGGAGGTGCTCGTGAGCGCCACCTTCCCGGCCGTACCTGAGATCGCGATCGTGCCATCGATGTCCGGGGTGATGGCGGGCTGGGTCGTGGCGGTGCCAGGCGCCTCGCCGACCAGCAGCGAGCCGCCCGCGGGGATAATGCCCGTCAGCACGGTCTTGGCCCCGAACGTGGTGTTGCCGGCGGCGCCGTATTGCACCGCCCAACCCGTCACGTCGACGGCAGTGGACTGGGTGTTGACGAGCTCGATGAAGTCGCGGTTGTACGCGCCGCCGGAGTTGCCCCCACCCCCGTAGACCTCGTTGATCAGGACTCGTGGAGTTGTGTCCACGGCTGCCTGCGCGCCCCCCGCGCTGACGGCCACTCCTGCCCACACGAGCGCGAAGGCTGTGATCCCCGCGGTCGCCGTCCTCATCGATGCATGCACGCTAGATCTCCTTGGTCCCGGGGGCACCGTCCCACCACACGCACGGAGACAGCTACCGTTCACTCTCTCCGATGACCCGTTTCGGTTCAACCACTTGACGGTGTCCCCTTCGTGAACGCGTCTGTGACGGGTCGTCCCACCGCCTCGAGCTTGGCGATCACACCGCTGATGTGCGTCTCGACCGTGCGCTCCGAGAGCCACAGCCGCCGCGCGATGGCTGCATTGGTGCGCCCCTCGGCGACGAGCGGGCCGATCTACGGCGTGCAGTACCTGGTGCTCGTCGGTGATCGTCACGGGCGCGCTCGCGCGCCGGGGCGTGACGACCCGGTCCGCCTTCGGCTCTACGCGCACCCACGCCGTTGGAAGACGTGTCGTCGGCTCGGAACGGGGTTCCGAGCCGCCGACACGAGTGCTGTGAAAGCCCCTACCCTCAGTCGCCGCAGATCATCCTGGCGGTGGCGTTCTTGCCCTGGCCACCGAGCGCCTGGACGACGTCTCCMACGTTCGTGAAATTGAGGGCGCCTACGGTGTTGATGGTCTTGTGGACCTGGCCGAAGCAGGCAGCGTCGGCGGGCGCGGCGTTAGCGGTGCCGGCGAAGCCGAAAATGGAGAGAGCGACGATCGAGCCGATGGTGAGAATGCGCTTCATTGGACTTTCCCTTCCGAAGGCGGGTGCGTTTCACCCGACATGGCTAACTTCGTTGCCAGGGCGGGATCGGATTGCTTTTCGTCGCAGATCTTGTCGACCCGTTCACGAAGTCCTGAGTCGACCGGCTGCTACGGACCCGAAGCGTCAGCAGCCTCGGTCGGCTCACCGCAGGAATCGAGGCCTAGTCCGTCTTCGCCTCGTCCGCCTTCTGCCCGTCCGCCTTCTCGGCGCCTGACTTCCCGTCGTCCGGCTTCTCGGCGCCTGGCTTCTCGGCGCCTGACTTCCCGTCGTCCGCCTTCTCGGAGCCTGACTTCGCCGGGTCGGCTTTGTCGGGGTCCGGCTTGTCAGCCTCTTTCGCTTTCGGCGGGGAGAGCGCTGGGTCGGGCCCCTCGGCTCCCATGATCCTGGCGAGCCAGGTGTGCACTCGGAGCGGGTCTCCGGCGAAGCCATACGTGTCGTGCAGTGTCCGCCAGATCGACCGTTCGATGATCGACCAGTTCTGCGACCCGCGCAGCTCCTTGAGGTCGTCGACGGTGACCGGCTTGGGCGGAACGACCTTCGTTCGGAGCTGGAAGCAGCCCCGCCTGGCGTGATCGTCCTGTTCGGGTGCTGCCAGCGCCGCCAGCGCATTGGATGCCGCGGCGGCGAGGCCGTCGAACGGATCGACCTGGCACGCGAGGGCGAAGAGCTGTTTTGCGGCCGGCGTGACCGTTGGCGCATCGGCCATCCCGACGAGTTCCCTGAACTTCAGGGAGACCTCTTTCGGTTGCCCCGGAACACTCCGAACGCGCTTCAGCTCAGGATCGGTCATCGCCCAGCGACGCAGCTCCTCATCGAGGAAGGCGATGGTCAGCAGCGAGCGTACCTTCTCGGTGATGCCGCCATTGTGTTCGGTGCGCACGAGGTGGCACGCGAGCGAATACGCGATCTCAGGCGACATCCCGGCCGGCGCGTAGTCCGGCCGCAGCCGTACCGGTTCGTGTGTGTGGAAGCCGCCATCCGAGGGGAGCGGAACGAGTCCAGTCATCATTCCTCCGCACTCAGTTGCGCGAAGTTGATCTCCGCCAGCGTGAGCCTGTGTATGTGCGCGGAGTCAACGGGACCTTTCCCCGGCACTGAAAGGATGTCGAGGGCGAGGTCCGCGCGTTGCAGATCGTCGTCTGTCGATGGAGTGCCGTTGGCGCTCACGTTACGGGCGAGCGCTCCCTGTGTCAGCAGCAGCCGCAAGAGCAGGTCGTCCTTCGCGATCACGACCAGCTGAGGGGGCTGACCACCTGCGGCGATTCCTATCTCGATGTTGACCTGGTCGATGAGCCAGGTGTTGTACAGAGCCCAGTCATCGGGCGACTCGCTCTCTCGATACATGAGGTTCCACAACGCGACGAGTGCCGATCGATTCGCTGCATCGCGATTCAACGAGTTCGCCAGAAGGGCGATCCCCGTCGGGCGGTGCGTCCATCCGTTATGCCACTTCGTTGCGAGGAACTGCATCGCGATGCCGGAAGGAGCCGTCGCGCCGTGCAGGGCCATCGCCCATTCGGTGGCATACACCTGCCGAAGGCTCGCAATCAGGTGCGCCGCGATGACGGTCGATAGTCGCTGGGCTGGAGTGGCGCCGACCGCTTGGTCGAGCAGATATGCCTGACTGTTGGCGGTGATTCGATCCGACGCCACCAAACGTCCATTCCGCGTCAGTGTGAACGATGCTGCGGTCACTCCGCCCTCCGCCGCGTCGTCGCCCTCAATCTTCACCTCGAGCTTCCACGGCGAGATGCTGCGGATCGCCGTCCACACGCTGGAGATGAAAGAGACGGCTGGTCCGACCTTTGTCAGATCGAGAATCGAC
The DNA here is from genome assembly GCF_054049175.1 of Microbacterium sp. P5_E9. NCBI lineage: Bacteria > Bacillati > Actinomycetota > Actinomycetes > Micrococcales > Microbacteriaceae > Microbacterium > Microbacterium sp. P5_E9. The sequence goes on along the minus strand of NZ_JBFUMV010000005.1, from coordinate 149,030 downwards.
GCGTCAAGGCTCGACAGGTCCGGGCCGACCGGAACCTCGACGCCGCGCGCCGGCGAACCGCCCATCTCGTGCAGGATGCCCGTGAACTCCGGGACGAAGTCGCGAGAGTTCGCCGCTGCCGTGAACGTGACGGTGATCTTCTGACGTGTCGCGAACGCGTAGCTGAGGAAGACGATCCCGATGACACCCCAGACGACGAGCGCCACCCCGCCCGCGACGAGAGACCCGTTTGCGGCGACCATCTCGGTCGGCGACCACTCCGGAGCGGGACGCCCCAGCCATGCGGTGCCGGTCGGAGTGGGAAGCGGCGTTGCGGCAACGGCTGGCTGGACGGCCGGATCGGCAGACGACGCGGGGTCGGCCGTCAGTCCCGGGCCAGTACGCAGCACGAAGTACACCGCGACGATAGGCGCCAGCAGTCCCGAGACGGCGCCGATGATGCCCGCGCCACGCCGCCGGATCGGCGTGCTCGTGCTGCCCGCCCCCCACACCTGCGCCGCAAGGCGCGTGATCACGAACAGCAGGATCCAGGCGCCCAGGATGAACAGTCCGGGCGTCACCAACGGTGCAAGCGATCCCGCGACGAACGCGGCCCACGCATTTCCGAGCGCCTTCGCGTCCGGCTCGGGGACGGGTGTCGGCGAGGGCGCGGGGGCGTCCGCGGCCTGCTGCTCGACGATCGCCTTGCGCTGCGTCTCGCACGCGGTCACCGCGTCCCCGAGAGGCCTGCCCGCCGTGATCGCCGCGACACCCGCGTCGATCGCGGCCTGGACGACGCCGAGCGCCTGGTCGTAGAGTTCTGCGTCCGCGAGATCGCCGGCCGTGTCGCACGCGACCCCGAGCTCGGCCGCGGTGACAGTTTCGGGGTCGGGCGTCGGCGCGATCGTCGGAGTCGGAGTCGGAGTCGCTTCGTCGGTCGCCGTCGAGACGATCGCCGTAGAAACGATCGCCGTAGAAACGATCGCACGCGAGGCGTTCGTCGGCGCAGCGAGGGCGGGCGAGGCGACGGCCAACGCTGACATCATGGCGATCGCTGCACCGGCGAGAGCGCGACCGATCAGCCTTGGCGCCATCGTCCCCCCAGACGGCGGGCCCCGAGTCCCGCTGGCGCAAGCGTGGCGTCACCGTGCCGAACTGTCAAGGGAGATGCGGCAGCACCCACCGCCCGCATGGTAGGCCCGCGATCACCTCGAAGGGCGCGCGGCGCCCGATGTCGTGGTTCAACCGCGCCACCAAGGGAATCCACGACCCCTCCCGTGGGAATGCTCGACGAGGACGTGCCCGGCGAGTGGCAACAGCGCGGAGGGGTTTTGCGCTGTCAGTACGGAAAGTCTGACTTTTCGGCCTCGTTCGCGTATTTCGCCGTTTCCAGCGGTGCGCGAGTATGACTATTTCCCGAACGGCACCTCGCAGAGCCAAACGGTTTGGCCGTCATCGAGCTACACAGGGCGTGATTTTGCCGTCTAGTTGAACTAGTCACGTGCGCTGGTCGAGGAGATTGTTCGGGAAACCGGGGGTCTCCACCGCGTTGTGAGATAGTCTGTTTTCCGAACGAAGGAATGATCATGGCTACCACGCCGCCCCCTATGCCTGAAGCAGACGTAATGCGGGAAGCAACGCGACGTCTGCTCGAGGTGCTGCCTTCGAGCTGGTCAGGAGAGCTTGTCGCGCAGTCCAACGTTGGACCGCTTCGACGGAATGACGCTGAGTTGACGGTACGCGCACCAAGCGGCGTGGCCGCAACCATCCCCGTCGAGGTAAAACGAATCGTTGAAGGCCGCGACGTTGCAACGATCGCCGAAGGCGCCCGTTCACAGATCGGATCACCAGGCTCGGACCTCATCGTGATGGCGCGCTATCTCCCAGCGACCGTCCGTGACAGGCTGACTGATGCCGGGCTTTCCTGGGCAGACGCAACGGGCAACATGCGAATAAGTCTGACTTGGCCCGGCCTGTTCGTGTTCAACCGAGGCGCGGACAGTGACCCTTGGCGGGGGCCGGGCCGACCAAAGGGAACGCTCAAGGGAGCGCCGGCGGCCAAGGTGGTGCGCGCGCTCATCGACTTCGACCGCGATTGGTCGATGCGTGAACTCGCTGAAGCATCGCGGGCATCCACAGGCGCGACGTACCGCGTCATTGAGTTCCTGGATGAAGAAGGCCTGGTGGAGCGGGCGAATAGTCGTGTCGTCGTGCGCGACTGGCAGTCAATTCTGCGGAGATGGAGTGCCGATTACAGCTTCACGCGAACCAACCAGACCAGCAAGTGGATCGCGCCACGGGGGATAGACGACGTGTTGGCGCGCGCACGCGAGACCAGCGACCTTCGCTATGCGATCACGAGCACCGTTGCTGCTTCCCGGTGGGCGCCCTATGCCCCGCCTCGCTCGCTGATGGTTTATGCAGCATCCGCCGACGAAATTGCGGATGCCTGGGGTCTGCGTCCAGGCGAGAGCGGCACGAATGTCGTGCTTGCCCAGCCCAACTTTGACGTGGTCTTCGAGCGAGCGGAGGCGTGGGACGGAGTGACGATGGTGGCGCCATCTCAGGTCGTGGTCGACCTTCTGACCGGACCCGGCCGCAATCCCTCAGAGGCCGAGGAACTTATCAATTGGATGTCGCGCAATGAACCCATCTGGCGCCGATAGCCCGGTTGGTCGCGAAGACCTCCTGGTCGCGGCAAGATCCGCGCTCCTCGACGCACTCGAGGCGCTAGAGGCTCACCGTGGTGCCGTCATTGTCATCGGTGCACAGGCGGTCTATCTGCGAACGAAGGCATCACCCGTTGCACTCGCCGAGGCCACCAAGGACAGCGACCTCGCGATCGATCCGCGGGAGCTCGCCGAGGACCCCAAGGTAGAGGAAGCGATGACGAGTGCGCGCTTCTACCCGAACCCGTTTTCCGGCAATCCCGGTGAGTGGATGAACACAGCGGGGATCCCGGTCGACCTGATGGTTCCCGAGGCGCTCTCCGGCCCGGGAACCGCGAGCAGCCGCGGAGCCCGCATTCCACCCCACAGCCGTCGTGCGACCAGGCGCGCCGTTGGCCTTGAGGCGGCACTCGTCGATAATTCTGTACTCGATGTTGCAGCGCTCGATCCCTTGGATGCTCGCGTCTACCGCGTGCGAGTCGCGGGGCTCGCGGCGCTTCTGGTCGCAAAGCTACACAAGTTGGGCGAGCGCGCTGTCGGGAATCCGGATCGGCTCGTCGACAAGGATGCTCACGACATATATCGAATCCTCGTCGACGGCCCCACGGACGAGCTCGCTGCGACCGTGATGCGTCTGGCGGCGGACGAACTCGCCGGGAGTGTGACTATCAAGGCGATCGAGTATCTTCGGGAACTCTTCGCGGCGGGCCCGGACGCGACAGGGTCAGAGATGGCCGGCCGCGCTGAGGAGGGAATCGGCGACCCCGCATTCGTCTCGCAGTCGGTGTCGTTCCTCGCTGCGGACCTCGTCGAGGCAATCGAGAAACTGTCGCCCCTGGCGGAGTAGGCGCGGTCCTCTGTAAAGCGGCTTTACAGCAGCGATTGTCCAATCTGCGAATTCGATGTCGCCGATTGGTCGAGGCGCGCAATGAGGTCAGGCTGGTTACGTCTCGCGCTCTGCACGGGAGTTGTGCTGGTGCTGGTATCTGGATGTGCCGCGAAACAGAGCATCGATGAACTTGCCGAAGCGTTTGGAAGAAACGCTGACGAAGCGAGCCGAATCATTCGGGCGCCGGAGCCACACTCCTTCTGGGGGACGTCAACATTTCGCATCACGGACTGCTGATTGAGGCCCTCCGTCGAGCCGGCCACTCGACGACGTTGCGTTGATGGCGCCCCGCTTCTATCCGATGACCGCTCTGCTACCGCAAGCTCCAAGCCGCCGAATCTCGAGCCGCCCGCAGCAGGTCGGCTTGCACGCCGTCCGGTAGTCCGCATGGCCTCGGCATGCAGGTTCTCCGATGAGCGTGCCTGCCTGACGAACATGCACGCTCACGTGCCTTTACGGGACGCCAACGTTGGCGACCGAGGTGCGTACGGTCGCGCCCCCAGCGACGAAACCAGAACCAACATTGCAGCAATGCAGCTAGGCACCATGCCTGGTGCTGGCACAGATGCGCGTGTTAGCGGTGCGGCGCTGAGTCTGCGAAGGTGCACTCCGACGCTAGGTCAGTTCCCGACCTGTACCGCGCCGACATCCTCGAGCTCGATTTGGGCGACCCCGTTGTACAGGGTGATCGGGCCCGTTGCGCACACTGTGGTGCCGACGGGCAGCGACTCCACTCCGCCGACATCCCAGAGCACAATCTGGAACCGCGCGGGGTCGGGATAGGCGCGGCCGAGGTTGAGGAACACGTCGTCGTCGTCGCGACCCTGACTTGCGAGCGGCCCGCAGACACGTTCGTTCGAACCGGCGTGATTCACCGCCTCATTCCAGGGAAGTCCTTCACCAGTTGGACTCTCGGACACTCCACCCGCGGCGGCACCATCTGAGCAGAGTCCGTCTGCGCGGAGCAGCTCAACAGCCTCGGCCCGAATGTACTGCGCCGCCTCTTCGCACGTTTCGAAGCGAAACTGTGGGTCGGTGCTGCGGGATGAGACGTAGTCGACGGTGATGTCGTATGCATCCGGACAGTTGTCGGCCAGATACTGCATCTCGTCGTTGATCGCACCCGACGTGTCGTCGCCGCGCTCACGCTGCACGACCGAAGCCGCGACTTCTTCGCAGGAGACGTCGGACTGTGCCGACTCGTCGGCGTACCCGCCGACCGAACTGCTGCACGCCGCAAGCGCCAGCGCGATCAGCGTGACGGCGACTACGGTCCCCGCAACTCGTACCCTCGGCATCCGATCCTTATCCCGCATAATCGCAGGCGATTGCGTTGTACGAGTGCATGGCCGGGTCGTCCGTGATGTGGAAGTGCGAGTCGCCCTTGGCTCGAACGGTGAGGGATTCGAGCTGCGCTGTAGAAACGGCATTGTCGCCGGACAGGGCTACGACCTCTCCACCGTCGACGGTCGCTTCGGCGTACATCCGGTTCCCGGCGTCATCGGTGACCAGTGAGTACTTGCCGTCCTCGCCGACGAATACGGCGGTGCAGTTGTAGGGCCCATCCTTCAGGGCTGCGAAGGACGACTGGCTGTTCCACCACCAGATCCCGCCAATCGCGATCGCCGCGATCGCCGCGTATGGCTTCCACGTTCGCCACAGAGATGTCTCGTTCACGCTGTCTCCAGTCCTTCCAGCCCCCGCCAAGGGCGAGCGGGGGTTGCCCCATGTATCCATCGCAACATTAGTAAGGACTCCTGACTATTACCTGATTGTCGGACCCCTCGGTTCTCACAGCATGTGGTCAGACCACACGTTTAGAATCGTTGAGAACGCCGATTAGCGAAATGAGGCAGCGGATGACCGCGATGACGATAGAAGGCTGGGTTGCCCAGCAGCTCAAGCCATTCCCGGAACGGGTGTTCTTCGAGAGATACAGTGCTGGCGGCAGCCCGACGATGCTGTTCGCCGCGTCCGAACTGCTGGTAGCGATCTTCGCGCCCCTGATGCCCAGGGAGCATTTCGCGGCCGTGTTCGAAACAGTGATGGATGGCGCAGCCGAGCGTCGGGATGATCCGATTCTCCTTACGCAGGTCAGCATCCTCCTTCACCGCGCGAAGAACGAGGGACAGGCAAAGCCGATACTCGTCGCGGATGGTCTTACCGAGGCGGAGGCGGAAGCTCGCGTCTCGGGTGCCGTTCAGCTCGTCCAGATGATGACCTATGCGAGCGGTCCGGCTCTCGTCTCGGCCGTTCGGGTCAAGCTGGTGGAGGAGGCCGGGTGGAGGAATCGGGCGGCCGAAACTGCCCTCCTAATCCTCAAATAGAGAATGAGGTGACCGACCCCCGAATCCAATGATCCCGCACGGTGTCGATACGCGGTACCCACTAGTTTGAGCTGGCACCAGCTCACGGTCTGAACTCTGAAGGAGTGGTTGAACTTGTCGACGGTAGAGCAATGGGAGCAGTGGACTGAGCGGCGTCTTTCCCAGCCTCCGCGATACGAGTGGTCGCAATGGCAGGACGGGTCCTCGTCCAACGAGGCAATGATCCGAGCAATGGTGAGCGTGAACTTCGCCGCGGCAAGTGCGCTCCTGATCGAGATTCTCGTCGAGATGACCCACCCGACACGCCTCGTGAAGTTGCGAGACCTTGTAGGAGCGCCGAGCGGGACGGGGGGTGCCGCCAAACTCGCGATGCTTGATCGAGCCGTCTCGATTGTCGGCGCGCGCGATTCCGGCGCGAGTCCGCAACGCCAGCTGCGCGTTCTGACCGCGGACGAGGCGGACGCTGAGGTCCGTGACTCGCAGGTTCTCCTGCTCTTTCTTCACGAGATTGCGGAGCCCAACGGGCTTGTCGCACTCGCGCGCGTCCTTCACAACGACTACCCCGGCCCGGGGGCAAGCGACGACGTGGCCTCGATCAGGTCGACGCTCTACCTCACCCTTCTGCAGTACAGGATGTTCGCGCAGTCGGTTCCACCAGTGCCGCCCGGACTGGTCGCCCAGCTGTCCTGAGGCGAGCGGCTTGTCAGCATTCGATTGGCAGACTCTCTAGACACCTTCGCCGAGTTCGCGGAGGAATCTGCTGGCCACCGGGTTGCGCCTCTTGATGGCATCATCAAGCCATTCCAAAACACGATCCTGGCTTCCCAGGATTCGCAGAATGCCATGGATCGAGTCGTAGTAGTTGTTCATCGTCGCCTGGGTGTACCAATCCAAGGCTTGCCGATACTCAGCGCTCTCCTCGTAGACCACACCGAGGTCGTGCATCGCCTCTGCGTTGCCACGATCAGATGCCTGCCGGAACCAGCGAACGGCCTGCTCTCGATTCCCTAGTTGATGGCAGATAACACCGAGCGCGAGCATGTCCTGCGGATCTCCGGCCTTCGCGCCGCGAAGGAGTTGGAGCGGTGCGGCGGCGTCTGGATTGCCAGCCTCGTTTGCAGTCACGTACCAATCGATCGCTTGGTCCGCCTCGCCCTTCTTAAAGTACGCCGCTGCCACATTCAGGGGCGCGTCCGTGTCGCCCGCCGCCGCAGCCTGCTTGTACCAGTGGATTGACCTATCGACATCACCTCCGTCCCTATAGTGATTGCCAAGGTTGAACATTGCGTCGGAGTTGCGCGCTGTTGCAGCCGTCTCGTACCACCGAACCATCTTGTCGGTGTGCCCAAGTGCCTTGTAGCACAGAGCGAGAAACACCATCGCTCGAGAGTCGCCGGCGTGCGACGCCTGCGTATACAGGCGGATAGCTTCGTCCATATCGCCGCGTCGCTCGGCGAGGACACCAAGGCTGGTAATTGCGTCAGCATCTCCGCGCCGGCTTCCTTGATCCTTCGGCGGCGACGCCTGTTCTCCGCCTGAAGAGCTCGTGATGGGACCTGCCGAATCGGCCACATCCCGACGCTTGAACCAACCCATCCATACTCCCCAAAAGTGAATGCCGTGCTCGCAATGGCGCGCTGTCAGTCATGCTAATCGTGCATCCCGCTGGATGAGCGCCGACGGTGCGCCACAGAGGTGGGAGTCCGAACCGAGCCAGTCGTGGTCAGGTATCGCGCTACCTTGATGTCGGGCGATGGAAGTGGAGTCGGAGTGTCGAAACGTTCAGAGGCCCTGAAAGAAACAAACTCCGACCAGGCATTCTTCCTTGCGCAACGGCGGTGGCGAGGTGAATTGCGGGCTCCCGAGGGACGACGAGCCGCGGGCATAGATCCGGAGCGCTTCAACGGTGTCGTCCAGATCCCGGTGGAAGCGGTTCCGGGGATGGTGCGCCTCACTGTTCCAAGCATCGACGACCTGTCCGATGTGTTGCAGCACCGKGACGCGGCACTCGCCGGCGCCGCCCACCGAACGCCCCACGACTAGTCAACTGCTCCCGATCGACTTCGGTGAACTCGATCTTGAGTAAATGGATCGACTCGGCCATTGCCGACCAGTCAACGTCACGGACGCTTCTGAACTGATTCGCAGAACTGATGCTGATGTCCTGACGCAGATTCGTCACCGATGTCCTGATACGAGAGAAGGGATCGCGGCCCTTCAACCATGGACGCGACGGCGGGAGTCGAACCCGCAGCGCTTCCGGGTATGAACCGGAGCCCGGGTCCGCCCGGATCGCCGCGATGCCCCCGAAGATCTCGAGGACTTCATCCCCTCGCGGGGACGCCCCAACGCTAACCCCGGCGGCCGACAAAAGGCACCAGCGTGACCTTCGGTTTCGCTGTGTGTCTCGAAGTCACGAAGACCGGCCAACAGCGGGTGGCACCGGAACGTCGAGCGCGCGCAGCATCCGTTCCCGTGTCTCGCGCATCTCGGCACGCGTCGGTTCGGCGAGATCCGTTGCGTACTCGACGCCGGAGGGCACCCACGCCGCAGCTGACCGATTCCTCGCTATGGTGCCCGGAACCATAGCGGTCGCTCAACGGTGGGGTACCGGGACATCGTCTGAGCGCGGGTGCGTCGACACGATGGAACATCGATCGGCTTTCCGAGATCGTGGTCGTCGAGTACGAACGCGAGATGCAGCGCCGCGCAACGTCGGGTGCGGCACGTCGTGCCGCCGTGGTCGCAGCCATTCTCGCCGGCGAGCGGGTCGATGCCAATGAGGCGTCACGGCTCCTGCACTACCCCCTCAACGAGCGGCACATCGCATTGAGCCTGCATCGAGAACAGGATGCCGCGGCAGGCATGGATCCACTCGAGTCGGCGGCGCGGACCATCGCCGCAAGCATGGGGCGAGCGGTCTGCTGACGCTCGCGACGGGATTGAACGCGATGGATGCCTGGGTTGCAGTCTCTGTCGAGGCGCCGGTGACGATTCCGGCGATCGAGGAGGGCGTGACGGTCGGCATCGGCACCATGCGCACCGGCATTGCGGGATTCGTCCGTTCCCACCAGGAAGCGGAGCAGGCACGCGCGATGATCAGGGTCGCAGTGCCAGGGAGGATCGGGCCGGTGGTGCGGTTTCATGACGTACAGCTCGTCGCGATGCTGACGGCGGATCTGCCCGCCGCGCGTGAGTTCGTCGTCGCCCGTCTGGGTGCACTGGCGGATTCGGGTGAGCGTGCAGGCGAGCTGCGTGAAACCATGCTCGCTTTTCTCGAAGCGGGGGAGAGCTACACCGCAGTGGCGCACACCCATCACCTGCACAAGAACACCGTGGTGCAGCGCGTCAAGCGGGCGGCGGAACTGATGGGCAATGGCGACGACCACACGCTCGAGACGCACGTCGCGCTCCTGCTGACATCGGTGCTGGGGGAGCGCGTGTTGATTAAGTCTTCCTAATCAAGGCTGTGCCAGATCGCGGAAAATCCGCGCTTTGGCTTGTGCGCTCTGCTCAAATCTGAACGTTCCATGTTGACCTTTTGTGATACGCCACATAGCGTCCGCAAGGTATGCCGCTGTTTCACATCTGAGAAAGCAGGGTCCCTTGTTCCGACGCTCTCTGGCTGCAGCCGGCGCATTAGCGCTCGCGATCGCCACTCCCACGGCAGCTTTCGCCGCGACTCCCGACGACGATCCGTCGTCACGGTTCCAGAAGTCCGAGTCGGAGGGCCCGATCGACACCACGGCAACGCCGCTGTCCGTCGGCGCCGACGGCGAGGTGACTGTCATCGTCGAGATGAAGGGTGATCCGGTCGCCGTGGTGCAGGCCAAGAAAGGCCGCGACCTCACCCAGGATGAGCGCAACTCGGTGAAGGGCAACCTCAAGAAGGCTCAGGATGCCATCGCCGGCGCGATCAAGAGCCAGGGGGGCAAGATCCAGGCTGACATGCAGTCTGCGTACAACGGCATTCAGCTTTCGATTCCCGCCGAGCATGTCGACGAGGTCGCCGCACTCCCGAACGTCGTCGCGGTGCACGCCGTGAAGACCTATACGGTCGACAACGCCGTCTCGGTGCCGTTCCTGGGTGTGCCGCAGGTGTGGCAGAACACTGGTTACACGGGCACGAACGTCAAGGTGGCGGTCATCGACACCGGCATCGACTACACCCACGCCAACTTCGGCGGCCCAGGCACGGTCGCCGCGTACCAGGCGGCGCTCGCGACGGACGCCCAGGCCCCGGAGCCGGCACTGTTCGGCCCCGCAGCTCCCCGCGTCAAGGGCGGCTTCGACTTCGTCGGCGACGCGTACAACGCCAACACGCCCGGCAGTGTGCCGAAGCCCGACGAGAATCCCCTCGACTGTGCAGGTCACGGGAGCCACGTCGCCGGCACGGCCGCGGGCACCGGCGTCACTGACGCCGGTGCCACTTACACGGGCCCCTACGACTCGTCGACGGCATCGAAGGCGTGGATCATCGGTCCGGGCGTCGCGCCGCAGGCCGACATCTACGCGCTGCGCGTCTTCGGGTGTGCGGGCTCGACCAATGTGATCACCCCGGCGATCGACTGGGCCGTCGACCACGGCATGAACGTCATCAACATGTCGCTCGGCTCGCCGTTCAGCCGAGGGGACGACCCCGACGAGGTCGCCGCATCCAACGCGATCGGCGCCGGAATCGTCGTCGTCAAGTCGGCCGGCAACTCCGGCCCGAGCCCCTACATCGCCGGCAACGGCGATGGTGTCATCTCGGTCTCAGCCGTCGACAGCACCTCGACCTTCCCGGGTGCGATCGTCACGGTCGGCGGCGTAGGAGTCCCCGCGATCAACGCCAACGGTGCGGATCTCTCGAACATCGGCGACACCAAAGTCGTGCGCCTCACGAACAACCCGGCCACGGTCGAGAACGAAGCCCTCGGCTGCTCAGTGGCCGCGTACCAGTTCGCCGGCGTCGTGCCCGGCGGGCACCAGCTCGCCGTCGCGCAGCGCGGGACATGCGCCCGGGCCGCCAAGGCGATCTTCGCCCAGCAGGCCGGCGCTGCGGTGTCGCTGATGGTCAACAATGTCGACGCCTACCCGCCGTTCGAAGGTGCGATCACCTCGAACCCCGACACAGGAGAGCCGTTCACCGTGACGATCCCGTTCCTCGGCGTCAAGTCCACGGACGACGCGAAGTTCGTGACCGATCAACCGGCGACGGTTGCAGCGGCGCCGCTCGCGAACCCGGGCTTCCGCGGGTACGCCTCGTTCACCTCGAGCGGACCGCGCGGCGGTGATAGTGCCGTGGGCGTGGATGTCGCGGCACCGGGCGTCTCGATCGTCTCGACCGGATTCGGCACCGGCAACGGGACCGCGACGATGTCGGGGACCTCGATGGCGTCGCCGCACGTCGCGGGCGTCGCGGCGCTGGTCGTCCAGGCGCACCCGGGGTGGAAGGCGAGCGAGGTCGCCGCGGCGATCGTGTCGAGCGCCGACCCGGAGAATGTCGCGGGGCAGAACCTGGTCCTCGGCGGAGTCGGCCTCGTCGATGCCGCCCAGGCAGTCGGCGCCCAGGTCACGGCGACGGGTGATGCGTTCCAGACGGACAGCGGATGGCTTCGCGAGACCGCGCTCAGCTACGGCTTCCAGGAGTCGGCCTCCAGCTTCCGCGGCGAGAAGACGATTACGCTGAACAACTACGGCAAGAAGCCGGTGACCTACAACCTCAGCTCGGAGCCATCGGCGCAGTCTGAGACGGCGAAGATCGTGTTCAGCCCGAAGAAGGTCACCGTTCCCGGTGGCAGCACCGTCAAGTTCACTGTCACGCTCACCGCCGATCCGTCCGCGGTCGGCACGTCCCTCGGCGAAGACGACCAGTTCTCGTTCTACGAGTTCTCGGGCGACGTCGTGCTGAAGTCCAACTCGGAAACCTTGCGCGTGCCCTACCTGCTCGTGCCCCGTGCGACGAGTCAGGTCGGTGTGGCCAGCGGCAGCCCGCTGTTCGCGCCGGGTGCGGTGGTCGCCGACGGCCAGAAGGACATCACGCTGAGCAACCCGCAAGGTGCGCTTGACGCAGCCGCCGACGTCTACACCTGGGGTCTGAGCGACCCGCAGGATGTGCCGACGACCCTGGTCGACACCGGGTATGACCTGCGCGCTGCAGGCGTGCAGTCCTTCGACTTCGGCCCGACCAAGCTCCTCGTGTTCGCGGTGAACACCCATCAGCGGTGGTCGAACGCCGCGAGCGATGAGTTCGACGTGAACATCGACACGAACGGTGACGGGCGTCCGGAGTACGCCGTGATCTCGGCCGACTCGGGCAGTGTCACCGCGGGCTCGGCGAACGGCATCTCCGAGGTGTTCATCTACAACTACGGGACGCGTGGCATCAGCAGAAGCGGCTTCTTCGCCACCGCACCGACCGACAGCAGCACGATTCTGCTGCCGGTGCGGGCGAGCGCGCTCGGCCTCACGGCGACGGCCGCGCCGTTCGCCTACACGGTGTCCGGCTACTCGAACGTCGTCGCGGGCGCGTCCGACTCGTTCGACACGTGGGCGTCGTACAACCCGTGGTCGCCCGCGCTGAGCAACGGTCAGTACGAGACGGTGCCGCGCAACGGCAATGTCACGTACCCGGTCGCGGTGAACGCCGCGCAGGTCGCGGCCCAGAAGCCGCTCGGCGTGATGACGGTCGTCATGGACAACACGTCGGGTGCGGAAGAGGCGATCCTGACCAAGGTCCAGTAGCGACTGCCAGAAGGGGGCGTCGCGCCGGTTGGCGCGGCGCCCCTTCGCGCACGGTGGGGAATGATCGGATGCCGCGGCCGCGCGGTCGCGGCATCCGATCAGGTCATCACTTCTCGCAGAGAACCGGTGTGCCGGACGTGCCGAAGCGGTAGTCGTACTGCGTGTCATCGACGCTGACGATGACCTGCATGCCATCGACCATCGCCTGCGTGTAGGACATGCCGGGTTTCGGGCAGCCGAGCGCTCCGTTGTTCCAGGTCACCGCCTGGGCCGAGACGAGTTCGGGGGTGCCGGTGACCCCGCGCTCGGCCAGATCGGCGACGATCGCGTCCCAGTACGCCGGCGGTACCGCCGTCGGGCTTCCCGGTGGCGAGACCGGCCCGGGTGAGCTCGTGCGGAAAGGGGGACGTTCGGATGCCGAAGACGTCGGATCGGACATGGAGCCTCCAGCGCACGCGGTGAGTGAGAGCAGCAGGATGACGCCGGCAGCGGCCAGAAGTCGGGGCATCGCACTCCTCGGGGTCACGCTCAGCCTAAATCGAGTGGCTTCGCGTTGGCAGGGAGGGCAGCCCGCTACGGTGATCAAGCGGGCCAATAGCCCTACGGATCCTTGGGGAAGGTGTTCGGTGATGGAACTGACCCGCATCGGCGGCCCGACGATCCTGGTGGAGTTCGACGGATGGCGGATCCTCCTTGATCCCACCTTCGATCCGCCGGGACGGCGCTATGCCTTCGCGTTGGGAACCTCGAGCGTCAAGACGCGCGGGCCGCTCGTATCGGTTGAAGATCTCGGTCCGATCGATCTGGTGCTGCTCAGCCATGACCACCACGCCGACAACCTCGACGATGCCGGTCGTGCACTCCTGCCGTCGGCACGCCACGTCGTCACGACGCCGAGCGGCGCCAAGCGGCTCGCGCTGCCGAACACCCAGGGGCTCAACACCGGCGCGACGATCCGGCTCGAAGCCGAGGGCCGCCCGCCGATCGACGTCACGGCGACGCCCTGCCGGCACGGCCCGCCCTTCACCCGGCCGATCGTCGGCGAGGCGATCGGCTTCGCGCTGCGGCGGCCCGGCGAGTCCAAGGTCGCGCTCTGGGTCGTCGGCGATACCGTGCTCTCGCGTCCGGTGCGCCAAGTCGCTCGCGACCTGGATGTGGACGTCGCGATCGTCAACGTCGGCGGCGTCCGCTTTCCGCTCACCGGAGCCCTGCGGTACACGATGACCGGGGCGGACGCGGTCACCCTCATCGCCGACCTCGAGCCGCGCATCGTGGTGCCGGCGCACTACGACGGCTGGTCGCACTTCCTCGACGGGGAGAACGGCATCCGCACCGCTGTCGAGCGCGCGCCCGCCGCGGTGCATGACCGCTTCACGTGGCTGCCCGACGGCATCCCGACATCCGTCTGATCAGAAGTCCAGGGCGGCCGGACCGCCGGCTCCTCCGCTGAGCGGAGTGCCACAGGGCGGGGGAGGGTCGATGTGCGTGCGATCGACCTCCGCTCGTCCGATCCCCTCCGCTCAGCGGAGGATGGGCTGACGCTCGTCCGGCGCGTGGTCTGAGGCGCGGGGCGCACTTCGAAACGGTAACGATTGGCCGCGTCGGGCCGGGAGCGGCGCCCGACGGAACGACCCGTCCGACGGCGCCACCTAGGCTCTTCTCATGACAACGGCGCGGCGACGGGGAATCCTCGCTGCCGTGACCGCCATCGTCCTTCTCGCGCTGGGTCTCGGGGTCGGTGTCGTCGTCGGCGATGCGCTCGGCATCCGCACCGAGCCTTCGGCCCAGATGACCCCCGCCGACCCGGTCGTTCCGGTCGTCGCCGCCGCGGTCGCCGCACCTCGCTTCACCACAGTGGACGCGCCTGCCACGCCCCGCGTGACGCTCGCGCTCCAGTCGTTGACGGATGCCTCGGCCGCCGCCGCGCAGACCTCGGGCGAGGCATCCCTCACCGTCTCCACCGGCGATGGCGACACCGCCGACGACTCGTACACGTTGAGCGGAGACGCGACGGCGCTGCGGATCGACGCGGTGAGCGACGCCGGCGCCGCCCGCGGCGTCTACGACCTGGCCGCGGCCGTGCGCTCCGGCACCGACATCACGGCGCTCGTCGGCGCGCAGCCCGCCGCCACCCTGCCCTTCCGCATGGTCGATCTCGGCGCGGTCGGCGTCGACCCCAACCCCGCGCAGTGGGTCGACGGCACCGACTACTCCCACGTCTCGCGTGCGTTCGAGGACGTCTATCTCGCCGACCCGCCCTACATCGACCAGGCCGCACTCGCCGACGCGTACGACGACTGGGAGATCTTCCTCGCCCACTCGGTCGAGAACGGCTACAACGCTGTGTCGTGGCCGGGGTTCGTCGAGTTCGCGACCTTCGCCGATGTGCCGGACGGCCCGGTCTACACCGAGGGCGACCCTCATGTCGCGCGTGCGCTCGCGCTGCGCGAGGCGTTCGGCCCGTTCTGGGACCGCGCTGCCGAGCTCGGCGTCAAGATCTTCCTCCGCACCGATATGCCGACGCTCACCCCCGAGCTCGACTCCTACTTCCAGCAGCGGTTCGGCAGTCTCGACACCGAGAACCCGGAGTTCTGGGAGGTCTACACCGCGGGCCTGGAAGAGCTGTACGCGGCGGAGCCGGCGCTCTCCGGCATCCTGATCCGCATCGGCGAAGGCGGCAACGTCTATCAGGAGCCCGGCTGGGACTACTACTCCGAGATCGCGGTGCGCACGGTCGACGCCGTGCGGACGATGCTCGAGACGTATTCGGCGCAGGCCGAGGCAGAAGGTCGCGAAGTGATCTTCCGCACCTGGAGCGTCGGGATCGGCGACGTCGGCGACATGCACACCGACCCCGCGTCGTACCACGCGGTGCTCGACGGCATCGATTCGCCCGCGCTGATCGTGTCGACGAAGTACACGCTCGGCGACTTCTACAGCTGGCTGCCGCTGAACGACACGCTCGCCACCGGCGACCAGCGGCGCATCGTCGAGCTGCAGAGCCGGCGCGAGTTCGAGGCGTTCGGATCGTTCCCGAACGACCTCGGGCCGCAGTACCAATGGGCGCTGCAGACGCTGCTCGCCGAGAACCCGAACATCGAGGGCATCTGGACGTGGACGCAGGACGGCGGCCCATGGCGGGCCGGTCCGATGTCGCTCTACCTCAAGTCCGGGTTCTGGCAGCTGTACGAGCTGAACACGCAGACCGCCGCGGCGCTCGCGCGCGACCCCGAGGCCGACATCGGCCAGGTCACCGTCGACTGGGCGCGCGAGTGGTTCTCGGACGACCCCGAGACCGTCACCGCGATCGCGAACGCCATGGCGCTCTCGCGCGACGCCGTCACCCAGGGCCTGTACCTCCAGCCGTTCGCCGAGGTGCGCAGCTTCGCGATCGGCCTCGAACCCCCGCCCATGATGTGGATCTTCGAATGGGACATCGTCACCGGCGACTCCGCCTCGCTGGGCGTCATCTCGAAGATCGTCGGCGAACGCGTCGACGAGACCATCGCCCTCGGCGAAGGGGCGGTCGCGACGGCCGAGCAGATGCGGGATGCGGTCGAGGGGACGGATGCCTCGACCTGGCGTGATCCCGCGATGCGCGAGGCCTTCGTGGGAAGCCTCGACTACGAGGTCGACGTGCTGCACATGCTGTCGGCGTACCGTGCGATGTTCCTCGAGCAGGCCCGCTGGCACCAGACCCTGTCGCCCGACGCGTACGCGGCCTGGTCCGACGCGCGCGACGAGTTCACGGCCGCGGCGGATGAGCACCTCGCCGCGTACACCGGCGATGTGGACTACCCGGCGTGGAACCTGACCGCAGCCCAGGAAGCCGTCCAGCGCGCCGATCGCGATCTGGCCATGTCGTGGATCGCCCGGGTGATGCTCGTGCTCGCCCTCATCTGGCTCGTGATCGGCATGATCTCCACCCGCACCCGCCTGGTGGGCCGGCCGGGAGCCGCGGCTGCCCGCGCGACCTGGCTGGGAGCAACCCGGCCGTGGCGGGCGCGCGAGTCGACGCTCGGCATGCTCACGCTCGACCACTGGCTGCTGCTCATCGTGCCTGGTGCACTGCTCGTCGGCACCCGCGCCGTGCAGACCTCGTTCCTGTCGTGGACGCACCTGGTCATCGTGCTCGGGGCGTGGGTCGTCTTCCTGCTCGTGCTGGACCGGCTGATGCGCCGCCATCGCTCGCCATGGCCCGTCATCTCCGCGGTCGGCGGCGTCATTGTGCTGCGCTGCAGCCTCACCCTGTTCGCGCTCTCCTTCTCGGGTCCGGGCGGGTACTGGTACGGATTCTGGACCGATCCGACCCGCCGCACCGTCTACATCACGCTCGCCTTCGCTCTGTTCCTCTGGCTGTTCGTCGCCGCCGGCTGGGCGCTGTCGACTCACCTCGGGGCTCGACGCGCGACCGGCGCCGTGCTCACGGCGGTCGGCGCAGGGCTCGCGATTCCCGCGACCGTGGTCGCGATCATCGGGCTCGAGCCGGTGCTGTCGCTCTGGAACGACCAGGTGGGCCTGCTGCCCTGGGGGCTCGCCCGCATCCTCGGACTCACGACCTACCTCGAGATCCCCGGCGACACCGCGTGGTGGGCCGCTGCCTTCGGAGCCGTCCTGGTCGTCGTCGGTGTGCTGCTCGCACTGCCCTGGGGCCGCCGCGCCCGAGTCGAGGCATCCGTCCCCTCCTGACGAGCGCGCTAGTGTGGCGCCAAGCGCGCGGGCGCGACTCACCTCGAGGAGACGAAGATGTCGAAGAAATCCAAGGGCGACGGCCACGGCCTGTCGGAGAAGCAGTACCTGAAGGAGCTCAAGAAGCTCCACATCGAGCTGGTGAAGCTCCAGGAGTGGGTGAAGCAGGAGGGCCTGAAGGTCTGCATCGTGTTCGAGGGTCGCGACGGAGCGGGCAAGGGCGGCACGATCAAGGCGATCACCGAGCGCGTCAGTCCTCGGGTGTTCCGCGTCGTGGCACTGCCCGCGCCGAACGACCGGGAGAAGAGCCAGATGTACATCCAGCGGTACATCCCGCACCTGCCCGCCGCGGGCGAGGTCGTGATCTTCGACCGGTCCTGGTACAACCGCGCCGGGGTCGAGCGGGTGATGGGGTTCTCCGACGAGGCCACCGTGACCAAGTTCCTCGAGCAGGTGCCAGGGGTCGAGAAGGCGATGGTCGACTCGGGGATCATCCTCATCAAGTACTGGCTCGAAGTGAGCCCGGAGGAGCAGACGCGTCGGCTCGAGGGCCGCATCACCGACGGCCGCAAGACGTGGAAGCTCACCGGCATGGACCTCAAGTCCTACAGCCGCTGGTACGACTACTCCCGCGCCCGGGACGCGATGTTCCAGGCGACCGACACCCCGCACGCGCCGTGGCACGTGGCCGTCTCGAACGACAAAGAGCGCGCGCGGCTGAACATCATCACCCACCTGCTCTCGCAGGTGCCCTACGGCACGATCCCCCGGGAGCCCGTCACTTTGCCGCCGCGGCAGGAGCAGGGCGACTATGTCGACCCGGGCTACCCGTTCCGTTACGTCGCCGAGGAGTTCTGACGATCCGGATGCCGGGGGCCCCGGCATCCGTCTGATCAGATGATGCCGGCGCCTGCGACCTCGTCGGTGCGGACGATCTCCTTGCCGAGCGGCATGAGCGACACCGGCACGAGCTTGAAGCTCGCGATGCCGAGCGGGATGCCGATGATCGTGATGCACATCGCCACACCGGTGAGGATGTGGCCAATCGCGAGCCACCAGCCGGCCAGGACGACCCAGACGACGTTGCCGAGGAACGAGCCGACGCCCGCCGACGGCTTCGCGACGATGGTGCGACCGAACGGCCAGAGCGCGTAGGCGCCGATCCGGAACGACGCGATGCCCCACGGGATCGTGAGGATGAGGATGCACAGCAGAATGCCGGCGGCCACGTATCCCAGGAACATCCAGAAGCCCGACAGCACGAACCAGATGATGTTGAGAAGGGTGCGCATCCGATCATTGTGATGGAGCACGGCTGGGAATCGGGCGAGACTGCGCCGACGGCCCGTGGGGGTGGCCCGGCTTAGACTCGGAAGGCCATGACCGACGCATCCACGCCTCTTGTCGTCGGCGGGGATCGAGGACCGCAGAGCGGTTCGCACGGCCGCGCCGACGAAGACCTCCTCGCCGGCCTCAACCCTCCGCAGCGGGAAGCCGTCACCCACCGCGGGCCTGCCCTGCTCATCGTCGCGGGCGCCGGCTCGGGCAAGACGAGCGTGCTCACCCGCCGCGTCGCGAGCCTGCTGCGCAACAAAGAGGCCTGGCCGAGCCAGATCCTCGCGATCACCTTCACCAACAAAGCCGCCGGCGAGATGCGCGAGCGCGTCGCGCAGCTCGTGGGCGACCGCGCGCAGGGCATGTGGATCTCGACGTTCCACTCCGCGTGCGTGCGGATCCTCCGTCGCGAGGCCGACCAGTTCGGGTTCACCAAGTCGTTCACGATCTACGACTCCGGCGACTCGCGCGCGCTCATCAAGCGGCTCGTCAAGGAGCATGAGGCGGATGCCTTCGGCCTGACCCCCGGCGGCGTGCAGAGTCGCATCTCCAAGCTCAAGAACGAGCTTGCGGATGCCGAGTCCTACGCGCGGGACGCCAACATGAACGACCCTGCCGAGCGCATCTTCGTCGGCATCTTCGGCGACTACCAGCGTGCGCTTCAGCGGGCGAACGCCTTCGACTTCGACGACCTCATCGCCCAGACGGTGTACCTCTTCCGCGCGTTCCCGCACGTGGCCGACACCTATCGGCGCCGCTTCCGGCACATCCTGGTCGACGAGTACCAGGACACCAACCACGCGCAGTACGCACTGATCCGCGAGCTGACGCGTCCCATCGGGACGGATGCCGAGCCCATCGCTCACTCGAGCGGCATGATGATCTTCGACGCTTCGACAGGCTCAGCGACCGGTGATGATCCCGACCGTGCCGGGGCATCCCTCACCGTCGTCGGTGATTCCGACCAGTCGATCTACGCGTTCCGGGGCGCGGACATCCGCAACATCACGGAGTTCGAGCGCGACTACCCGGGCGCGAAGGTGGTGCTGCTGGAGCAGAACTACCGCTCGTCGCAGAACATCCTGAGCGCCGCGAACGCCGTGATCAGCCACAACTTCGACCGCAAAGACAAGAAGCTGTGGACCGACGTCGGCGCGGGCGAGCGGATCGTCGGGTTCACCGGCTACTCGCAGCACGATGAGGCCCAGTTCGTCGCGGACGAGACCGAGGCGCTGCGCCGTGCCGGCGTCGACTACTCGCAGATGGCGGTCTTCTACCGGACCAACTCGCAGTCGCGAGCGCTGGAGGAGATCTTCATCCGCTCGGCCGTGCCGTACAAGATCATGGGCGGCACGAAGTTCTACGAGCGCGCCGAGATCAAGGACGCCCTCGCCTACCTCGTCGCGGTGGCCAACCCCGCCGACGAGATGGCCGTGCGCCGCATCCTGAACAAGCCGCGGCGCGGCATCGGCGACGTCACCGAGACCGCGATCGCGCGCTACGCCGCCGACCAGCAGATCACCTTCCGCGACGCGCTCGCGAACTCGTCGGCGCTCGGGGTCGGACCCAAGATCCAGGCCGCCATCGCACACCTCGACGCCGTGCTGGCCGAGGCCACCGACCTCATGCTTCCCGCCACGGGCGAGCTCGCCCCGCCGACCGCCGTCGCCCAGGGCCTGCAGCTGCTCCTCGGCAAGAGCGGCTACAACGACGCGCTCCGTGCGAGCCGCGATCCGCAGGACGAGGCTCGCCTCGAGAACCTCGACGAGATGGTCGCGGTCGCCCGCGAGTTCGCGCGCAACAACCCCGAGGGCACGATCATCGACTTCCTCACGGAGGTCGCGCTGGTGTCGGATGCCGATGACCTCGAAGACGCGTCGGGCTCGGTCTCGCTGATGACCATGCATACGGCCAAGGGCCTCGAATACGACGCCGTGTTCATCACCGGCGTCGAGGAGGACCTCATCCCGCACCGCATCTCGGCGGGGGAGCCGGGTGGCCCACAGGAGGAGCGCCGGCTGTTCTACGTCGGTGTGACCCGCGCGCGGAAGCGGCTGTACCTCACCCTCGCGATGACCAGGGCGCAGTTCGGCGAGGTGTCGGTCGCGATGCCCAGCCGGTTCCTGCAGGAGATCCCCCCCGAGCTCGTCGACTGGCGGCAGTCGCCCGGCGACGTCAACTCCCGCGGCGGCACGCAGTCGCGGGCGCTCAACGCGCGCCGCCCAGGCGGCGGCTGGGGCGGTGGGTCGGGCAGCGGGCGCTACGGCGAGGACCTCCTGCCCAAGTCCACGTCGATCGAGCGGTTCGCGAACCGCGTTCCCGCCAAGGTGCGCGACAACGGCGACATGGTGCTCGCGCCGGGTGACCGCATCCGTCACGACGACTTCGGCGAGGGACGAGTGGATGCCGTGACCGGCGAAGGCGCGAAGCGCGTTGCCCACGTGCGCTTCGAGAAGGCCGGCGCCAAGAAGCTCCTCATCAAGATCGCACCCATCGAGAAATTGAGTTGAGACGGGTCAATGCGAGCGAAGCCCGCGTTGACGCGTCTCAACTCAAGGTTGAGTAGGCCGCCGCAGGCGCCCGTATCGAAACCCGGGAGCCGGATCTCTCAGGTGCCTCGCCCGCACCGCGATTAGGCTCGGATGATGGCCTTCTTCTCGCGCGGCAAGCGCACGCCCCAGCCCGCCGACCCGAGCGCGGCGGCGACGCCGGCCGAGCCCGACGAGAGTGCCGAGTCGGCTCAGGCCGAGGCCGGGCAGGCCGCCGCGAAAGCCGACGAGCAGACGGCCGAGCCCGCCGCCGAGCCCGCCGCCGAGCAGGGCGCCGAGCCCGCTGCCGAGTCGGCCGGAACGCCGACGGCCGAAGCCACTGAGGCGGCATCCACCTCGCCGGTTCCGGATGCCGCGGCCGAGGCATCCGTCCCCATCTCGGTCTCCGCTTTCCGGGGCCTGAATGCCACGCCGCCGCCCCGTCCGCCCGCGCCGGAGACGGCGCCCGTGCCCAAGCAGTCGGTCTCGGGCCTGCGCGACAATGTCGTGGTCGTCGCCGCGCTGGCGCGGATCACGGGTGCCCCCACGACCGCCGACCTCATCGATGTCGGGCGACAGCTGATGCAGGGGCACCTCTTCCTGCGAGTCAAGGGCGACGCGCGGTCGCTCCTGTCGCAGGGGCGTCCGGTGCCGTTCGCGCTCGCCACGGTGGGGGAGAAGCGCTACGTCATCGCCTACTCGAGCGGCGGCGCCATGCAGGCGAGCGTGCGCGAAGACGGCGACGCCGACACCTCGGCGATGGGCCAGCCCGTGCTCTCGGTGCTGCGGGCCGTGCTCGCGGGACCGCACGACGGCCTGCTGCTCGACCCGTCGTCGGCGCCGGCTCGCGCGATCCTCTCCCGGGACCTCATCGAGAAGATGGTCGACGGCGCCGATCCCGAGCTCACGATCAAGAGCCTGCTCGTCGCGGAGCGCACCGCCGCCACCGCGTCGTCCGTCGCCTTCGCCTTGGCGAACACCAGGTTCTGGATCGCGGTCAACCGCGTCGGCGACACCGGCAAGCTCGGGATCGCCGAGGCCCGCAACCCGGAGGGGGAGCGCTTCATCGAGCTGTATTCGCACCCGCTCGAGGTGATCGCGCTCGGCCGCGGCGACCAGCCGGCGCCGATGACCGGCGAGCAGCTCGGCAAGGCGCTCGCTGTGGACGACCAGCTGGCCGGCGCGATCGTCGACCCGGGCGGGCCGTGGATCCGCCTCTCCCGCGAGGACCTCCTCAGCGCCCTGCCTGGTTGATCTCCCCTCGAGGGTTGCGCGGTTCGGTCTGTCGGCGTACCTTGGTAATCAACACAGAGGTTGATAAAGGAATGAGTTGATCATGAACCACGGGCCCGCGGCATCCGTCCTCGAAGACGGGCGTCTCGACCGTGCGTTCCTGGCTCTCGCCGATCCCGTCCGCCGAGCGATCGTCGCCCGGCTCAGCCGGGGGCCGGCGACCGTGAACGAGCTCGCAGAGCCGTTCGCGATCACGAAGCAGGCGGTGTCGCGGCACATCCAAGTGCTGGAGCTGGCGGGGCTCGTCACCCGCAGCCGCGACGCGCAGCGCCGGCCCGTCCACCTGGACGCCGCGGCGCTCGAGCATCTCACCGCCTGGATCGACCGCTATCGGCTCGAAGCCGAAGGGCAGTACCGCCGGTTGGACGCGCTGCTTGCCGCTTCCACCCGGGCATCCGCCGGCAGTCCGCCGGCATCCACCCCTCGCGTCGGCGGAGCCGGCGCTCATCCATCGAAGGAGAAGGAATCATGAGCAATCCCGTCGTCATCGACGCCACCCCCGGACAGTCCTACGCCGACATCTCGCGCGAGTTCGACGCTCCCGTGGAGGCGGTGTTCCGCGCGCATGCCGACCGCGACCAGTTCCGCGAGTGGATCGGACCCCGCGCCCTCCAGACGAACATCACCGAGTGGGACTTCCGCACCGGCGGCCGTTACCGCTACGAGCAGACGGATCCCGAGGGCAACGTCTACGCCTTCAACGGCGTCTTCCACACCGTGCGCGAGAACGAGCTGATCATCCAGACGTTCGAGTACGAGGGCGCCCCCGACGAGGTGGCCGTCGACACGATGCGCTTCGAGCAGCTGCCCGGTGGCCGCTCGCGGCTCGTCGACCACAGCGTGTTCCCCTCCGTCGAGGTGCTCGAGGGCATGATGTCCCAAGGCATGGAGTACGGCATGAACGAGGGCTACGAGAAGCTCGACGAACTCCTCGCCCGGGGCTGATTCGGGTCCCACCCGTGCACTGACTCAGGCTGGAATCGGGGCACTGCCCCCAGAGGGCCGTTTCCGGCCCTATCGCCAGATTCCAGCCTGAGGT
Organism: Microbacterium sp. P5_E9; assembly: GCF_054049175.1. NCBI lineage: Bacteria > Bacillati > Actinomycetota > Actinomycetes > Micrococcales > Microbacteriaceae > Microbacterium > Microbacterium sp. P5_E9. The sequence continues at coordinate 125,556 of NZ_JBFUMV010000005.1, read as the reverse complement.
GGTGCACGGCATGCGCCGGGGAGGCGGGGGTGACGGATGCCTCGACCCGCCAATAGGGTCGAGGCATGGCGTCCGACCGCATCACGCTGACCGTCCCAGGGCCGCACGGCGACCGCGAGGTCGGGCTCTCCAGCCCGAACCGCGTGCTCTGGCCGGAGCTCGGCATCACCAAGCACGAACTCGCGGAGTACCTCATCACCGTCGCCGAGCCGTTCATCGCGGCCAACGGCGACCGGCCGGTCTCGCTGGAGCGCTTCCCGGAGGGAGTCGACGGCGAGCGCTTCTACTCCAAGAACCCGCCCAAGGGTGCGCCGCCGTTCGTCGAGGCGCAGACGGTCACCTACAACAGCGGGCGGCGGCATCCGCAGCTCATCCTCACTGAGATCGCCACGGCGGTGTGGGCGGCGCAGATGAACACGATCGTGTTCCACCCGTGGGCCTCGCTCGCAGCCGACACCGACAACCCCGTCGAGCTGCGCATCGACCTCGACCCGCAGCCGGGGACGGATTTCGCGGATGCCGCGGCCGTTGCCCCTGCGCTGCGCGAAGTGCTCACCGAGGCCGGACTGACCGCGTTCGTGAAGACGAGCGGGAACCGCGGCATCCATGTCTTCTGCCCCATCGAACCGACCCACGAGTTCCTCGACGTGCGCCATGCCGTGATCGCCGCCGGGCGGGAGCTCGAGCGGCGGATGCCCGACAAGGTGACGACGAACTGGTGGAAGGAGGAGCGCGGTGAGCGCATCTTCATCGACTTCAACCAGGCCAACCGCGACCGCACGATGGCAGGCGCCTACAGCCCGCGGGCGCTGGCGGGCGCGACCGTGTCGACGCCGGTGACGTGGGACGAACTCGAGGCCGGGGTAGATCCGGGTACCTTCACGGTGCGGTCGGTGCCGGAGCGCCTCGCCGAGGTCGGCGACCCGTGGGCCGCGCTGCTCGCGAAGCCCGGCAAGATCGGCACGCTGCTGGAGTGGTGGGAGCGCGACCTTTCGAACGGGCTCGGCGAGCTGAACTTCCCGCCGGACTTCCCGAAGATGCCGGGGGAGCCCCCGCGGGTGCAGCCGAGCCGGAAGAACGAGGCGAACTGGGAGTGAGACTGCCCGGCGTCGGTCGCTGAGCTTGTCGAAGCGTCCAGCGTCGCCCGGACCCTTCGACAAGCTCAGGGACCGGTCGGCGGCGCAGGTCCGCGACGAGAAACCAGATCCCGGCTGAGACACCGCGCGCCGCGTGATGTCTCAGTGGGAATGTGGTTTCTCGGCCTGAATGTGGTTTTTCAGCGCGGTTGCGTGACAGCGCGGGCAGCGCGGGTCAGTCCAGGACGTCGCCCAGGTCGTAGGCGGATACCGACTCGAGCTGGTCGTAGGTGCACGACTCCGGGTCGCGGTCGGGGCGCCACCGCTCGAACTGGACGGTGTGGCGGAACCGCCAGCCCTCGAGCTGGTCGTAGCGCACCTCGAGCACCCGCTCCGGACGCAGGCGCACGAACGACGAGTCGGCCCGGGCGGCGGAGAACCGCGACTTCTCGCCGGCGCCGGTGAGCGCGGACCCGTCTTCGTCGCGCTCGACGAGCGGCGCGAGCTCATCGATGAGCTCGAGGCGGCGCTTGTCGCTCCACGCGGCGACCCCGCCGACCGGGTACAGCTCGCCGTCCGCCGAATAGAGACCCACGAGAAGCGACCCCACCCCCTGCCCGGACTTGTGGATCCGGTAACCGAGGGCGACGACATCCGCCGTCCGCGCGTGCTTGATCTTGAACATCGTGCGCTTGTTGGGGGCGTACGGCTGGGCGAGCGGCTTGGCGATCACGCCGTCGAGGCCGGCGCCCTCGAACTCGGCGAGCCAGCGCTTCGCGAGTTCGGCGTCGGCGGTCGTACGGGTGACGTGCACCGGGTGCGGCACCCCCCGCAGCAGGTCGACGAGTTCGGCCCGGCGCACCTCGAACGGCTCGTCGCGCAGGTCTCGATCCCCGCGCGCGAGCAGGTCGAACGCGATGAACATCGCCGGGGTGGTCTCGGCGAGCATGTTGACGCGGGATGCCGCGGGGTGGATGCGCTGCGTCAGCGACTGCCAGTCGAGCCGCTGGTCTCCGCTGTCGCCCTTCGGCACGACGACCTCGCCGTCGAGCAGGCACGGCTCGGGGAGAAGCCGCGCGAACGCCTCGACCAGTTCCGGGAAGTAGCGGGTGAGGGGCTTCGCGCCGCGGCTGCCGATCTCGACGTTCTCGCCGTCCCACGACACGAGGCCGCGGAATCCGTCCCACTTCGGCTCGTAGCTGAACCCGCCGGCGACGGCGTCCTGCTCGGGCACCTTCGGAACGGACTTCGCGAGCATCGGCGCGGGGATCTCGTACGGCATGGGTCCATCCTGCCGTGGACGTCCGGTCTCGCCCACCCCTGCCCGGCCGGATCCCGCCCGTACCTATGTGCGGGCGGATGCCGCGACCCGCCGGGTGGCGGCATCCGATCCTCGGCGTGTCGGTCTTCATCCCCGCAGCTGGGTACGGCGGGTTGGCGATGAGGGGGTGCGGCGGGCGGGCGGGCACGGCAGACTCGGACCGGGCGCACATGCGCCCCGGTGGAGGTGCAATGGACGTCGTCTTCGGGTTCCTCGCCGAGCGACCGGTGATCGTACTGTTCCTCTTCATCGGGGTGGGCGCGGCCTTCGGCCGGATCCGCATCGGCGTGGTGTCGCTGGGCGCGATCGCCGTGCTGTTCACCGCGATCGGACTCACCGCCTGGAGCGTGGCGGTCGGGGAGCAGATCGGGGTCCCGGCGGTCGTCGGCGATGTCGGGCTGGTGGTGTTCGCGTTCTGCACGGGCATCATCGCCGGTCCCGGCTTCTTCAACGCACTGAAGACGGCGTACCCGCTCATGATCGTCGTCGCGGTGATCATGGCCGTGGCGGCGACCGCGACCCTCGTCCTGGGTCGCGCGGCCGACCTCGATCCGCTCACGATCGCGGGCACCTTCGCAGGGGCCATCACCAACACGCCCGCGCTGGCGGCCACCGGCGGCAGCCCAGAAGCGACCGTCGGCTACGCCAGCGCGTACGTCTTCGGGGTGCTCGGAGCGATGGCCGCGACGGCACTCGCGCTGCGGCACCGCAAGGACGATACGGATGCCCCGTCCCCGATCGTCGACAAGCCCATCCGGATCGACACGACCTCGATCCCGAAGGCCACCGACATCGCGGAGGCGCACGGACACCGGATCACGTTCTCGCGCGTGACCCACGGTGAGGGCGGAGAGTCCGAGGCGATCGGCCCCGACACCCAACTCGAGCAGGGCGACGTGGTGAACGTCGTCGGGCCGCAGGACGAGGTCGACGCGGTTGCCGCAGAACTCGGCCACACCTCGACGATCGACATCACCCGCGACCGCAGCAGTCTCGACTTCCGGCGCATCATCCTCTCGGATCCGAAGCTGTCCGGGCGGACGATCCAGAGTCTCGGACTGCAGCGGCGGTTCGGCGCGAACATCGTGCGGGTGCGCCGAGGCGACGTCGAATTCGTGGGCAGCCCGAGCTTCGTGCTCAACCTCGGGGACCGCATGCGGGTGGTCGGCCCCACCGACACGATGCCCGAGGTCACGTCGTTCCTCGGTGACTCCGAACGCGGCACGGCCGACCTCAACCCGGTGGCGCTGGGTATCGGGATCACCATCGGTCTGCTGCTCGGATCGATCCAGATCCCGCTCCCGGGCGGCTCGCATTTCAGCCTGGGCTTCGCCGCCGGCGCGCTGATCATCGGGCTGATCATGGGCCGCCTCCGGCGGATCGGCCCGTTCGTGACGTCGATGCCGCAGACCGCGGCGACGGTGCTCGCCGAACTCGGACTGCTGATCTTCCTCGCCTACGCAGGGAGCAATGCCGGCTCGGTGATCGTCGATGCGATCGTGTCCGGACAGGTGTTCGTGCTGCTGGGGATCGGCGTCGTGGTCACCTCGATCGCGATGTTCGGCACGTACCTCATCGTCCGTCACGTGTTCCACGTGGGCGGCACCCGGCTGTCCGGGGTCATCTCCGGCGCCTCGACCAATCCCGCGATCTTCGGGTTCGCCAACGCCCGCACCGGCTACGACGTCCGCGTCGCCCTCGGTTACAGCCTGGTCTACCCGGTCGCCATGATCGTGAAGATCCTGCTCGCCCAGGTGCTCGTCACCCTCTGATTGACGGATGCCTCGTGCCGAGGCATCCGCTCCCGCTCAGGCGAAGGCGCTCATTCCGGTGATGTCCCGGCCGATCAGCAGTGCCTGGATCGACTCGGTGCCCTCGTAGGTGTGGATCGCCTCGATGTCTGCCATGTGCTGCATCACGCCGTTCTCGAGCAGGATGCCGTTGCCGCCGAGCAGATCGCGAGCGGATGCCGCGATCCGGCGCGCGGCGCGCGTGTTGTGGTATTTCGCGAGCGACGCCTGGGTGGGCCGGAGGCCGCCGGACAGCTCGAGGTCGGCGAGGTGCCGGCAGTACAGCTGCATCGCAGTCAGCTCCTCGAGCATCTGCGCCAGGCGCTCCTGCACCATCTGGAACTTCGCGAGCGGCTTGCCGAACTGGATGCGCTGCTGCGCGTAGGTGAGCGCGGCCTCGTAGCAGGCGGTCGCGTGCCCGAGGGCCGACCAGGCGACGCCGGAGCGCGTCGAATACAGCACGGTCGAGGCATCCTTGAAGCTCTTCGTGCCCGGCAGCACGGCGTCGAGCGGCACCCGCACGTCGTCGAGGACGATGTGCGCCTGGTGGATGCCGCGCAGCGACGCCTTGCCGGTGATGACGGTGCCGGTGTAGCCGGGGCGATCCTGCTCGACGAGGAAGCAGCGCACGGCGCCGTGATCGGGCGCGCCGTCGTCGTCGATGCGCGCCCAGACGAACGTGATGCCGCCGGACGCGCCGTTGCCGATCCACTTCTTGGCGCCCCGCAGCACCCAGTCGGAGCCGTCGCGGAGGGCGATCGTCTCGAGCGAGACGGAATCCGAGCCATGGTCGGGCTCGGTGAGCGCGAACGCCGCGAGCACCTCGGCGCGCGCGACCGGCACCAGCCACTTCTCCTGCTGCGCCGGGCTGCCGAACAGCGCGAGGGTGCGCAGCGCCAGACCGCCCTGCACCGCGATCACCGTGCCGAGCGAGCCGTCGCCGCGCGAGACCTCCATGTTCACAAGACCCGCCGCGAGGGGCGAGAAGGGGGTGAGGCCGGGGTGGTCGATGCCGTCGTTGAGCAGGTCGAGCTCGCCCAGCCGCCGAGCGAGGTCGAGCGGGTACTCGGCGGCATCCCACGCGCCCTGCATGCGATCGCCGATCTCGTCGACGTAGCCCTGCGCCCGTTCCCACACCGCGCGGTCGGCATCCGGGATGTCGGCGAACACCGCGTAGTAGTCGGTGCCGCGGCGTCCGGTGAGGTCGTAGCCGTCGACCTGCTGACCGGGGAGGGGATCGAATCCAGTCATGGCGGTGCTCCTGACGTGCGGGGGTGAGGCTTCCAGCCTAGTGGAACTCAGTCCCACCGTTCGTCGGACTGAGTCTCACCCGCCGAGCGGCGGCCCGCCGGCAGGACCGTGCCCGCCACCTCGCCCGCGCGGTCAGGACCGTGCCGCTCCGCCTCGCTTCGCGATGCGCGTGCGACGGATCCACTTCTCCACCTCGACGAAGATCGGCACGACAAGCGCGAGGCCGATGCAGATGAGCCATTGGTCGCCGCTCAGCCCGGTCGTGAGGATCAGGCGCTGCAGGAAGGGCAGCTCGACCGCAGCGACGGTGAGCGCCAGCGGAATGGACAGCCACTTTACCGCCGTGAGGATGGGCGCAGTGAGGCCGGGCTCGGGGTCGCGGCGCATCGCGAGCCCGCCGAGGACGGCGCCGAACGCGGCGACGACGAAGGTCATCGTGACGGGCACGTTCGGCTCGGTCGGGCTGAGCTGGTCGGGGTAGAGCAGCAGCGGAATCAGCGTCATCAGGAACAGCAGCCCGCCGTAGATGAACCAGAGCGTGACGGCACCGCCGTTGGCGATGGTCTTCTTCGGGTCGCGCGGCGGCTTCAGCATGATGCCGTCCGGCACCGGGTCTTGGAGGATCACGATGACCGGGAAGATCGCGACGAAGAAGTTGAGGAACAGGATCATGATCGGCTGCAGCGGCACGCCGTGGTTGATGTTGAAGAGGCTCGCCACCAGGAACAGCAGCACGAGTGAGAACAGCTGCGACATCTGGTAGCGGACGTAGCTGACGATCTTGTCGTAGATCGCCCGGCCGAGCTGGACGGCGGTCACCAGGGTGCCGAAGTTGTCGTCGACCAGGATCATCTTGCCGGCCTGCTTGGTGACCTCGCTGCCCGAACCCATCGCGACGCCGATGTCGGCCTGCTTGAGGGCGGCGGCGTCGTTGACGGCATCGCCGGTCATCGCGACGACGTCGCCGTTCTCCTGCATCAGGCGCGCGAGCCGCAGCTTGTCTTCGGGGGTGACCCGCCCGAAGACGTGCAGGTTCGGCAGCGCCGCCTTGAGCTCGTCGTCGGTCATCGCCTGGATGTCGGCGCCGCTGGCAGCACCAGGGCCGAGGCCCAGCTTGGCGCCGATGGCGGCGGCCGTGATCGCGTGGTCGCCCGTGATCATGCGCACCTCGATGCCGGCCAGGTGCGCGATGCGCACGGCCTCCTTCGATGACGGCCGGAGCGGGTCGATGATGCCGACGAGCCCGACCAGCTCGAGGTCCTTCACCTCGGTCATCGGATCGGCGGGCACCGGCGTGCCGGGGGCGAACCGGCGCACGGCGAACGCGAGCACGCGAAGGCCCTGCTCCGAGAGCGTGCGGTTCGCCTCCAGGACCGTGTCGCGCGCCTTCTCGATGGATGCCGGGCCGTCCGCCGTCGCGACCGTCGAGCAGCGCTCGAGCACGACATCCGGCCCGCCTTTGACGAGCATCACCAGCTGCTCGCCGGCGTCACGCGGCGCGTGGTGCAGCGTGGCCATGAACTTGTAGGCCGAGTCGAACGGCACCTCCGCCGCGCGGGGATACCGCGCCCGGGTGAGCTCGGCGTCGGCGCCCATCTTGGCGGCAAGCACGATCAGCGCCGCCTCGGTCGGGTCTCCAATCACCTCACCATCGTCGGAGACTGTCGCGTCGCTGCACAGGGTCAGCCCCATCGCGAGCTGGGTGAAGTCGGGGTTCGGCTGTCCCGCCACCCCACGAATATCGCCCGACTTCTGGTAGCCGCTGCCGGCGACGGTGAACCAGTCGCCCGCGAGGTAGAGCGACTCGACCATCATCTCGTTCATCGTGAGAGTGCCGGTCTTGTCGGAGTTGATCGCGCTCGTGGCTCCGAGGGTCTCGACATCGGTGAGGTTCTTGACGACCGCGTTGTGCTCGGCCAGCTGGCGAGAGCCGAACGACAGCATCGCCTGCACGAACGAGGGCATGCCGGTGGGGATCGCCGAGATCGCCATCGAGATGCCGAGCAGCACGACCGCGGCGATGTCCTGCCCGCGCAGCAGGCCGGTGACGACGATGACCGCCACAGCGCCCCACGCGATCCACCCGAGCACGCCGGTCAGCGCGTCGAGCTCCCGCTGCAGGGGCGACTTGCTCGGCTTCACGGCCGACAGCATCGACGCGATCTGGCCCATCTGGGTGCCCATGCCGGTGTCGGTGACGACGACGGTCGCCGTGCCACGGGTGACCTGGGTGTTCTGGAACACCATGTTCGCGCGATCGCCCAGAGTCGTCTCGGGGTTCGGCAGGGTCGCGGCATCCTTCGGAATCGGCGCACTCTCGCCCGTGAGGGCAGCCTCCTGGGTCTCGAGGGTGGCGGATCGCACGATGCGCCCGTCCGCGGGCACGATGTCGCCTGCCTCCACCGCGACGAGGTCGCCGGGCACCAGGCTCGTGGATTCGAGCTGAAGGAGCGACCCGTCGCGGATCACCTTGGCCGTCGGGATCTGCATCTTCGCGAGCGCGTCGACGGATGCCTTCGCCTTGAGCTCCTGCCGCGTGCCCATGAAGACATTCAGAATGACGAGGACGCCGACGAGGATTCCGACGCTGACCTGGTTGATGAACAGGCTGATGATCGCGACCGCCACGAGCATCACATTCATGGGGTCGATGAGCTGCTGGAACGCCACCTGCCAGACCGACGGCTGAGGCTCGGCGGCGATGGAGTTGGGACCATGCTCGGCGAGCCGGCGCTCAGCCTCACCGGCGCTGAGCCCCCTGACCGGGTCGGTCTGGAGCGCCGCAGCGACGGCCGCGCCGTCCTGGGTGAACCAAGGGGCAGTGGTCTTCGTGGCCTGAGCGGCATCCATGGGCTGACACTACCGCCGCCCCGGAGGGGTGGCGCCGGATGAGCGGCAGTCGCGGCATTCGGTCAGGGTCTGTGGATCGGCACCGGGTGGTACGGTGGGCAAACCGACTGGCCGGTATGTGCCGGTCTACCGGACAGTGTTGCCACACGAAGGAGTGCAGGTGCAGAGGTTCGCAGACCGGGTCGCGGTCATCACCGGCGGCAGCCGTGGAATCGGCTTCGCCATCGCCCAGCGGCTCACCGACGAAGGCGCCTCCGTCGTCATCACAGGGCGCCGCCAGGACTCGCTCGACGAGGCGCTCGCCACCCTCGGCCCGCAGGCCTCGGCCGTCGCCGGCAAAGCCGACGACCCCGAACACCGCGCCGCAGTGTTCGCGCACGTGGCCGAACGCCACGGGCGGCTCGACCACCTTGTGAACAACGCGGGCATCAATCCGGCGTACGGTCCGCTGCTCGAAATCGACCTCGCCGTCGCGCAGAAGATCCTCGCGGTCAACGTGCTGGGCACCCTGGAGTGGACGAGGGATGCCGTCGCCGCGGGTCTGAGTCGCTCCATCGTGAACCTGTCGTCGATCAGCGCCGTCAGCGCCGCCCCGGGCATCGCGTTCTACGGGGTGTCGAAGGCGGCGATCATGAACCTCACCATTCAGCTCGCGCAGGAGCTGTCGCCCGGCATCCGGGTCAATGCGGTCGCCCCCGCCGTCATCAAGACCGCGTTCGCGCGCGCCCTTTACGAAGGACGCGAAGCCGAGGTGTCCGCCGGCTACCCGCTCGGCCGGCTGGGCGAGACCGCGGATGTCGCCGGCCCTGTGGCCTTCCTGCTGTCGGAGGACGCCGACTGGATCACCGGCCAGACGATCGTGATCGACGGCGGCGCGAGCCTGCGCCTGATCGCCTGAGGCGCGCAGTGAAGGAGACGAGCGTCGCCGACGACGTGACCCGCGCGGCCGTGCGGCTGTTCGCTGCGCAGGGCTACGCGAACACCAGCGTGCAGCAGATCGTCGAGGCCGCGGGCGTCACCAAGGGCGCGATGTACCACTACTTCGAGTCGAAGGACGATCTGCTCTTCGCGATCTACGAGCGCATGCTGTCGCTGCAGAAGTCGCACCTCGACGAGATCATCGCCCGCGGCGGCCCGGTCGACGACGTGCTGCGCGCAGTGTGCATCGACGTGGTGGAGACCTCGATCGAGTTCCTCCCCGAGGGCACCGTGTTCTTCGGCAGTCAGCACATGCTGACCGCACCCCGGCAGCAGGAAGTGATCCGGCGGCGGCGCGAGTACCACGACGCCTTCGCGGGCCTCGTGCGCCGCGGGCAGGACGAGGGCCGCTACCGCACCGACATCCCGCACGCCGTGCTGATCGCCCACTTCTTCAGCGATATCCACTATCTGTCGCATTGGTACGACCCCGCAGGTCCTGAGAGCGCGGCGGTCGTCGCCGAGCAGCTCACCGACCTGTTCATCACCGGAATCAGGAGGACGGATGCCTGAGCTTCACGCCGCGGCCATCCCCTCGGCGATGCGTGCCTGGCGTGTGACCACGCTGGGCGAGCCCGCCGACGCGCTGTCGCTCGACGAGGTGCCGGTGCCGGCCCCCGGGCCGGACGAGGTGCTGCTGCGGGTGGTCGCTGTGGCGGCGAACTTCCCCGACGTGCTGCTCGCGCGCGGGCAGTACCAGGTGCGCCCGGAACTGCCGTTCGTGCCCGGCGTCGAGTGCGCTGCTCGTGTCGCGGCGCTCGGCTCCGCGGTCACCGGGTTCGCGGTGGGCGATCGCGTGCTCGCCTCGAAGATCGGGCTGCTGGCGGAGTATGCCGCCGTGCCGGCTTCGGATGTCTGGGCGGCTCCGCCGTCGCTCACCGATGCCGAGGCATCCGGACTCACCGTCGCGTACCAGACCGCGTGGTTCGGACTCCATCGGCGGGCGGCGATCCAGCCGGGGGAGTGGCTGCTCGTGCACGCCGCCGCCGGCGGTGTCGGCCTCGCCGCGGTGCAGCTCGGCGCCGCGGCCGGGGCGCGGGTGATCGGCGTCGTCGGATCCGCAGCGAAAGCGCAGGCGGTGACGGATGCCGGGGCTTCAGTGGTGATCGTGCGGGGCGTCGACGACATCGTCGGGTCGGTGAAGGCCGCGACGGGCGGCCGCGGGGCCGACGTCGTCTTCGACCCGGTCGGCGGCGCGGCGTTCGAGGCCTCCACGCGGTGCATCGCGTTCGAGGGGCGGATCGTCGTGGTGGGCTTCGCCGGCGGGACGATCCAGTCCCTCGCCGCCGGGCATGTACTGGTCAAGAACTATTCGGTGCTCGGGCTGCACTGGGGCATGTACCCCGGCGTGCGGCCCGATCTCGTCGACGTGGCCAGGGCGGAACTCACGCGGCTCGCCGACGAGGAGGTCGTGCGGCCGGTCGTCGATCGCGTCGTGCCGTTCGAGGAGGCGCCGGCGGCGCTGACCGCTCTGGCGGCGGGCGGCACCGTGGGCCGCGTCGTGATCGAGGTGGCGACGTGACGGATCTGGGCGGCCGGGTGGCGCTCGTGACCGGGGGGCGCTCGTGGGCTCGGCGAGGCGTACGTCCGCGCGCTGCACGGGGCCGGCGCACGCGTGGTCATCGCGGATCTGCTCGACGACGCAGGCGCGGCGCTCGCCGCCGAGTTGGGGGAGCGCCATGTTCGTGCACCTCGATGTCACCGACGAGGGGGAATGGGATGCCGCGGTCCAGGCATCCGTCGCCGCCTTCGGGGCCGTCGACGTGCTGGTGAACAACGCCGGAATCGCCAACGCGGCGCCCATCGAGCACTTCACGCTGCAGAAGTGGAACGCCGTGATCGCGGTCAACCTCACCGGGGTCTTCCTCGGCTGCCGTGCGGTGGTGCCGCAGATGAAGGCGCAGGGCCGCGGCTCGATCATCAACATCTCTTCGGTCGAGGGAATGCGCGGCAGTCCTGGGCTGCACGGCTACACCGCGGCGAAGTTCGGGGTCCGCGGGCTGACCCAGGGGCTCGCCGTGGAGCTCCGGCCGAGCGGCATCCGGGTGAACTCCGTGCATCCGGGCCTGATCCTCACCGACATGACGACCCGCATCGACCCCGCGCACCTCGACATCCCCCTCGGTCGCCCCGGGCTCCCCGGCGACGTCGCCGGGACTATCGTGTTCCTCGCCTCGGATGCCTCCGCGTTCACCAGCGGCGCGGAGTTCGTGGTCGACGGCGGCATGATCTCCGGCATCCCGCACCGGTAGCCAGCGGCCCGGCCGGGCCGCGGCATCCGTCCCATTCGACTCGCCCAGGCGAGGAGATTCGCAGTACTGAGGATCGTCGGCGCGGAATCGTCCTCGGAACTGCGAATCTCCTCAGCTGGCGAACTCGCAGCCGGGAGTCAGCGGCGCAGCTCGGCGCGGCCGAGGCTCGAGAGGTGCACCTCGTCGGGGCCGTCCGCGATGCGCAGCGACCGGATCCCCGCGTACAGCTCGGCCAGCGGGGTGTCGGACGACACCCCGGCGGCGCCGTGCACCTGGATCGCGCGGTCGATGATCGTCTGCACGGCGCGGGGGACCGCGATCTTGATCGCCTGGATCTCGGTCATCGCCATGCGGTTGCCGACGGTGTCCATGAGCCACGCGGTCTTGAGGACCAGCAGGCGCAGCGCCTCGAGCTGGATGCGGGACTCCGCAGCCCACTCGCGGATGACGCCCTGCTCAGCCAGCGACCGGCCGAAGGCGTGCCGCTCGTTCGCCCGCGCGCGCACGAGCGCCAGCGCGCGCTCGCCCATGCCGAGGGCGCGCATGCAGTGGTGGATGCGCCCCGGMCCGAGSCGGSCCTGCGCGATCKCGAAGCCGGAGCCCTCGGCGCCGATGAGGTTCGCCGCGGGCACCCGCACATCATCGAACGCGATCTCGGCATGGCCGCCGTGGTCGCGGTCGTCATAGCCGAAGACGCTCAGCGGACGGACGATCCGCACGCCCGGGGTGTCGCGCGGCACGAGGATCATCGACTGCTGCCGGTGCCGCTCGGCCTCCGGATCGGTCTTGCCCATGACGATGAAGATCGCGGCATCCGGATTCATCGCGCCCGTCGACCACCACTTGCGGCCCGACACGATGAAGTCGTCGCCGTCGCGACGGATGCGGGTGCCGATGTTGGTCGCGTCGGATGAGGCGGTGTCGGGCTCGGTCATGCAGAACGAGGAGCGGATATCGGCGCGCAGCAGAGGAGCGAGCCACTGCTCCTTCTGCTCGGGTGTGCCGAAGTCGCTGAGCACCTCCATGTTTCCGGTGTCGGGAGCTGCGCAGTTGAAGGATGCCGGGGCCAGCCGGGGACTCCATCCGGTGACCTCGGCGACCGGTGCGTACTGCAGGTTCGTGAGTCCCGCGCCATGCTCACCGGGCAGGAAGAGGTTCCAGAGGCCCTGTGCGCGCGCCTTTGCCTGCAGGTCGCGCACGATCGGCCGCACGTCCCAGTCCGCGGGAGAGCCGGCGAGCTGAGCGTCCAGCACCGGCTCTGCAGGCAGTACATGCTCGTCGAGGAATGTACGGGCACGTTCGGTGATTTCGCGGGCGCGATCGTCGGGGGCGAAGTCCATCAGCGCACCTCGAGTCCTTTCCGGGCGAGCGGCTCGACGAGCCCGCCCATCCGATCGAAGCCTTCGCCGACGGTGTCGCCGGCCTGATAGCGGAAGTGGATCCCCTCGAGGATCACGGCCAGCTTGTACGCAGCGAACGCGCGGTACCAGCGGAGATCCGGGATGCCGATGTCGGCGCGCTGCGCATAGACCTCGACCAGTTCATCGAAGGACGGGTACCCGGCAGCAGGATCGACGGCGCTCGTGACAGCGGCGGCACCCCCGGGGATGTCCGCGATGTCCCAGTACAGCGCGAAGATGCCGAGGTCGACGAAGGGGTCGCCCAGGGTCGCCATCTCCCAGTCCAGGATTGCCGAGATGTGCGGCTGGTCGGCCGCGCCGACGACGAGCGCGTTGTCGAGGCGGAAGTCCCCGTGCACGATTCCGGCGCGCCCCGAGTCGGGCACGTCTGCTCCCAGGCCGTCTTGCAATTCGTCGAGCAGCGGCGTCGCGCGCGAGCGCGACGCCTCCAGTTGCCGACGCCAGGTGGAGAGCTGGCGAGCCAGGTACCCGACCGGGCGGCCGAAATCCGCCAGACCGACCGCGGCGGGATCGACCGCGTGCAGGTCGGCGAGGTGCCCGACGAGCTCGATGCTGAGGGCGCGCAGGCCGCCCGACGTGAAGGCCGCGTTCTGCGCGGGATGCGCGAGCACCTCACCCGGGGCGCGCTCCATCAGGAAGAACACGGTGCCGGTCACCCGACGCTCCGCCGTGTCATCGACGAGGTCGATCGCGTGCGGCACCGGGACCGGGCTCTGCGCGAGCGCCGAGATCACGCGGTGCTCGCGGCGCATGTCGTGGGCGGTCGAGAGCACGTGCCCGAGCGGGGGGCGTCGCAACACGAGCGGGACGCCAGCGCCATCCACCGCGTAGGTGAGATTGCTCCGGCCGCCCGCGATGACGCTCGCCCGAAGCGGCGCGTCGGCGAGATCGGGGTGGGCGTCGGCGAGCCAGGCGGTGAGGCCGGCCACATCGAGTCCTGGGACGTCGGTCATCGTCGACACGCCTCTCCCTCACCCATCCTCGGGCTCGTGTCTCGGAGCATACCGGATGGTCGGTATGCTCCGAGGCGCCGACTGCCCGCCGCAGGCCGGGGCCGCGGGAGGATGCCGAATCCACCGATTCCGCGCCAGTCCACCGACTTCGGCGCGTCGAACTGTGTGGTCTGGCGCGAAGTGAGTGGTCTCGGCGGGAACGGCCAGCGGCGGGCCCCGGAGCCTGTCGGAGGCGCCACCTATCGTGAGGGTCACGGCGACTCCGCACGGCGGCGCCGCCGAGGAGAGGAGCGAACCCATGGCATCGAAGCTCGGCAACATCACCTTCTACGCGGACGATCCACAAGCCCTCGCGCGCTTCTGGGCCGGAGTGTTCGGCTACCCGCTCGCGGACTGGGAGGAGCCGCTGAAGAGCGAACTCCTCGCGTCCGGCCTGACCGAGGAGGACCTGGCGCATCGCGGTCTCGCCGAAGACCCGGAGGGCGTCGGCCCGCGGCTGTTCTTCCACCACGCGACGGAGCCGAAGGAGGGCCGCAACCGGCTGCACCTCGATATCCAGGCCACCCCAGGGCGCCGCCCGACCCGCGCAGAGCTCGAGGCGGAGAAGGATCGACTCGTGGCGCTCGGCGCCGAGGTCGTGCGCCTCGTCGACCAAGACTGGGGTCCGTGGCCGGAGCTCTACTACCAGCTGCGCGATCCGGACGGCAACGAGTTCTGCCTGCAGTAGGCCCTAGGCGACGAGCTGCTCTTCGATCGCCGAGCGGATCGAGTGCGGCACCGGCGTGGGGCGCCGGTCCGCGGCATCCACGAACACGTGTACGAACCGACCGATCGCGATCGGCTCGCTCTCACCGGAGCGCAGGATGCTGAGGGCCCACGTCACACTTGTCGTTCCGAGGCGCTCGATCCCGATGCCCACTTCGAGCGGCTCGGGGAAGGCCGCCGACACCCGGAACTCGCACGAGGAGGCCACGCACAGGGCGATCGGGGCGTCGCCGAGCGGGTCGAGACCCGCGTGTCGGATCATCCAGGTGTTGACGGCGGTGTCCATCGCCTCGTAGTAGACGGCGTTGTTGAGGTGGCCGTACTGGTCGTTGTCGTTCCAGCGGGTGCCGAACGGGACGCGCACGGGGTAGTCGGGCACAGGGCTCTCCTCAGAACGTGATGAGCTGGCGCAGCTCGCCGCCGGCGGCGAGCCGGTCCATGGCCTCGTCGATGCGCTGGAGCGGGATCCGCGATGAGACCAGTCGCTCCAGCGGCAGGCGGCCGGCGCGCCACAGGTCGACGTAGCGCGGGATGTCGCGACTCGGCACCGCCGACCCCAGGTAGCTGCCGACGACGGTGCGTGCCTCGGCGGTCAGCCGGAGGGGCGACACGCTGGCACGCGCGTCCGGCGCGGGCAGCCCGACCGTGACGGTCGTGMCACCGGGCGCCGTGAGGTCGAGCGCCGTCTCGAAGGCGCGCGCCGATCCCGCCGCCTCGATCACGACGGGAGCACGGATGCCGCGCTCAGCCGCCCCCGCAGGCTCGAAGGCGTCTGCCGCACCGAGTTGCCGCGCGAGCTCGAGCTTCGCGGGGACGGCGTCGACGCCGATGACCTCGTGACCGAGCGCCACCGCGACCAGCAGCGCCGCCATCCCGACGCCGCCGAGGCCCACCACGATGACCCGCGCTCCGGGGTCGGGGCGGCCGGCGTTGATGACGGCTCCGCCGCCGGTCAGCACAGCGCAGCCGAGCAGCGCGGCGATCTCGGGCGGCACGTCCGCGGCGACCGGCACGACCGACGTGCGGCTGACGACCGCGTGCGACGCGAAGGCGCTCACGCCGAGGTGATGGTGCACGTCCTGACCGGAGCCCGCGGCATCCGTCCGATGCAGACGGATGCCACCGCCCACCAKGGTGCCCGCGGTGTTGGCGGCGGTCCCGACCTCGCACGGCAGCCGGCCGTCGGTGCGGCAGCCCGCGCAGCGCCCGCAGCGGGGGAGGAAGGTCATGACGACCCGATCGCCGGGTGCGACATCCGTCACGCCGTCGCCGACCCGCTCCACGATGCCCGCGGCCTCATGACCGAGGAGCATGGGCGTCGGGCGCAGGCGGCTGCCGTCGACGACGCTGAGGTCGGAGTGGCAGACGCCCGCCGCCTCGATGCGCACGAGCAGCTCACCCGCCGAGGGTGGATCCAGCTCGAGCGCGCCGACCGTGAACGGTCGAGACGCGGCGAACGGCGTGGGGGCGTCCGTCCGCTCCAGGACGGCACCGATGATCTGCACGCGAGATCCTGCGCTCAGCCGAGCTGCTCGCTGAGGCGACGAGTGACCTCGGCCGCCGGCATCCGTCGCGGAAAGACGGCCACGACGAGGTCGTCTTCGGCAGCCGCGTCGCCGTCGGGGTGCACGCCGAACCGGCGCAGCACATCGTCGAGGGCGTGACGCAGCACCGAGACGGGCACGCGTTTGGTGCCGCGCAGCAGCTGGCGCAGCACGTGGTTGTGCACGGCGGTCACGAGGGCGGCGAAGCCCACCGCGTCGAGCGGATCGAGTCCGGGCAGAGCGCCGCGCAGATAGTCGTCGAACAGTCGCTCGTAGCGGAACACCGTGACGATCTCGCGCTCGCGCAGCACCGGCACCTCGCGCACCACCGCGTAGCGGCGTCGGGCGAGCTCGGGATCCGCCGTGAACTGCCGGTACACCCAGACGGATGCCTCGCACACGGCCACCCATGGGTTGTCATGGGGCCGCGACAGCTGCGTGCGCAGCTCGGCCAGCAGCAGCTCGTGATCGGCGAAGACGACGTCGTCCTTGCCGCCGAACTGCCGGAAGAACGTCGAGCGCGAGATGCCCGCGGCCTGGGCGATCTGCTCGACGGATGTCGCCTCGAACCCCTGTGTCGCGAACAGCTCGAGAGCCGCGGCCACGACTGCGCGGCGGGGTTCGGTGGCGGGGGCGGTGTCGCTCATGCCGTGAGCCTAATGCGGGCCCGGCCCGGCGCCAGTGGGCGGACAGAGCCCCTGATCGACGGTAGTAGGCTGGTAAATCGGTCGATCTCTCTCGATATCGAGACAACTTTGGCCTTCCCTGAGGGCGTCAGGCCCTCGTCACCCCCTCACGTTCGCCCCAGCGGAGGAATGCACACGTGGATCTGTACGAGTACCAGGCACGAGACCTTTTCGAGAAGTACGAGGTGCCGGTGCTCCCCGGCATCGTCGCGGACACGCCGGAAGAGGTGAGGGCGGCCGCCGAGAAGCTGGGCGGCGTCGTCGTCGTCAAGGCGCAGGTCAAGGCCGGAGGCCGCGGCAAAGCCGGCGGCGTGAAGGTGGCCAAGACCCCCGATGAGGCCTACGAGGCGGCGAAGGCCATCTTCGGCCTCGACATCAAGGGCCACATCGTCAAGCGCGTCATGGTCGCCGGCGGCGCGCGCATCGCCAAGGAGTTCTACTTCTCGGTGCTGCTGGACCGTGCGAACCGCTCCTACCTGAGCCTCTGCTCGGTCGAGGGCGGCATGGAGATCGAGCAGCTCGCGGTCGAGAAGCCGGAGGCGCTCGCGCGCATCCAGGTCGACCCGCTTACCGGCATCGACCAGGCCAAGGCCCTCGAGATCGCCAAGGCCGGCGGCTTCGACGACGAGCTCGCGCCCAAGGTCGCCGACGTCTTCGTCAAGCTCTACGCCGTCTACACCGGCGAGGACGCGACGCTCGTCGAGGTCAACCCGCTGATCCTCTCGGAGGATGGCGAGATCATCGCCCTCGACGGCAAGGTGTCGCTCGACGAGAACGCGGAGTTCCGTCACGCCGGCCACGCGCTGCTCGAAGACAAGGATGCCGCGGACCCGCTCGAGGCCAAGGCCAAGCAGAACGACCTCAACTACGTCAAGCTCGACGGCGAGGTCGGAGTCATCGGCAACGGCGCGGGTCTCGTGATGTCGACGCTCGACGTCGTCGCCTACGCGGGCGAGAACCACGGCGGCGTCAAGCCGGCGAACTTCCTCGACATCGGCGGCGGCGCCTCGGCTGAGGTCATGGCCGCGGGCCTGGACGTCATCCTCGGCGACCCGCAGGTCAAGAGCGTGTTCGTCAACGTCTTCGGCGGCATCACGGCGTGCGACGCCGTCGCCAAGGGCATCGTGGGTGCCCTCGCCGAGCTGGGCGCGACCGCGACCAAGCCGCTCKTCGTGCGGCTCGACGGCAACAAGGTCGAGGAGGGGCGCGCGATCCTCCGCGACGCGAACCACCCGCTCGTCACCCTCGCCGAAACCATGGACGAAGGCGCCGACAAGGCCGCCGAGCTCGCGAACGCGTAAGGACCAAAGCAGACATGTCGATCTTCCTCAATAAGGACTCCAAGGTCATCGTCCAGGGCATCACCGGCGGCGAAGGCACCAAGCACACCGCGCTGATGCTCAAGGCCGGCACCCAGGTCGTCGGCGGCGTGAACGCCCGCAAGGCGGGCACCACGGTGCTGCACACGGATGCCGCGGGCTCCGCCGTCGAACTGCCCGTGTTCGCGTCCGTGGCCGAGGCCATCGCCGCGACCGGCGCGGACGTCTCGATCGCGTTCGTGCCCCCGGCCTTCACGAAGAACGCGATGATCGAGGCCATCGACGCCGAGATCCCGCTGCTCGTCGTGATCACCGAGGGCGTGCCGATCGGCGACACGGCCGATGCCTGGGCCTACGCGCAGTCGAAGGGCAACACGACCCGCATCATCGGGCCGAACTGCCCCGGCATCATCACCCCGGGCGAGTCGCTCGTCGGCATCACGCCGGCGAACATCACCGGCAAGGGCCCGATCGGCCTGGTCTCGAAGTCCGGCACCCTGACGTACCAGATGATGTACGAGCTGCGCGAGATCGGCTTCTCGACGGCCATCGGCATCGGCGGCGACCCGATCATCGGCACGACGCACATCGACGCGCTCGCCGCGTTCGAGGCCGACCCCGAGACCAAGGCGATCGTCATGATCGGCGAGATCGGCGGCGACGCAGAGGAGCGGGCAGCGGACTTCATCAAGGCCAACGTCACCAAGCCGGTCGTCGGCTACGTCGCGGGCTTCACCGCCCCCGAGGGCAAGACGATGGGCCACGCCGGCGCGATCGTCTCTGGCTCCGCAGGCACCGCTCAGGCCAAGAAGGAAGCCCTCGAGGCCGCCGGCGTCAAGGTCGGCAAGACGCCGTCCGAGACCGCCGCTCTCATGCGCGAGATCATCGCGGCACTGTAGCCCTTCGACAGGCTCAGGGACCGATTTTCAAAGGCGGATGCCGCAGCTTCGGCTGCGGCGTCCGCTTTTCGAATGTCGGCTCGAGGAAGTCAGCCCCAGCGCTCGGTCACCGCGCTGCGCGACGCGTCTTCGCTCGCGAGGACGCCGCCGTTCGCGACGAAGTCGGCGGCGACCTCCTCGAACATGATCCGGACGTCCTGCTGCCGGGCGCCGAGCACCTCGACGGCGGAGCGCGTGACCTCCTCGGCGAAGCGCCGGCGCTGCTCGACCGACCGGCCAGGCAGTAGTTCGACCCTGATGTTCGGCATGCGGGCTCCTCTGATGCGACGACGAATCGGCGGGACGTTACGGAGCGTTCAGCGTATCGGCTCGGTCGTTCGGCCCCACGTTAGGGTGAAATCATGCCGCTGACCGGAGAGTACAAACCGTCCACGTCCGACTGGGCACGCAAACAGGCCGAGAAGTTCGAAGCAACCGAAGGCGCGGAGGCGAACCTGCTCCGCGGTGTGCCGATCATCGTGCTGACGAGCGTCGGCGCGAAGAGCGGCGGGCTGCGCAAGACCGCCCTCATGCGCGTCGAGCATGAGGGGCGCTACCTCGTCGTCGCGTCGAAGGGCGGTCATCCCGACCCGCCGGCCTGGTACTGGAACGTCCGCAAGAACGCGCACGTCGAACTGCAGGACGGCGCGGTCAAGCGCGACTACTTCGCGCGCGAGCTGTCCGGCGATGAGCGTGCGGAGTGGTGGGTGCGCGCCACCGCGGTGTGGCCCGACTACGACAGCTACCAGTCCAAGACCGATCGCCTCATCGCGGTGTTCCTGCTGGAGCCGATCGAGGAATGAGAAGACGGGATGCCGCGGCCGCGGCATCCCGTCTCTCGTCCGTGCGTCAGCCGGCGAGCAGCGTCTCGACGGGACCGCGGGCGAAGTAGATCAGGAAGCCCGCCGCGACGATCCACAGCAGCGGGCTGATCTCCTTGGCCTTGCCCGACAGCGACCGGATGATCACCCAGGAGATGAAGCCCGCGCCGATGCCGTTGGCGATCGAGTAGGTCAGCGGCATCACGGTGATCGCGAGGAAGACGGGCAGCAGCACCGAGAACTCCGTGAAGTCGATGAACCGGATCTGCGACATCATCAGCGCACCGACGATCACGAGCGCCGCGGCGGCCACCTCGGAGGGGACGACATACACGAGCGGCGTGAAGAACATCGCGACGAGGAACAGCAGGCCGGTCACGACGTTCGCGAGACCCGTGCGGGCGCCCTCGCCGATGCCGGCGCCGGACTCGATGAAGACCGTGTTCGACGAGGCCGAGGCGTAGCCGCCCGCGACCGCGCCGACGCCCTCGACGATGAGCGCGGACTTGATGCGGGGGAAGTCGCCCTTCTCGTCCGCCAGTCCGGCCTCCTTGGAGAGGCCCGTCATGGTGCCCATCGCGTCGAAGAAGTTCGTGAACACCAGCGTGAACACGAGCATCAGCGCGGCGAGCACGCCGATTCGTTCGAACGAGCCGAACGAGACCTGGCCGATCAGCGACAGGTCGGGCATCTCCACGAGCGACGAGGGCAGCTCGGGCACGCTCAGTCCCCATCCGCCGGGGTTGCTGCCGTCGGGTGYCTTTCCGCCCAGGTGCCAGATCGCCTCGACGATGACGGCGATGACCGTGCCGGTGACGAGGCCGATCAGGATGCCGCCCTTGACCTTGCGCGCCACCAGGACGCCGGTGAGCAGGAGCGTGATGACGAAGATGAGCGTCGGCACGGTCGCGACCGAGCCGGCGACCCCGAGTCCGACGGGCGGTGATGCCTGGCCCGTCGAGGTTACGAAGCCTGCATCGACGAAGCCGATGAACGCGATGAACAGGCCGATGCCGACCGTGATCGCGAGCTTCAGCTGGATCGGCACAGCGGTGAAGATCATGCGGCGCAGCCCGGTGGCGGCGAGGATGACGATGATGAGCCCGTTGATGACGACGAGCCCCATCGCCTCGGGCCAGGTCACGTCACCGACGACGGAGAACGCGAGGAACGAATTGATCCCCAGTCCCGCGGCGAACGCGAAGGGCAGGCGGGTGACGAGGCCGAACAGCACCGTCATCACGCCGGCCGTCAGCGCCGTGACGGCGGCGACCGCGGGGAAGGCGAGGCTGTTGCCCGCGACATCCGTCCCGCCCGACAGAATGATCGGGTTCAGGATGACGATGTAGGCCATCGTCACGAACGTCACGAGGCCACCGCGGACCTCGGCGCCGACCGTCGAACCCCGGCGGGTGATCTCGAAGAACCGATCCAAGCCGTTCTTCGGCTCGGTCGGCTCGGTGGGCTCTGTGGTTGGTGCGGGCGCTGTGCTCATCGGTGACCTCCGCGGAAGACTCTAGGGCAGACTCCCAGGAATCCCTCAGCCGGGGCCTGCGGGCGCGCCCGCGAAGAGCCCGCGATGCCCCTGGGTAGGGTCGATGAGGCATGCACCGACTGACCGTCGCCCTACTCGCCGCGTTCGACGCCGCCATCGCGGCCGCCGCGGGTCTTGCGGCGACCCTCGCGCCGCTCACCCTGCTGTGGGTGTTCGGACTCGGCGACGGGGCCGACTGGGGTGCGCTGTGGCCGACCGGGGCGAAGATCTGGCAGTTCGGGCATCTGGTGCCGATGCACGTCACCCTGCCCGGGGAGTATCTCGCCGCGACCGGCATCGACCCTTCGGCGGGCTCGTTCCCCGTCTCACTCGCGCCGCTCGCCTTCGCCACCTTCACCGCGATCTTCGCGGCGCGCTCCGGCGCGCGGGCGTCGAGTGCGGATGCCTGGATCACCGGTGTGGTGACCGGCAGCGTGGCCTTCACCGCCCTGGGAACGCTGGTCGCGCTGACCTCGCACACGGCGGTGGCCGAGGCGCAGCTCTGGCAGGCGGTGCTGTTTCCCGCCCTGCTGTTCGCGGTGCCCGCACTGCTAGGCGCCGTCGTGACCGAATGGCGCGACGCGGGACGGGGCCTGATCGCCCGGCTGCGCGACCGCTCCGAGGCGCTGCCCGGCGGATGGGCACCTGTGCCGGGGATCACCGTGCGCGCCGCGGCGGCGGCCATCGCCGGGCTGATCGGCCTCGGCGCCCTCGCACTGGGTGTCGCAGTGCTGATCGGAGCCGGCCAGATCGTGGCGCTCTACCAGGCCGGCAACTTCGACCTGCTCGGCGCGATCGTCGTTACCGTCACCCAGTTCGCGTACCTGCCGACCTTCGTGGTGTGGGGGCTCTCCTTCGTCGCGGGACCGGGGTTCGCGCTGGGAGCGGGCACCGCGGTCTCGCCCGCCGGCACCCAGGTGGGCGTGCTGCCCGGCGTGCCGGTGCTCGGGGCGGTCCCGGAGTCCACGACGACCTGGCTCCTGCTGCTGGCACTGCTGCCGATCGGCGTCGGCGCCCTCGCCGGGTGGATCGCCCGTTCCCGGTTCGCCGCCACGGTGCGACCCCCCGCCCCACGCCCCGCCCCGCCCGCGCCGGCGCTGTTCCCGGTCGGTCCGATGGCCTTGCCGGTCGAGACCGGGGCGCTGGACGAGGATCGGCGGACGGCGCTGGTCGGGCTGCTGACACCCGGCGGCGCTGGTTCGACGGCGCGGATCGACTCACCCGAGCCGCCTCCGGAGTCCGCACCGCCCGCGCCGGCGGCCGGGGCCGTCGAGCCGTTCCTGCCCCGGCTCGCCCTCACGGTAGCCATCGCGGTGCTCGCCGCCGGGGCATCCGCTCTGTTCGCCGCCTTCGCCTCAGGGGCACTCGGCCCTGGCCGCCTCGCCGCGGTCGGCCCCCAGCCCGGTCCGGTCGCCCTCGCCGTCGGACTCGAAGTGGCGCTCGGCGCGAGCATCCTGCTCCTCTCCGGTCGTCGTCGCGAGCACGGCAGCGAGGGGCTGTCGGCCGAAGCGCCGGCCGACTCGACGCCCGAGCCGCTTCCCGAGGTCGCCGAACCGCTTCCCGAGCACGCCCCCACGCCCGAGCTCGGGGCGGCTGCCGCGCTGGCGCGCTGGGCTGCGGCCCGGTCAGTGGAGCAGCCGGCTCCGGTCGAGCCCGCGCCCGCTCCGGTGCCCGCCCCCGCGCCCGCCGAGCCTGCGGCTGCGCCGGCGCCGCCGGTCGCCGATCCCGACGCGGACACGGCGCCGATTCCGCTCCCACCGCGGGCAGCGTCGCCGGATCAGGAGAAGTCGCGACATCAGGACGATCCGGACGATTCCAGCCTGTAGTCGCCGAATCACCTGATCCGGCGACACTGTCGGCCGCCGCAGAGCCCGGACACCCGTCAGTAGACTGGACCTGTGCTCACGGTCGCCGTCCTCATCTCCGGCGCCGGGTCGAATCTCCGGGCCCTGCTGGACGCTGCAGCGGACCCCGACTTCCCGGCGCGCATCGTGGTCGTCGGCGCCGATCGCGAGGCCGAGGGGTTCGCGCACGCGGAGGACTACGGCATCCCCTCGTTCCTGGTCCCGTGGCGTGAATTCGACACGCGCGAGGAGTGGGGCGCTGAGCTCGTCGCCCAGCTCGAGGTGTGGCAGCCCGACCTCGTCGTGCTGAGCGGACTGATGCGCCTGCTGCCCTCCGCGGTGGTCGAGACGTGGGCGCCTCGCATCATCAACACCCACCCGGCTTACCTTCCCGAGTTCCCCGGGGCCCACGCGGTCCGCGACGCGATCGCCGCCGACGCGGCGCAGTCCGGCGCGAGCGTCATCATCGTCGACGACGGCGTCGACACCGGTCCGGTGATCGCGCAGGAGCGCGTCCCGGTGCTGCCCGGCGACGACGAGCACACCCTGCACGAGCGCATCAAGCCCGTCGAACGACGTCTGCTGATCGATGTGGTCCGCAGGATCGCGACCGGCGAGCTCGACCTCGCCGCGGCATCCGTCTGATCTTCCCCGACCCGAACCGAGGAGTCCCCCCATGGCCGGCCCGACCCACGACCCCGCCCTGTACCGCGACCGCGATGTCGTCCCCATCCGCCGGGCCCTGGTCTCGGTCAGCGACAAGACCGACCTGCTGCGGCTCGCCGAGGCGCTCGCCGGCGCCGGTGTCGAGATCGTCTCCACGGGCTCGACGGCGTCGAAGATCCGCGAAGCCGGCTACGCGGTGACGGATGTCGCGTCCGTGACAGGCTTCCCCGAGTCGCTCGACGGCCGCGTGAAGACGCTCCACCCGGGGGTGCACGCCGGGCTGCTCGCCGACCTCCGGCTCGAGGATCACGAGCGCCAGCTCGAAGAGCTGCACATCGACCCGTTCGAGCTCGTCGTGGTCAACCTCTACCCGTTCGTCGAGACTGTCGCCTCGGGCGCCGTCGGCGACGATGTGGTGGAGCAGATCGACATCGGCGGACCGGCGATGGTGCGCGCCTCGGCCAAGAACTTCGCCAACGTCGCGATCGTCGTCGCGCCGGAGTCCTACCCGGCGATCATCGAGGCGCTCGGCTCAGGCGGAACGTCCCTCGCACAGCGGCGCGAACTGGCCGCGCGTGCGTTCACGCACACGGCGCAATACGACCGGGCGGTCGCCACCTGGTTCGCCGAGGGCACGCTGAGCGAGGACGAGGACCTCCCGCAGCACCTCACGATCAAGGCGGAGCGCCTCTCCACCCTGCGCTACGGCGAGAACTCGCACCAGCGCGCCGCGATCTACTCGCGCATCGGCGGGCACGGGATCGCGCAGGCGACGCAGCTGCAGGGCAAGGAGATGTCGTACAACAACTACGTCGACGCCGATGCCGCGCTCCGCGCCGCGTTCGACATGGTCAAGCCCGCGGTCGCGATCATCAAGCACGCCAACCCGTGCGGGATCGCCGTCGCGGCCCCGAACGCCCTCGACCCGATCGCCAGCGCCCACCTGCGCGCGCACGAGTGCGATCCGGTCTCGGCGTTCGGCGGGGTCATCGCCGCCAACCGCACCATCACGCTGAAGATGGCCGAGAACCTCCGCGACATCTTCACCGAGGTCATCGTCGCGACCGACTTCGAGCCGGAGGCCCTCGAGGTCTTCGCGCTCAAGAAGAACCTGCGCGTGCTGCAGCTCCCCGCCGACTGGCGCCAGGAGCCGATGGACGTCCGCCTCCTGTCCGGTGGTCTGCTGCTGCAGGACGCCGACCGGTTCCCCGATGAGTTGGAGGTCGTCGCCAAGGACTGGCAGCTCGTGTCCGGCGAGCGCCCCTCCGACGATGAGATGACCAACCTGATCTTCGCCTGGAAGGCCTGCCGCGCCGTCAAGTCGAACGCGATCGTGCTGGCCAAGGGCTCGGCGACGGTGGGCATCGGCATGGGCCAGGTCAACCGCGTGGATTCGTGCCGGCTCGCGGTCGAGCGCGCCGGGGCGCGCGCGGCCGGCTCGGTCGCGGCATCCGATGCCTTCTTCCCGTTCGCGGACGGGCCCCAGGTGCTGATCGACGCCGGCATCTCGACGATCGTGCAGCCCGGTGGTTCGGTGCGCGACGACGAGGTCATCGAGGCGGCGCGGGATGCCGGGGTCACGATGTTCTTCACGGGCGAGCGGCACTTCTTCCACTGAGCCCGGGTGCCGTGCGGGGGTCGCGGGATCGCCGCACCGCCGTGTCCGATTTCCGCGAGCCAGACCTCCTGGCGCGTGTCAGGCTAGGGGCATGAGCACGACCGCACCCCCCGCAGGCATGACCTTCGATGAGCGCTACCGCGTCATCGAATCGCGCGATGTGCGCTTCGACGGGCAGTTCGTCACGGCCGTGCGCTCCACCGGGATCTACTGCCGGCCGAGCTGCCCCGCACGCACGCCGAAGCCGGTGAACGTCACCTTCTACGCGACGAGCGCCGCCGCGCACGAGGCCGGGTATCGGGCGTGCAAGCGCTGTCTTCCCGAGGCGGCGCCCGGGTCGCCGGAGTGGAACCTCCGCGGCGACACGACCGCCCGCGCGATGCGCCTGATCGCCGATGGGGTGGTCGAGCGCGAGGGTGTCCCCGGTCTCGCCCGGCGCCTCGGCTACTCGCCTCGGCACCTCACCCGGCTGCTGACCGCCGAACTCGGCGCAGGGCCGCTCGCCCTCAGCCGTGCGCACCGCGCCCACACCGCCCGCATGCTGCTCGTCGGCACCGACCTGCCGGCGTCCGATGTCGCGTTCTCCGCCGGCTTCGCGAGCGTGCGGCAGTTCAACGACACCGTGCGGGAGGTGTTCGGGATGCCTCCACTCGAGCTGCGCGCCCGGCGCACGGCGACGGGCCGGCCCGCCGAAGCGCCGGCCGGGGCGATCGACCTCGTGCTGCCGCACCGCGGACCGCTCGATGCCGACGGACTGTTCGCGTGGATGGCGGCCAGGGAGATTCCGGGGGTGGAGGTTGCGACGCCGACCTCGTTCGCCCGGACCCTGCGACTTCCTGGCGGTCCGGCGTGGTTCGAGCTGCGCATCGACGAGATCGGCCGGGTGCGCCTGCGGGCACGGCTCGCCGCGCTCAGCGACCTGCCCACGACGGTGGCCCGGGCACGGCGGCTCTTCGACCTGGATGCCGATCCGGTGGCCGTCGACGAGGCGCTGGCGCGGCATCCGGAGCTCTCCGGGCGCGTCGCGCACCTGCCGGGGATCCGCGTGCCCGGCGCCGCCGATCCACACGAGATGCTGATCCGCGCGATGATCGGCCAGCAGATCACGGTGGCCGCCGCGCGCACCGCCCTCACGGCGCTCACCGAGGCGCTGGGCGAGCAGACCGCCGGTGTCGACGGCACCAGCCGGCTCTTCCCCACGATGACGGCCATCGCCGAGCACGGCGGGGAGGTGCTGCGCGGGCCGGCCGCGCGCATCCGGGCCGTCGTCGGGGCAGCGGCCGCGCTCGCCGACGGCACCCTGACGCTGACGCCGGGCGACGACCGCGCCGAGCAGCGCCAGGCGCTGCTGGCCATGCCCGGGATCGGCCCCTGGACCGCCGACTACGTGCGCATGCGCGTGCTCGGCGATCCCGACGTGTTCCTGCCGGGCGACGTCGCCGTGCGCGCCGGCGCCGCGGCCATCGGAATCCCGTCCGATCCGGTGGGGCTGACGGAGTGGGCCGCGCGCACCGGGCCGTGGCGGTCGTACCTCACCGCGCACCTCTGGCGGGCGGTGCCGCCCCGCGGCGTACCCAACTCAGGCTCGGCGGCGACGCGCGAGCCGAGGAACCGCGTAAATCCGGCCCATCGGCCATCCGCAGCAGCGCACCATCCTGAGATCGGTACGCCGCGCCGAGACGAGACCCAGGAGCAGACAGCATGACCGCCAGGATCCAGACCATCGACACCCCGGACGGGGCCTTCACGATCATCGCCGACGACCGCGGCCGCGTGCTCGCCTCCGGCTGGACCGCCGACGCCGAGGCCGCGCGACTGCGCATCCACCCGCGCCTGCGCCCCGAGACGGTCGTCGAGGGGGAGACGGATGCCGCTGCCGCGGTGCGCGCCTACTACGCGGGCGACGTCTCGGCGATCGACGCCGTGGCCGTCGCGCAGGACGGCACCGCGCTGCAGCAGCGCGGCTGGGCCGCACTCCGACGCATCGTGCCCGGCGCCCCGCTCAGCTATGCCGGTTTCGCCGAGGCGCTCGGGCAGCCGAGCGCGGTGCGCGCCGCGGCATCCATCTGCGCCCGCAATGCGCCGGCGCTGTTCGTCCCTTGCCACCGCGTGCTGCGCTCTGACGGGACGCTCGGCGGCTTCGCTTGGGGCCTCGACGTCAAGCGCGCGCTGCTCGCGCGCGAAGCGGCCGCCTGACCGCGACCCCTGCCGAACGCGGAGATTTTTCGGCTTGCATACAGCTGGCTCCCAGGTCTATTCTGGAGGGCTGTCGCGCGTCCGCGCCGCAACCCGTCGATCCGAGGAGGAAGCCATGTACCAGGCAATCATCGCCATCAAGCCGGTCGACTTCGCCCCCACGACGGCGCACCTCGCCGGGGGTCTGCTCTCCTGAGCGCCGTCGCGGATCCGGCATAGCCCGGGCTCCGCGAGCGTTTCCTCCGACAGACCGGTCCGCCGGCCACCTGTGCCATTCGCACGCCCCACCAGTTTTCCGCCGCGAAGCCGCGGCATCCGTCACCCCCTGCAAGGATCATGACTCCCACCCCCTCGCCCCCTCGTCTTTCCACCCTCCGCGCGCTGGCGCGGCTGCTGCCGTTCGCCAAACCGGTGCTGCCGCGCCTGACCATGGGCGCCGTGAGCGCCCTCGGTGCGGCGCTCGTCGCGCTGTCGATCCCGCTCGTGCTGGAGGTCGTCGTCGGCGGTCCGGTCGCGTCGGGCGACCTGGCCCAGATCCTGCTCGGCGCGGGCATCATCCTGGCGCTCGGGCTCGCGGAGGCCGGCCTCGTCTGGGCCCGCCGCTGGTTCGTGCTGACGCCGGCTACCCGTGTCGAGTACGAGCTGCGCACGACCTTCTACCAGCGCCTGCAGCGGCTGCCGGTCTCGTTCCACGACCGGTGGCAGTCCGGGCAGCTGCTGTCGCGGATGATGCAGGACATCAGCCTCATCCGCCGGTGGCTCGCCTTCGGCGTCATCCTCCTCGTCGTCAACATCATCACGATCGGCGTGGGCTCGGTGCTGCTGTTCCGGTGGCACTGGCTG
Organism: Microbacterium sp. P5_E9; assembly: GCF_054049175.1. NCBI lineage: Bacteria > Bacillati > Actinomycetota > Actinomycetes > Micrococcales > Microbacteriaceae > Microbacterium > Microbacterium sp. P5_E9. Next base: position 96,890 of record NZ_JBFUMV010000005.1, on the reverse strand, counting down.
CTCGGGACGATCTTCCTGGCCTGCTCGCTGCCGATCTGGTACGTGGGCTACCGGTTCGAGAAGCGCTACGGCGCGCTGGCGCGCCAGAGCCAGGACCAGGCGGGCGACCTCGCCACCTCCGTCGAAGAGAGCGTCCACGGCATCCGTGTGCTGAAGGCGTTCGGCCGGGGCAAGCACGCCCTGATGAAGTTCACCCAGCAGGCCGAGACACTGCGTGAGACCGAGCTGGGCAAGGCTCGCGCGGTCGGGCTCGTCTGGTTCTGGCTCGTGGTGCTTCCGGACGTCGCGTTCGCGCTCTGCCTGGCGGCGGGCATCGTGCTGAACGTGCTCGGTCAGCTCACCGTGTCGGAGCTGTTCGCGTTCTTCGCGATGGCGACTGTCCTGCGCTGGCCGATGGAGTCGATCGGGTTCCTGTACTCGTTCCTGCTCGATGCGCGCACGGCGACCGACCGCATCTTCGAGGTCTTCGACGAGCAGAACACGATCATCGATGCGGAGACCCCGGTCACGATCGCGGAGCCGCACGGCGCGCTCACCTTCGAGGGTGTGCACTTCCGCTACCCGGATGCCCCGGCTTCGCAGCGCGATCTGCTCAACGGCATCGACCTCGTCCTGCAACCCGGCGAGACGATGGCCCTGGTCGGACTCACGGGGTCGGGCAAGACCACCCTCACCACGCTGCCGACGCGCCTGTACGACGTCACCGCCGGGCGCGTCACCCTCGACGGGGTCGATGTGCGCGACCTGACGCTCGGCGAGCTGCGTTCGCACGTGTCGATGGCCTTCGAGGACGCCACGCTGTTCTCGGCATCCGTCCGTGACAACGTCCTGCTGGGGCGCGATCTCGAACCCGGCAGCGCCGAGGCCGAGGCCGTGCTGCGCGAAGCGCTGGACGTCGCCCAGGCCGGTTTCGTGGACGACCTGCCGGACGGCGTCGACACCGTGATCGGCGAAGAGGGGCTCTCGCTGTCGGGTGGCCAGCGACAGCGCCTCGCGCTCGCTCGCGCCGTGGCGGCCAAGCCCGCCGTGCTCGTGCTCGACGACCCGCTGTCGGCGCTCGACGTCGACACCGAGGCCCTCGTCGAAGAGGCGCTGCGCCGGGTGCTCGCCGACACGACCGCGCTTATCGTCGCGCACCGTCCTTCGACGGTGGCCCTCGCCGACCGGGTGGCGCTGCTCGAGGCCGGTCGCGTGACCGCCGTCGGCACCCACTCCGATCTGCTGCGCACGAGCGAGCACTACCGCTACGTCATCTCCAGCCTCGAGATCGCCGCCCGTGCGGCCGGTGAGTCTGTCGACGGCGAACAACCTGATCTGCGCGAGCGGGAAAGGGAGGTGACCCTGTGACCACGGCAACAGTGTCCGGCACCACGGGCGAAGACCGCTCCGACTACACCAAGGTTGAGAGCAAGCAGATCCGCGCGCGATCGCTGCGCCTGCTCGGGTCGCTCCTGAGCCCGCAGAAGTGGCAGCTCGTGCTGGCCCTGTCGGTGCTCGTCGTTTCGACCGCGCTGCGGGTTCTCGGCCCCGCGCTGATCGCGTATGGCATCGACACGGCGCTTCCGGCTGCGGTCGAAGAAGCGGATTGGATGCCGGCCGCCATGGTCGTCGGCGTCTACCTGATCTCGGCGCTCGGTGGGGCAGCCCTCATCGGCTGGTACGTCGTCGTGGCCGCCCGCCTCACGCAGGCCGTCATGCTCGACCTGCGCAAGCGGATCTTCCTGCACACCCAGCGGCTCAGCCTCGAGTTCCACGAGTCGTACACGTCCGGCCGCATCATCTCGCGCCAGACGAGCGACCTCGACTCGATCCGCGAGCTGCTCGACGGCGGACTCAACGAACTCGTGTCGGGCATCCTCTACGGGGGGTTCACGCTCATCGCGCTCATGCTCCTGGACTGGCAGAGCGGCATGGTGCTCGTCGTCATGGCGCTGCCGCTGTGGCTGCTCATGCGCTGGTTCTACACGCGCTCGCAGCTCGCCTACCGCGAGTCGCGCACCGTCAGCGCGAAGGTCATCGTGCACTTCGTCGAGACGATGACGGGCATCCGCGCCGTCAAGGCGTTCCGCAAGGAGTCGCGCAACGACGAGGAGTTCGGCGAGCTGTCCAGCCAGTACCGTGAGGTCAACCTCCGCTCGATCCGCCTGTTCGGCACGTTCGAGCCCGGCCTCATCGCGGTGGCGGCGTTCTCGACAGCGCTCGTCGTGCTGTGGGGAGGCATCCGCGTCGCCGAAGGCTCGCTCGAGGTCGGCGTTCTGCTCGCCGCGGTGCTGTACGTCCGCAACTTCTTCTCGCCGCTGCAGGAGGTGGCGTTCTTCCTGAACTCCTACCAGTCCGCGACCGCGGCGCTCGAGAAGGTGTCGGGCGTGCTCGAGGAAGAGCCCACCGTCCCCGATCCCACCCGCCCGATCGACCTGTGGAAGGCGCGCGGCGCGCTGCGGTTCGAGGACGTCACCTTCGGGTACAGCGAGGACCGGATCATCCTGCCCGACTTCCGCCTCGACATCCCGGCGGGTCAGACCATCGCACTCGTGGGGACGACCGGCGCCGGCAAGTCGACGCTCGCCAAGCTCGTCTCGCGCTTCTACGACCCCACCAGGGGCCAGGTGACGCTCGACGGCGTCGACCTGCGGTCGCTGCATCCGAAGGATCTGCGTCGGGCGATCGTCATGGTCACCCAGGAGGCGTACCTCTTCAGCGGCACGGTCGCCGACAACATCGCGCTCGGCAAGCCGGATGCGACGCTCGACGAGATCAGGGCCGCCGCACGGGCGGTGGGAGCGGATGCCTTCATCCAGGAGCTCCCGGACGGCTACGGCACTGACGTCAACAAGCGCGGCGGCCGCGTCTCAGCGGGGCAGCGTCAGCTGATCTCGTTCGCGCGGGCGTTCCTCGCCGATCCGGCGGTGCTGATCCTCGACGAGGCGACGGCGTCGCTCGACATCCCGAGCGAGCGGCTCATCCAGGACGCGCTGCAGACCCTGCTCGCCGACCGCACCGCGATCATCATCGCCCACCGGCTCTCCACCGTGGCGATCGCCGACCGGGTGCTCGTGATGGAGCATGGCCGCATCATCGAGGACGACACTCCCGAGACCCTCATCAGCGGCACCGGCAAGTTCGCGCAGCTGCATTCGGCGTGGCGGGAGTCGCTCGTCTGATCGTCTGAGAGCGGATGCCGCGGCCCGGCCACGAGTGCCGGCCGCGGCATCCGCTTCGTCGTCGTTCGCGCTGCCGAAACCGCCACTCGCGGTCATGACTTTCGGGCGCGCGTGGCGGTTTCGACCGCGCGAGCATCGGGGCGTCGGGGCCAGCCGCCTGCACGACAACGATCACCGTCGCGGAGAAAGGCGACGGGGTCTCGATGGGGGAGGGGAATTCGAGGCCCCGCCGCCGGTCTGAATGCCGGCGCCCGGGTGAACGGGCGGCGGCTAGATCCGGATCTCCGCGATGACCTCACCGTATTCGGTCTCACCGACCGCTGTGAAGCCGACGCGCTCGAAGAAGGCCTCCGGCCCGCCCGAACCCGCCTCGTAGATGACGTTCACGTGGCTCATGCCGCGGTCGCGCGCTTCTTCGATGAGCTTCGCGACGGCGAAGCGGCCGACACCGCGGCCCTGATCATCGGCGTCGACGTTGATGCGCCACAGCACCGAACGGAAGTAGTCCTGCGTCGCCTCGAGATCGAAGTTCGCGCTCACGAATCCCACGACGTCGTCGCCGTCGAGCACGACGCGCTGCCACGCCGTGGCGGGATTGGCGACGGTGCCGGCGACGGCATAGGAGATCGGGGCGAGGAACTGCTCCTGACCTGGTTTGAGCGACATGTTGTTGACCGCCACGATCGTGGCGGCGGACAGTTCTACGAGCCGGAGGTCACCCATAGGGCCAGGCTAGTGGCCAAACCCGATATCCGGCACGCTCGAGTATCAGCATTAACGTGGATTTCACATGCCGAAGTATCTCGACATCAAGATACTTTCGCGGTGCGATAGTCTGGCATGACGACCCGAAACGAAAGCAGCGCCGGTGACCGACTCGACCATTTTCTATACCCACACCGATGAGGCGCCGGCTCTGGCGACAGCCTCGTTCCTGCCGATCGTGAAGGCAGTGACGCGCACGGCGGGGGTGGATGTCGAAACCCGCGACATCTCGCTCGCGGGTCGTGTGCTCGCGGCATTCCCGCAGAACCTGACTCCCGAGCAGCAGGTGGGCGACGCGCTCGCCGAGCTCGGGGGCCTCGCCACGCTCCCCGAGGCGAACATCATCAAGCTGCCGAACATCTCGGCCTCGATCCCGCAGCTGAAGGCGGCCATCGCCGAGCTGCAGGCGCAGGGCTTCGACATCCCGGACTACCCGGACGACGCGCAGACGCTCGAAGAGAAGGACGTCCGCGCCCGCTACGACCGCATCAAGGGCTCCGCCGTGAACCCGGTGCTGCGCGAGGGCAACAGCGACCGGCGTGCGCCGCTGTCGGTGAAGAACTACGCGAAGAAGCACCCGCACCGCAACAAGGCCTTCGCCGCCGGGTCGAAGACGCGTGTCGCGACCATGGGTCACGACGACTTCAAGTCCAACGAGCAGTCCGTCGTCATCTCCGCCGACGACGTCCTCACGATCCAGCACGTCGCCGCCGACGGCGCCGTCACCGCGCTGAAGAGCGGTCTCAAGGTGCTGCCCGGCGAGATCCTCGATGCCACGTTCCTCTCGGCCGCCGCGCTCGACGCCTTCCTCGCCGACACGCTCGCCGAGGCCAAGGCCGACGACGTGCTGTACTCGGTGCACCTCAAGGCGACCATGATGAAGGTCAGCGACCCGATCATCTTCGGCCACGTCGTGAAGGCGTTCTTCGCCGACGTGTTCGACACGTACGGCGACAAGATCGCCGAGGCCGGGCTCACCGCGAACGACGGACTCGGCGCGATCCTCGCGGGCCTGCCGTCGGTCGACGGCGGCGCCGAGATCGCGGCCGCGATCACCGCCGACCTCGCCCGCGGCCCTCGGCTCTCGTACACGAACTCCGACAAGGGCATCACGAACCTGCACGTCCCCTCGGACGTCATCGTCGATGCCTCGATGCCGGCGCTGATCCGCAATGGCGGCAAGCTGTGGGGCGTCGACGGCGGCGAGGACGACACGCTCGCCGTCATCCCGGACTCCTCGTACGCGAGCGTCTACCAGACCACCATCGACGACGTGATCGCGCACGGTCCGCTGGATCCGGCCACGATCGGCACCGTCCCGAACGTCGGCCTCATGGCGCAGGCCGCCGAGGAGTACGGCAGCCACGACAAGACCTTCGAGATCGCGTCGGCCGGCACCGTGCAGGTGCTGAACCAGGCGGGCGAGGTGCTCCTCGAGTCCGCCGTCGCACCCGGCGACATCTGGCGCGCCACGCAGACGAAGGATGTCGCGATCCGCGACTGGGTGAAGCTCGCGGTCACCCGTGCCCGCGCGACCGGCTCGCCCGCCGTGTTCTGGCTCGACGAGACCCGTTCGCACGACGCCGCGCTGATCGCCAAGGTGAAGACCTACCTCGCGGAGCACGACACCGAGGGCCTCACCATCGAGATCCTCGCGCCCGCCGCCGCCACCCAGTACTCGCTGGACCGCATCCGCGAGGGCCTCGAGACCATCTCGGTGACCGGCAACGTGCTGCGCGACTACCTCACCGACCTCTTCCCGATCCTCGAGGTCGGCACGAGCGCCAAGATGCTCTCGATCGTTCCGCTGCTCGCCGGCGGCGGACTGTTCGAGACCGGCGCAGGCGGGTCGGCGCCCAAGCACGTGCAGCAGCTGCTCGAGGAGAACTACCTGCGCTGGGACTCGCTCGGCGAGTTCTTCGCGCTCGCCGCCTCGCTTGAGCACCTCGCGACCTTCACCGGCAACGTCAAGGCGCAGGTGCTGGCCGACACGCTGGATGCTGCGACCGGCTCGTTCCTCGAGAACGACAAGTCGCCGGGGCGCGCGCTCGGAACGATCGACAACCGCGGCAGCCACTTCTACCTCGCCCTGTACTGGGTGCAGGAGCTGGCCACGCAGGACGCCGATCCGGAGCTCGCGGCTGTGTTCACGCCGATCGCCGAGACGCTCGCCGCGCGCGAGCAGGAGATCGTCGCCGAGCTCCTCGCCGTGCAGGGCTCGCCGGTCGACATCGGCGGCTACTACCGCCCCGACGCGCAGCTCGTCGAGGCCGTCATGCGCCCGTCCGCGACCTTCAACGAGATCGTCGAYAGTATTTCCTGACCGACACGAAAAGAGGGGACGGATGCCGCGGCATCCGTCCCCTCTTTTCATGGTCGAAGCAGCTCAGGGTGCCTCACGGACGACCGCCACCGCCCCTGCGGCGACCGTGAGCACGCCGTCCGCGGAGTCGCCGGTCAGCAGTTCCAGTCCCCTGACGGGAACGTCGGCGGCGGCCGCTCCGTGGTTGATCAGGAACAGCCAGGACGTGCCGTCCGCGCAGCGACGCACGGCCTCCACACCCGGCACGACGGGCAGCCGCGCCGCGACGCCCGAGGAAGCAACGACAGTGTCGACGAGGGCGCCGAAGCCCTCGTGCACGTCCGCGGACACGTACCACGCGCTCCCGGCGCCGACGCGGCGGGAGGTGATCGCGGGCAGGCCGGCCAGCGCACCCTCGGCATAGGTGGCGACGACCTCGGCATCGATCGCACGAATGCGTTCGGTCCAGTCGATCGCGATCGCACCGTTGGACAGCGCGACCCGATCGCCTTCGAGCAGCGGCGTGAACTCCTCGCCGAACACGCCGACGAGGTCGCGGAAGGCGCCGGGGTAGCCGCCCGTCCGGATCCGGTTCTCCTCGTCGACGATGCCGGAGAGGTGCCCGACGACCACCGTCGCACCGCGCTCCGCGGCGGCGGAGAGGTCCGCGACCACTGCGTCGGCGACGGCGTACAGCCCCGGCACGATCAGCAGGTCGTACGTCGACAGATCCGCGCCGGGAGCGACGACATCCGGTCCGTGGCCGCGCTCGGAGAGCGCCTCGTGCCACCGTCGGCCCGATCTCTCGAGCGGGTAGTCGTTGAGCGGCTTCTGGCCTTCCTCCCACGCCCACTTGGCGGGGATGTCGGCGACGATCGCGACGCGGGATGCCTCGACCAGACTTCCCGCGACCTCGCTGAGGCCCGCCAGCGTGCGGCCGAGCTGCGTCACCTCGCGCCACTGCCGGGTGTCCGTGCCGGCGTGGGGCACCATCCCGGAGTGGTACTGCTCGACGCCGGACGCTGACGCGCGCCACTGGAAGAAGAGCGCTCCGTCCGAGCCATGCGCGATGTGCTGGAGGCTGTGGCGGGTCATCTCGCCCGGCGCCTTCGGCGGGTTGCGCGGCTGCCAGTTCACCGCACTCGCCGAGTGCTCCATCAGCAGCCAGGGGCGCCCTCGATCGAGCCCGCGCGCCCGCGAAGCGACGAACGCCAATTCGCGCTCGCGCCGCGGGTCGGCCATGGCGGTGTAGTGATCGATCGCGACGATGTCGAGGTCGTCCACCCAGCCGGCGTAGTCCGCCACGCTGCCGCCGACTCCCAGCATGAGATTGGTGGTGATAGGCGTCGAGACGCCCACCCGCCGGAGCGCGTCGCGCTCGCGCCGGTACTGGTCCAGGAGGGCGTCCGAGCTGAAGCGGTCGAACGCGAGCAGCAGCGAGGGGTTCTGCCCCGACTCGCTGGCGAGCGGCGCGATCACATCGTCGAAGCTGCGGTACCGCAGTCCCCACACGGCGGTGCCCCACGCGCGGTTGAGCTCATCGATCGTGCCGTAGCGCTCGCGCGTCCACTCGCGGAACGCCTTGGACGACTCGTCGCAGTAGCACTGGCGGTTTCCGCCGCCGAGCTCATTGCCGACGTGCCACATCCGCACGGCCGGATGGGCGCCGTAGCGCTCGCCGAGGCGCTCGGCGATCCGCGTGGAGTAGCGGTGCCAGACCGGATGGCTCGCACACCAGCCGAGCCGACCGCCCTGGTGGAAGCGGACGCCCCGCCGGTCGACCGGAATGATCTCGGGGTGCGCGCGGTGCAGCCACGTCGGCGGCGCCGCCGTCGGGGTGGCCAGGTCGATGCCGATCCCGACGTCGGCGAGCAGCCCGACGATGCGGTCGAACCAGCCCCAGTCCCACTGGTCGTCGTCGATCTCGACGAACGCCCACGAGAACACGCCGAGCGTCACGATGTTGACGCCGGCTTCCTGCATGAGCGCGACATCCTCCTGCCACACGCTCTCCGGCCACTGCTCCGGGTTGTAGTCGCCGCCGAAGAACAGACGAGTCGTCTGCAGATTCGTCGCCATCACGCTCTCGCGCTGTGCACGCCGGCGGAGAGCGGATGCCCCGGCGGGAGATCTGCGAGTGCCACAGCCCCGTCGATGCCTTCGCCCTGGGGCGCGACGAGCGTCATGACGGCGCCGTGCGCGCCGCCGAGCAGCGCGGCCGAGAACGCGCTCTGGAGCAGCCGCGAGCGGAAGACGCCGCCGATCGCGCACACCACGAGGTGATCGTCGGGAAGTGCCACCCTGCCGATCGCCGTCGACACACTGAGCGCGAGCTGCTGCCCCGCCGCCTCGGTGATGGTCAACGCGACCGGGTCGCCTTCTTCCGCCAGCCGCGCGACGTCCGCGGCGAAGGACGCGACCACCCGTACCCGATCGTCGGTGGCCTGCAGGGCGATGTAGGCCTGCTCCAGCTGGGGCCAGCGTTCGCGGACGACGTCGACGAGCGCGGTGTCCGGCCCCCGGCCGTCGTAGCCGCGCATGACCGCGTCGAGCGCTTCGCGACCGATCCAGTACCCGCTGCCGGCGTCGCCCATGATGTGGCCCCAGCCGTCGACGCGGGCGATGGCGTCGCGTCCGACGGCGAGGGTGACCACGCCGGTTCCGGCGGCGACGACGGCGCCCCGGGTGTCGCCGAGCGCGCCGAGGAAGGACGTCGTCGAGTCGTGGGCGAGCGCCGCTTCGCGGATGCCGGTGTCGCGCAGGAGCGCGAGGAGCGACCCGGCATCGGCATCCCGATCTGTAAGGCCCGAGATGCCCGCCGTGACGATCTCGGGGCGGGTGCCGGTCTCGACGATCGCGGCGTGCACGACGGCGGCGAGCTGGGGGAGCAGCGGCTCGTGCGTCCTGATGCCGCCGAACAGCACATCGCGGCGCCCATCGCCGTCCTGGAGACGCACCTTCATCCCGGTCTGGCCCGCGTCGATCGCGAGCACCCCTGCGGCGGTCATGCGCTCACCTCTCGCGTGCTCATCGCGGTGTAGACCTCCCGCAGGTAGACACCTGCGGGTTTTCCGTAGGGACAGTAGTCATCGTTCGACGGCGCATCCTCGATCGCGTACAGCGTGGCCGGCCAATCCCACAGCATGAACCCGCCCACCCACGGCCGATCGGCGCACGCCTCGAACATCGCGCGGTAGTAGCGCAGCTGCTCCTCGCCCGACGGCTCGCCGGGCAGCGCCCAGTCGTTGGGCAGGTCTGCCGAGCCGGTGCGACTGGGGCAGCCCGTCTCCATGAAGAAGAACGGCTTGCCGGATGCCTCGACCACCTGCTCGATGCGGTCGAGGTGGGTCTGCCAGGTGTCGATCGGGTAGTACCCGCTCGAGGAGATGACGTCGACGGCATCCCACCACGTGATGTGGTCCTCCTGGTACTTGTCGCAGTTGTAGGTGATGAGTCCGGAGTACACCATGCGCACGTCATCCACCAGGCGTCGCCAGTGCTCTTCCTGGCCGTCGGCGCGCACCATCTCGCACCCGATGCAGAGCATCTCGCAGCCCTCTGCCTCGGCGATCGTGGCCGCATGCAGGATGAAGGCGCGATACGAGGCGAACCAGTCGGACCAGCTCGGCTCATTGGGCACATCCCAGTCGAAGAACCCGATGTGTGCGCGCCAGGTTCCATCGGCGCAGTTCACGACCGGCTTGAGGGCGACTTTCAGCCCCAGGCCCTTGGCCTCGCGGATCGCCCAGACGATCTCATCGTCGGTGACGGTCGGCTCCGAGTCGAACGGGATCTCCGTCGAGAACGGCGTCTGCTGCACGGCGGCGTAGGCGATCGCGGTCCAGGTGACGGCGTGGTCGGCCATCGCCGCGAGGGATGCCGCGGCCTCCGGTGTCGCCCACGTGCCGCGGGTGCCCACCCAGCCCCACGTCATGCCGCAGATCGGCTCGCCGAGCGCGTCGATCAAGGTCGTCATGTCACCACCAGCTGGTTCGCCGAACGCAGCACGCTCGGGTGCGAGATGGCCGGAGCCTCGCGGGCACTGAGCCCACGCACGAGGATCGTCGTGGACTCGCCGGGCAGCAGCGTCACCAGGCCCTCCTCGGCGACGGCGTCGGGGACGATCTTGTCGACGAGCAGGGCCAGCTCACGCACCAGGTTGTGGGCGGTCAGCGTGATCTCCACTCCGGCGGCGTGCTCGGCGACCTCGACCGACACGCGCGGGGGCTCGAGAGCGGAATCCCGCGGCTCGCCGAAGAACCACAGTCCGCGCACGCCGTCGAGCTCGGCGACGATCAGTTCCGAACCGGCGTCGCCCGCTTGGGCCGCGGCATCCGGGATCGCGACGGTCGTCACGGCGCGCGCGGGCGTCGTCACTGAGGAGATGTGCTCGGCGAGCACGACGCCGCTGTAGTCGCGCCGGGTGATCCGCAGCTCGCCGCTCCACGCGTCGCCGGTGTCGTTCACGACGGCCACCACGAGGCCGTCGCCCCGGGGCTGGATCGTGACGACCCGTGGCGCGAAGGCGTTGCGCAGCGCGTAGAACAGTGGCTTCTGGTGCTCGTCGCCGTCGATCGCGGCCCACGACGTCACCGGCCAGCAGTCGTTGAGCTGCCAGATGATCGCGCCGGCCGTGTGCGGAGCGTGCGAGCGGAAGTGCTCGAGCGCCGTCGAGATCGCATTCGCCTGGTTGAGCTGCATGGCCCAGTGCCAGGTCTCCATGTCCTCGGGAAGCCGATAGTGCGCGATCAGGCCGTTCGTGAGCTTGACGTTGCCTTCCATCGCCTTCTGATGAACGATCATGCCCGGCGACTCGGGGGTCAGCGGCTGGTCGCTGATGGACCGGGTCAGGGTGGACCACGTCGGCGGACCCTGCCAGCCGAACTCGGCGACGAACCGCGGGGTGTAGTCGCGGTAGTGCGGCCAGTCCTTCTGGTTCCAGAGATCCCAGATGTGCATCGTGCCGTGCTGCTCGGCGTTCGGGTGCTGGTCGCCCGGCGCCTTATGGGGCTCCGCCCCAAACCCCCGGTTTGCTGACGCGCGCCCGCCAGGGCTGAACGGGCTCCCGGGTGCATACGGCACGAGCGGGGCGAGCTCTGAGACCACCGAAGGCAGCAGGTCGTAGTAGTAGTAGGCGCCCCAGGTCTTGCCGTCGAGGCGGAGCTTCCAGCCCCAGTCCTCGTAGCCCCAGAGGTTCTCGTTGTTGCCGGTGAGCAGCACGAGCGATGCGTGGTGGCCGATGCGCGTGACGTTGTCGCGCGCCTCCGCCTCGACTTCGCCGCGCAGGGGCTCCTCTTCGGCATACGCCGCGCACGCGAAGAGGAAGTCCTGCCAGGTCAGCAGGCCGAGCTCGTCGGCGACGTCGTAGAAGTCGTCCGCCTCGTAGATGCCGCCGCCCCACACACGGATMAGGTTTAGGTGGCCGGCGCGCGCCTGACGTAGCCGCCGCTCGTAGCGGGCACGGTCGACACGCACCGGGAACGCGTCATCCGGAATCCAGTTCGCGCCCTTGACGAAGACCGGCACGCCGTTGACGTGCAGCGTGAACGGCGTGCCCGCGTCGTCCGGGGTGGAATCCCACGCGACGGTGCGGAACCCGACGCGGCGACGGGCTTCGGAGGCGACGACTCCGGATGCCTCGATCCGCACGTCCACGTCGTACAGCGGCTGCTCGCCATAGCCGGCGGGCCACCACAGCTCGACGTCGGGAACGGACGCCGACACCGTCGCTTCCGTCTCCCCGGCGGCGATCTCGGCGCTGACCGACACGCCCGCCACGGAGACGGTCGCGGTGACCGGCTCGTCGCCCGCGCGCTCGATCACGAGGGCGACGTCGACGATGCCGGTCGCGGCATCCGTCACCCGCACCTGCGGGCGCACCGACGCGAGCCGCGCGGTCGACCAGGATTCGAGGCGCACCGGCTTCCAGATGCCGCTGGTCGCGGTCTTGATGCCCCAGTCCCACCCGAAGCTGCACGCGGACTTGCGGATCGCGTCGTAGGGGAGGGGGTACGGGCGCTGGCGCACGCCGAGGGCGACGCTCTGCTCGTTCGCGTAGCGGATCGGACTGCGGAACGAGACCGTCAGCACGTTGTCGCCCGCGACGAGGGCGTCGCGCACGTCGATGCGGTACGTGCGGTGCTGGTTCGCGGTCTCGGCGACCGTCGTGCCGTTGAGCCGCACGGTCGCGACCGTGTCGAGCCCGTCGAAGGCGAGGTCGTGGCGAGAGTGCGCCGCGAGCTCCGATTCGTCGACGGTGAACGTGGTCTCGTACGTCCAGTCGACGAGGCCGATCCAGGCCAGCGCCGACTCGTTGTCGTCGAGGTAGGGATCCGGGATCAGTCCCGCCGCCATCAGATCGAGATGGACGACCCCAGGCACTGTCGCGGGGATCAGCGCCGAGGCGATGGGCTCGGGCGCGGGACCGGAGCCTGCGCGTACGGACCAGCCGTCGTGCAGGGTGCGGGTGGATGTCACTTGACGGCTCCTGAGGTGAGGCCACGGTAGATCCAGCGCTGCAGGAAGAGGAACGCGAGGATCGTGGGGATGATGACGACGATCGTGCCGGCCGCGATGATTTCCCACTGGGCTCCGAACGGTCCCTTGAACCGGAAGAGCGACGTGGAGATGAAGCCCTCGGAAGGCAGGTAGAGGAACGGCGCGTAGAACTCGTTGTAGATCGCGATGCCCTTGATGATCACGACGGTGGCGATCGCCGGGCGCAGCAGCGGAAGGATGATGCGCCAGTAGATCGTCCAGCGATTGGCGCCGTCGAGCATCGCCGCCTCATCGAGCGAGACGGGGATCGACTGCATGAACTGGATGAACAGGTAGATCGCGATGATGTCCGTGCCCATGAAGAGGAGGATCAGCGCGGTCTTCGTGTCGTAGAGGCCGAGTCCGTTGATCAATTGGAAGGTCGCCACCTGGCTCGTCGCGCTCGGGATGAGCGTGGCGACCAGGAAGAGCCCGACCACGAGCTTCTTGCCGCGGAACACGAACCGATCGAGCGCGTACGCGGCCATGGTGCCGATGAAGATCGTCCCGACGAGCGAGACCACGAGCACGATCGTCGTGTTGACGAAGCCCTCGAGCATCTCGCCGCTCGTGAACGCCGTGACGAAGTTGTCGAAGTTGAGCCAGTTCTGCGGCAGATCGAACGGGCCGGTGGAGGCGAACTCGGAACTCGTCTTCAAGCTCGCGAACAGCACCACCGACAGCGGGAGCAGGGTGAACAGAGCACCCACGATGAGGCTGACGTACTTCGCGGTGGTCGCGCTCATGCCCTTGAAGCGCATGAAGGGGGTCAGGCCGCTCTCATAGCGGCGCACGGTCGTCATGTCAGGTCAACCTTCTCGTCGGGGAAGACTTTGCGCTGGATCACGGTCACGATCAGCACGATGAACAGCAGCACGACGGCCATCGCCGACGCGAGGCCGACCTGCCGGTAGCTGAAGGCGGTCTGCAGCGTCTGGATCACGAACGTCGCCGAGCCGTTCGCGCCGCCGGTCATGATGAACGGGATCTCGAACACACTCAGGGCGCCGGCCACCGCGAGGATGAATGACAGGCCGATGACGCGGCGGATGCCGGGGAAGATCAGGGCCCAGAACTGCTGGAACCGCGACGCGCCGTCGATCTCGGCGGCTTCATACAGCTCGCGGGGAATCGACTGGATCGCTCCGAGGAAGAGCACGAAGTTGAGGCCCGTGTAGCGCCAGACCGAGGTCGCTGCCAGCGACCAGTTCACGTAGGCGGGGTCGCCGAGCCAGTGCGGGGGGTCGGTGACGCCGAACCACGACAGTGCCGTGTCGAGTGTGCCGCCCGGCTGGAAGAGGTAGAGGAACACGAACCCGATCGCGACGCCGTTGATCAGGTAGGGGAAGAAGAGGATGCCGCGGAACAGGTTCTGGAACCGCGTCGAGAAGCTCAGGATCGTCGCGAAGTAGAGGGCGATCGCCATCTGCACGAACGTGGCGAGGAAGTAGTAGAGGCTGACCCCGAAGACGCTGAAGATGCGCGGGTCGGTGAAGACCTGGACGTAGTTCTCCAGGCCGACGAAGTTCTTGGTGAGATCGATGCCGTCCCAGTCGGTCACGCTGAAGTAGAAGAGATTCAGCGCGGGCCAGTAGGTGAACACCAGGAGCAGACCCACCGCGGTGGCCAGGAACAGCCACGGGGTGAGGTGCTGCCGGAACGACCGTCCCGCGGAACGGCCGGTCTTGGGCCCGGCATCGCCGGTTCCGCGGGAACCGCGGAACCGGCGAGCACGTACGGGAGCGGAGAGGACGGACGGGGCGCCCGCGGGTGCGGAGCCGAGTGGTGCGAGTGCCATGTGCTTCTCCGAGTCCAGGGGTGGGTCAGTTGGAGAGCTTCTCGACCGAAGCGCCCCAACGTTCGTTGAGCTCGGCGAAGTAGCTGTCCTTGTCGCCGTCGGCAGCGCCGCGGGCGATGTCGACGAGCTTCTGACGGTAGAGCGGGCCGTAGATGTCGATCTGCGCGTCGTTGGCGGTGTCKGCGAGGAGGCTCTCCTTGCCCGCAGGAGCGGGGTTGATCTCGATGAGCTCGACGCCCGCGTCGGTGAAGCCGGCGAGGTTGTCGGGGAGGGGCTTCTCGAGAACCGGCGAGATCATGCCCTGCGCCTCGGTGTAGCCGGACTCCGAAACGACCCACTGGATCCATGCCCATGCGGCCGCCTTGGCCTTGGAGTGCTTGCTCACGGCGAGGTTGTAGTCGCCGCCGACCACGGCGAACTGCGTGCCGTCCACGGTCGCGGGGAAGGCGATGTAGCCGATGTCGTCGGCCGAGGCGCCGTTCTCTTCAGCCTTCGCCTGCATCTGCGAGATCGCCCATGAGCCGAGGGTCATCGTCGCGATCTTGCCGGTGGCCAGGTCGACCTTCGACTGCTCCCAGTTCGTGGTGAGCGGGTCTTCCTCGGTCAGGCCTGCGGCGACCGAGTCGTACAGCAGCGAGTCGATCGCGTAGACATCGGTACCTTCGGTCCACGGCGCCGGGTCTTCCGCCATCGTGATCGGTGCGTCCTGGTCGTCGGTCACGACGCCGAGGTTGCCGAAGCTCTGGGTGAGCGGCCAGCCGTCCTTGTAGTTCGTGTAGAGCGGGATCGCGTCGGTGTTGTCCTTGATCGCCTGCAGCGCCTCGAGCCACTCGTCTTCGTCGGTCGGCGGGGTCGTGATTCCCGCCTCTTCCCAGACCTTCTTGTTGTAGATCACGCCGTTCGCGTTGCCGCCGAAGGCGATGCCGTACTGCGTGCCGTCGTAGCTCGCCGCCGGCAGGAACCGGTAGGTGTCCGCGAAGTCGGCGGTCTTGCCCAGGGGCTCGAGGAACTGGTCGTACTGGTTGGGGGAGATCGTCGGGATGCCGAGCACGTCGCCGTAGTTCGAGGTGCTCATCCGCGTCTGCATTTCGCCGGCGTAGTCGGTGATCCCCTCGAAGGTGACTTTCACGTCGGGGTACTTCGCCGTGAACTCCTTCGCGTACTTGTCGAACGTGCCGTCCGCGATCAGGTCGGTGCGCCACGTGACCACCGTGATGTCGCCCTTCACGTCGCCGTCGATCGTGTTGTCGGCGTCGCTCGAGCCACCTCCGCCGGCACAGCCCGCGAGGGCGATCCCGGTGACGGTGAGCAGGGCGAGCGCTCCCAATGTCTTCTTTGCCATGTGTATCTCCTTGTGAGGGTTCTCCGTTGACCTCGGATGCAGTCGCCGCCGCATCGGGGTTGTCGCGGGCCCACATTAGGCGCGTGAGAGCGCTCTCCGCAAGGGTAAATGTCAACGCTGTCGTATTCTGTCCGTTCAGAATTCAGATTCAAAAAACAGCCCTCGATCAGCACTTTAAGGTGACCTTGATCGTAGCTTCATGTCTGAAATGTCCATGAAATGTCCATCGTCGCCATTCCCCTGTACCTCTGCTAATCTGACCGGGAGGAGGGCCGATGACGGTTCAGCAGCGCGCCACGCTCGATGATGTCGCCCGGCTCGCAGGGGTCAGCTCGAAGACGGTCTCGCGCGTCTTCACGACCCGCGAACTGGTCGCGCCCGAGACGGTCGATCGGGTCCTCGCGGCCGCCAAGCGACTGCGGTTCCGGCCCAACACCCTCGCGCGCGGTCTGCGGCGCGGCGGGGGCACGAACACCGTCGGATTCATCATGGGTGAGCTGAGCAACCCGTTCTACTACAAGGTCGCCTCCGGCATCGAGCGCGAGCTCGCCGGCGCCGGCTACGGGCTGGTCGTCGCCACCACCGACGACACCCCAGAAGGCGAGGAGCGCGTCGCCGATGCGCTGCTCGCGCAGCGCATCGGCGCGCTGCTGCTGATCCCGGTGGCCGACGACCAGTCGTATCTCGAAGGAGAGCGCCAGCTCGGCACGCCGGTCGTTGCGATCGACCGGCCGGCACGCAATCTCGTGGCCGACTCGATCGTGCTCGAGAACCACCGTGGGGTCTTCGACGCGACCAGCCGGCTGCTCGCACGGGGCCATCGGCGGATCGCGTACATCTGCAATCCGGCATCCGTCTACACCCAGGCTGAGCGCCTGCGCGGCTATCGCGATGCGATGGCGGCGGCGGGCGTGACCGAGACGGCGAGGTGGGAGATGCTGGCGGACGACCTGGCGATCCCGGCGGACGAGCTCGTGCGGAGGGTGATGACCATGGACGACCCGCCCACCGCGCTCCTGGCGGGGAACAACCGCGTCACGATCGGCGCGCTTCGGGTGCTGCGCGACCTCCACGACGACGGGCGAACCGCGATCGTCGGCTTCGACGACTTCGACACCGCCGACGTGCTCGGGGTTTCGGTCATCAGCTACGACCCCGTCGAACTCGGTCGCAGGGCTGCGCAGGTTGCGCTCGAGCGCATCGGCGACCCGGCCGGCTTCACCCGGCAGATCGCACTGCCCACCTGGATCATCGAGCGAGGCACCGGCGAACGGCACGCAGCTCAGAGAGGCGAGGAATGACCGCGGGAATTGTTCAGCTGGAGGCCGCCGGCGTCGGGCTGGTGCTCGACGCGCGCGGGGCAGGTCTGCCGCGCGTGCTTCATTGGGGCGAAGCACTCGGTTCGCTGTCGCACGCCGCGCTGGAGAGGCTGGCAGACGGAGTGAGTCGCCAGTCCGCCCCTGGCACGCTCGATGCCGCCTGGCAGCTCTCGCTCATCCCGCAGGAGGGTGATGGCTGGACGGGACGACCGGGTCTGCAGGTGCGACGAAATGGCCTCCTCCACCACTGCAGATGGCGCCTCGAGGGCATCGCCCACGATACGAGCGCAGACGGTGTGCGCTGCGTCATCACGGCGGCCGATGCGGCATCCGCTCTGAGGCTCGAACTCTCCCTCAGCATCGAGACGGGCGGAGTGGTGTGGGTCGAGGTTGCGCTCGCCGCAGCAGAAGGCGAGACTGACGCGCGGTTCGAGGTGGACTGGCTCGAGCCGACCTTGCCGGTGCCTTCGAGCACGACGCATCTGACGACCTTCGACGGCCGCTGGACGAGGGAGAAGCGCCCCGTGACGTCCGGGATGCCACCCGGCTCCACGGTGCGTCAGTCCCGCAGAGGCAGACCGGGCCACGACGCCCCCACGCTGTTCATCGCGTCCGAGGCCGAACCGCGCTGGCGCTCGGGCGCACTGTGGGGCACCCACCTCGCGTGGTCGTCGGACGTGACGTACCGAGTGGATCGCGTCACCGACGCCGTGACCCTCATCGGCGCGGGCGAGCTGCTGCGCCCCGGGGAGATCGTCCTGAGCGCCGGCGAAGAGTACCGAACCCCGCGTGCGGCGTTCGTCTGGGCGGCCGATGGGCTCGACACGCTGGCTGGTCGAGTGCACACGTGGCTGCGCGCGCGGCCGCAGCATCCGGTCTCCCCCCGCCCCCTCACCCTCAACACGTGGGAGGCGGTGTACTTCGACCACAACCCGGCGCGGATCGCGGAGCTGGCCGAGCGTGCCGCTGAAGTGGGGATCGAGCGCTTCGTGCTCGACGACGGGTGGTTCCTGGCGCGGCGGGACGACACGACGAGTCTCGGCGACTGGACCGTCGACCGTGCCGTGTGGCCCGAGGGACTGGGGCCGCTCGCGCGCCAGGTGCACGGGCTCGGCATGGAGTTCGGTCTCTGGTTCGAACCGGAGATGGTGAGCGCGGACTCCGACGTCGCCCGCGCGCACCCGGACTGGCTGCTGCACGATCCGGGCCACCTGGATCACGCCCCAGAGCTCTCGTGGCGCACGCAGTACGTCATGGACCTGGCGAATCCGGCCGCTTACAGGCACGTGCGGGACCAGATCGACGCCCTCATCTCGCAGCTCGGCATCGACTTCATCAAGTGGGACCACAACCGCGACCTCACCGAGACGGTGCACGATGGCCGGCCCGGCACCCACGCGCAGATGGCGGCGGTCTACCGGCTCATCGGCGAGCTGAAGGAGCGGCATCCCGGCCTCGAGATCGAGTCGTGCTCGAGCGGCGGCGCGCGCACCGACCTCGGGATCATGGCGGTGTGCGATCGCGTCTGGGCGAGCGACTCGAACGACCCGGTGGAACGCCAGGACATCCAGCGCTGGACGGGCCTCCTGCTGCCGCCCGAACTCGTCGGCGCTCACGTCGGCCCCACCGAATCCCACAGTTCGGGCCGGACGACGGCCCTGAGCTACCGCATGGCGACCAGCCTGCTCGGCTCCGCGGGGTTCGAGTGGGACATCCTCGGCTGCGACGAGGACGAGCTCGCCGCGATCACCCGGTTCGCGGCGCTGTACCGCGAGCTGCGGCCCATAATCCACGGTGGTGTCGTCATCCACCCGGAGCTGCGGGATCCCGCCTGGCGGGTCACGGGATTCGTCGCACCGGATGCTTTGCGGGCGGTCGTGGTCGTGGCGAACGTCGGAAGCCTCGAGGATGCCAGGGCCGAGCGACTGCGCATCCCCGGTCTGGATCAGGGGCGCGAGTACCGCGTGCGCGTGCGGCGGGAGATCGGCGCCGCCGCCTACGGGTGGATTGCGCCGGAGTGGTACACGAGCGGCGAGATCACGCTTCCGGCGGCGGTGCTCGCGCGGGTCGGGCTGCAGCTGCCGACCCTCTGGCCGACGCAGGCATTCATCCTCGACCTGGTGGCCGTCTAAGTCACCGGTCAGTGGGTCTGCAGCGCGACGAGGCGAGCATAGAGCCCGTCGCGCGCGAGGAGCGTGCGGTGGTCGCCGATCTCCACGATGCGTCCCGCATCGATCACGACGATCCGGTCAGCGCCACGCACGGTGGAGAGGCGATGCGCGACCACGAGCGTGGTCCGGCCCGCGCGGGCGCGATCGATGGCTGCGGTGACCTTCGACTCGGACTCCGGATCGAGGGCGCTGGTCGCTTCGTCCAGGACGAGGATGCGCGGGTCGCGGATGAGCGCGCGCGCGATCGCCAGCCGCTGCCGCTGCCCGCCCGACAACCGGGACCCGCGGTCGCCCACGACGGCGTCCAGCCCGCCGGGCTGGTCGCGGACGATGTCGAGCGCGTTGGCGGCGCCCAGCGCGTCCAGGATCTCGGCGTCGCTCTTCTCGCCCACGCCATAGGTGACGTTCTGCCGGATGCTCCCATCGAACAGCGCCGTCTCCTGCGGGACGATCGCCACGCGGCGGCGCAGTGAGCGCAGATCGAGGCCCGCGAGATCCTGCCCGTCGATGAGGACGTCCCCCTCGACGGGACGGACGAACCCGAGGATCACGTTCAGGATCGTCGACTTGCCCGAGCCGGACGGGCCGACGAAGGCGACAGTCTCGCCGGGCCGGATGTCCAGCGACAGTGCGTCCAAGGCCGCCCGCGGGGCATCCGGATACTGGACCGTCACGGCGCGCAGCTCGATTCGACCGTCGATGGCTCCCACTGGGGCCTTGCCGGTGTTGTCCTCGACGTCCAGTTCGTCGGTCACCTCGGCGATGGAGCGCACCGAGTCCATGCCGCGGCTGAACACGGGCGCCACGTTGAGCAGCATGACGATCGCGTTGGTGAGCACCGTGAAGTAGGTCGTCAGGAGCACCACCTGTCCGGGCGTGATCGGCACCAGTCCGAGGACGGAGACCGCGGCCGCCCCGATCAGGCAGATGAGCCCGAGCACCTGATACGAGATCCAGGAGAGTGCGCCGAACCGGCCGTTGAGCACGTCGAGGTCGCGACCGGCGGATCGTACGGATGCCGCGCGCTCGGCCACCTGCGACGTCGCGAGGTCCTCCAGCCCGTGTCCGCGGGTGAGCGGCATGAGCGTCGCCATCTCGTTCACCTGCGCGGAGAGGCGCTCGACCTGACGGCGGAACTCCTCGTTGCGCTGCGTCGCGCGCCGCCGGATGTAGATGATGAGCCCCGCCGCGACCGGGATGGTGAGCGCGAACACGATGACGAACTGAGGCACGGTGATGGCGGTGACGACGATCGCGCCGACCAGGGTCGCGATCGAGCCGACCGCCGTGGGGAACACCTGCTGCATCGTCAGTTCGAGGTTCTCGACGTCGCGGATGATCTTGGTCTGCATGATCGAGGCGTTCTGGCGGTTGTGGTACCCGAGCGAGAGACGCTGCAGTCGCGCCGCGAGACCGGATCGCACGTTGTAGGCCATCGAGCGGGTCGCCGAAGACGTCAGCCGCACGACGATCATGTTGAACGGATAGTTCAAGGCGAGCAGCGCGAGAGCGAGACCGCCCCAGACCCACAGGCGGTCCACGGGGCCGCCGGCGACGACGATGTCGATGACCGCGGCGGTGATCGGAGGCAGAATCCACGCCGGACTGTCTTTGACGACGAAGCAGAGCATCGCGAGGATCAGGCTGCTGCGATGCGGGTGCAGCAGCCGCAGCAGCGACCGAAGCGGGTGCGATCGCTGAAGGCTTCCGGCCAGGAGGGCCTCCGCGTCTGCGAAGCCCGTCATGGACGACATCGTTCGGCGAGGAACGATGTCTGCGCGATCCACTGGTAGGACTGGCCGCCTTCGTGCTCGTTGTGGGCGTACACCTCGATGTGCTTGTCTGCGCCGGCGTAGTGGTTGAAGGCGGCGTAGACGGTCGATGGCGGGCAGATCGGGTCGAGCAGCGCGACCGAGAACAGTGCGGCGGCGTCCGCTCGCTTCGCGAAGTTCACGCCATCGAAGTAGGAGAGCGTTTCGAACACGCGCGGTTCGGCGCCGCGATGGACGGAGAGATAGCGGACCACCTCCTGATAGGGGTCCTGGCCGGTGAAGCCGACAGAGCGTTCGAAGTGGCAGAGGAACGGGACGTCCGGCATGACGCCGATCAGTCCTTCGGACAGCCCGGCCGCAGCGAGGGCGATCCCGCCGCCCTGGCTGCCGCCCGCGACCGCGACGCGCGACGCGTCGATCTGCGGCAGCGTTCGCACGGCGTCGACGGCGCGAACGGCGTCGGTGAACACCCGGCGGTAGTAGTAGTCCTCGGGGTGCTCGATCCCGCGCGTCATGAAGCCGCTCGATGATGGACCGGTGCCGTGCGGGTCGGGGGTGCCCCCGCCGCTGCCCCACCCGGAGCCCTGCCCGCGGGTGTCCATGAACAGATGGGCATAGCCGGCCGACGCCCAGCCGAGCCGCTCGACCGGCAGGCCGCGCCCGCCGCCGTAGCCGTTGTATTCGACGACCGTGGGCAGCGGCCCTTCGATCCCGCGCGGGAGCGTGAGCCACGCCTTGACGGGGTCGCCCGCGAAGCCCGGAAAGGTGACGTCGAAGACGTCGAGGGTGCGGAACGGGGATGCCTCGGCCTTGACGACCACTTCGGCTCCGACGGCGCGGGACTCAGCGAGAGTCGAGGCCCAGAAATCCTCGAAGTCGGCGGGCTCACCCACGTCGGGCAGGTAGGTCTCCAGCTCGGTGGGTGAGAGATCGAATCGCGGCATCCATGCTCCTCTTGCGCGGTGTGTGACGGCGCCACGATAGACGCCGCGTCGCTCGTCGCGCAAACTGCGCAAACCCGAGGGAGCTCAGATCAGTTGTGGATCCACACGTCGGTGCCGCTGGCTGACCAGTTGTAGATCTGCTGCGCGCGGGAGATCGGCATGCCGACGCAGCCGTGGCTCATGCGGTGACCCCAGTTGGTGTGCCAGTAGACGCCGTGGAACGCCTGGCCGCCGTTGAAGTACATCACCCACTGGACGTTCTCGGTCGTGTAGGGTGTGCCGTCGACGTTGAGGCCCTTCATCGTCTGCACGGGGTAGTGCGAGTTGATGCGGTAGTGCCCGGTCTCGGTCGGGAACGACAGGCCGCTGGAGATGAGCCAGCTGTCGACGACCGCGCCGTTCTCCTTGAGGTACAGGCGCTGCTCGCTCAGGTTGACCTCGAGCAGTCGGACGATGGTCGTCGTGTTGAACGCGACTTCCTGGACGGGGAGCTGGTAGACGGCGTTGCCGGTGGCGAGCTGTGAGGCGAACCCGGCGGCGATGCCCGCCGTCGTCTCGAGGGCCCGGCCCGTCACGCCGGCCGTCGGCGTGCGCAGCACCGTCCCGGAGTCGTTGGCGATCACGGTCGCGGCGACGGCCGCCCGGTCGACGGCTGCCGGAAGCCCATCGACCACAGGCTGGATCGGCTGTTCCTCGGCGGTGATCTCGAACGTGTTATCCGCGGTGCGTGTCACGGTCAGCCATGAGGCGAGGGTGGCCCGGTCGATCGGCACGGTCCGCTCGGCCCCGATATAGAAGCCGGCCGTGTCCAGCATGCTGTTCAGGGTGCCGACTGTCGCGTTCGCGACGTACGTCGGGACCTCAGGGGCGACCGCAGCAGTCGTGGCGGCGAGGTCGACCGTCAGGTCGCCGGCGACGAACGCATCCTGCAGGGCGGCGCGCACCGCGTCGACGTCGACGCCGGCGCCATCGACCGCGGGCGTGGCGACGTAGGTCGCCGACGCGGGGTCGAACGCGACGGTCGCGTCGGTGGGATCGACGTACAGGCTGGGGACAGCTGCGCGCAGCGCCGCGACAGCGGTCGCGGTGTCGACGGTGACCTGGGCGTCCATCGGCGAGGCGAACCAGGCGCCGAAGTTCCAGGCAGGGTGCGCGGCGAAGGCCTCGTCGACCAGCGCGCGGGCATCGACCGAGGCTCCGAGGTCTGCGGCGGTGACCGTGGCGTCGGCGCCGGATCCGGTGAGGACGATCGTCGTGTCGGCGAGATGCTGCTGCACGGCCTCGACGGCCGCGCCCGGGGTGAGTCCACCGACGGGGACGCCGGCCACCGCGGTTCCGGGGGCGATCAGGACGAGCGAGGTGATGCCGAGCCCGACCGCGACGACCGCGACGGGAATCGCGATCCACAGCCAGAGCCGGCGACGGCGGGGAGCCGGCCCGGTCGACGCCCACTCGTACGCGGGCGGTGGGGCATCGGTGCCGCCGTCGAGAGGCTGCGACGCATCGACGAAAGGCTTGACCTCGCCGTCGACGGTCGTCTCGTCGGCGCCGGGCCTGGTCGCCAGATCTGTCATGCCATCACCCCCCGGCTCCTGAACACGTCCCCTAATGCTAAATGATGGGCGCGGTCGCTATGTCACCAGAAGATCACAGTCCGGTGACTTGTCAGGGCACGCACAGCTCCTGGAAGCGCTCGCTGGTCTGCTGGAATGACTCGCCCAGCGCCGCGAGGTCCTGCACCTTCGACGTGTCGCCCTCCACGATCGCCTGCATGACGTCCGCCACGGTGGCGAACATGTCCTCGAGGTCCGGGAGGATCGCGGCGACCTCGTCGTTCGTGACGGCGGATGCCGCATCGTGGAGCTTGCCCGCGGCCGCCTGCATCGCCTCGACCACGGCGGCGGGATCCTTGGCCGCAGCATCCTCGAATTCCCTGGTCGCGTCGGTGATGGTGTCCTGCACGAGCGCGCACCCCTCCGCGACCGTCTGGTCTGCGTCACCGGCCTGCTCGGCTGCCGTGGGGGAGGATCCGACTCCGCCGGGGACGGTCGTGCACGCGGTCGATCCCGCGAGCGCGGCGACAGTGATGGCCAGTGCGGCGATGCATCGTCTCAGGGAGTCCACCTGTTCAACCTACGCGGCCGGTCGCGCCCCGAGGACGGGCAGCGGGCGACGAGCCGCATGTAACAAGTTTGTAAACACGGCATCCAAATCCCTGGGAAAGCTTGCTGGTCGTTTGTTCGTACGCTTTACTAACAAACATGACTGCATCGGAAGTGCAGCGCGGCTCATCCACCCTCGAGCCGGCGCACCCACACACAGGGCCCGCGGCCTCGCGCTCGTTCGGCCCGGGTCGCGCCCTCCGCCAGGGAGCGAAAGTGCTCCCCGAGCACGCTCGCGGCCACAACCGCGCGCTCGTCCTGCAGACCCTCTTCCACCAGGGCGCGATGAGCCGGGCCGACCTGGCTCGCGAGACCGGCCTGACCCGGGTGACGATCTCCGACCTCGTGGCCGAGCTCATCGCCGATCAGCTCGTCGTGGAGAAGGGTGTGCGCGAGGCCTCGGGGCCCGGCAAGCCGGCGATGCTCGTCGACCTCGATCGCGACGGACACCGGATCGTCGGCATCGACCTCTCCGGCAGCGACGCGTTCATCGGCGCAGTCCTCACCCTCGACGGCGACATCGTCGTGCGACTCGAGGCTCCCGTGCCGACCGGCGCCGACGACGTCGTCGACACGGTCGTCGCGCTCGCCCGCGAACTGGTCGCCCAGTCGCACGCCCCGGTGCTCGGCATCGGCGTGGGCACCCCCGGCGTGGTCGACGACCATGGCGTCATCCTCACCGCGCCGAACCTGGGCTGGGCCGGCTTCGATCTCGAGGGCGCGCTGCGCGGTGCGCTCGACCTGCCCGTCCTCGTCGCCAACGACGCCAATGCGGCAGTGCTCGCGGAGTACACCTTCGGCGGCTCCGGCGACGATGTGCTGCTGGTCAAGGTCGGCCGAGGCGTCGGGTCGGGCCTGCTCGCCGGCGGGCAGCCCATGCGCGGCGCCCACTTCGCCGCGGGCGAGATCGGCCATGTCACGGTCGGCACCGACGGTGGACCGCTGTGCGTCTGCGGCAAGGTCGGATGCCTCGAAGCCTGGCTCTCGGTGCCTGCGCTCACGGCGCGGCTGGCCGCGGCATCCGCCGACGCCCGCGAAGGGATCCTCCGCGACGCGGGGGAGCGCCTCGGCATCGCCCTCGCGCCGATCGTGGGCGTCCTGGACGTGTCGGAGATCGTGCTCTCCGGCCCCACCGAACTTCTCGACGGAGTACTCGCGGAAGCGATCGTCGAGACCCTCCGCACCCGGACGCTCGCCAAGTTCCACGACGGCGTGCGCGTGCGGATGACGGAGCAAGGCCAGGACATCGTCCTGCGCGGCGCGGCCGTCATGGTTCTGTCCGGACAACTCGGGGTGTCATAGCACCGCACGACCCGCTCCACGGGTTCGCCCCGGACCCGAAATCCCCCCGGATGGGCCACCCGGCCCATCGAAATCACCAAGAAACGAAGGAAGACACATGAACAAGAAGCTGGGAGCCTTCGCCTTCCTGGGCGCAGCGGCACTCGTGCTCGCGGGCTGCTCCGGCGGCGCCGGCGGCTCGGAGAGCGCCGCTCCGTCGGGATTCGACCCCGAAGGCGCCAAAGACCAGAACATCACCTTCTGGGTGATGGGCGGCGACACCCCCGCGGCGCTGCGCGACTACCTCGTCGCGGAGTACAAGGATGCCACCGGCGGCACCCTCACGATCGAGGAGCAGAGCTGGGGCGACGCGCTCACCAAGCTCGCGAACCAGCTGCCCGACGCCAACAACACCCCCGACGTCACCGAGATCGGCAACACCTGGGCGCCGACCTTCACCACGGCCGGTGCGTTCAGCGACCTCAGCGACATCTACGAGGACCTCGGCGGGTCCGATCTGCTGCCGTCCTTCGTCGAGGTCGGCTCGGTCGACGGGGCGCAGTACGCGCTGCCGTACTATTTCGGCTCGCGCTACATCACCTACCGCAAGGACATCTGGGAGGCCGCCGGCCTGTCGGTGCCCGCCACGCTCGAAGAGTTCAACACCTCGGTCAAGTCACTGAAGACCGACGACCAGGCCGGCTTCTACATCGGCGGCCAGGACTGGCGCAACGGCATCTCGTGGATCTTCGCCAACGGCGGCGACCTCGCGAAGAAGGACGGCGACAAGTGGGTCTCGACCCTCTCCGACCCGAAGAGCATCGCGGGCCTCGAGCAGTTCCAGGACCTGTTCGTGAACGCGTCGACGGCTCCGGTCACCGAGGCGGACAGCACCCCGTGGGTCAACATCAACAACGACAAGACCGGCGCCCCGCCGACGGCCGCCACGATCATCGCACCCGGCTGGGCGCACTGGTCGATCGGTGACTACACCGGCGACAAGACCAACGACGCGGGCGACACGGTCGAGGTCCGCGAGTGGAACGACGACACGTTCGGCGTCTTCCCGTTGCCCGGCACCACGGCCGGCGAGGCCGCACCCGTGTTCGCCGGCGGCTCGAACATCGGCATCTCGGCCAAGAGCAAGAACCAGGCCGGCGCCAAGGAGCTGATGCGCATCATCTTCTCGGACGAGTACCAGCAGATGCTCGGTGAGAACGGCCTCGGCCCGGCGAACACGACGCAGGTCGGCTCGCTCGGCGACGACCAGTTCGCCACGGCCCTGATCGACTCGGCGCTGAACTCGAAGCTCACCCCTGCGGCGCCCGGCTGGGCCGCGGTCGAGGGCGCGAAGATCCTCGAGGAGTTCTTCGGCAAGGTGGCCGGCGGTGGCGACATCGAGGCCCTCGCCAAGGAGTACGACGAGAAGATCAACGCCATCATCAACGGCTGATCCACCGTTCCCGGGTCGGAGCATCGCCTCCGGCCCGGGAACATCCCGAATTCACCTTCGCGACCACCAAGGATGTGACCATGGCGATCGCCGCCCCCACCACGAGTGTCACGGCGGGCCCGCGTGCCAATGAGGCGGTCGGCTCACGCCGCCGGCCCCTCACCCACCTGTTCCTGCTCCTCCCCGCTATCGCGATCCTGCTGTTCGGCATGGGCTACCCGGTCGTGTGGCAGGTCATCACGTCGTTCCAGAAGTACGGCGCGATGCAGCAGCTGGGCGGCAAGGCCCCCGAGTTCATCGGCCTCGACAACTACATCGCCGTCGCCACCAGCCCCACCTTCTGGGCCGTGGCCATCCGGTCCATCGTGTTCTGCATCGTCACCGCGGTCATCACCGTCGTGATCGGCATGCTGCTGGCCGTGCTGATGAGCAAGGTGCCCACCGTGGTCCGCATCATCCTGCAGGTCTCGCTCCTGCTCGCATGGGCGATGCCGGTCGTAGCGGCGATGACCGTCTGGATCTGGCTGTTCGACCGGCGTCGCGGCGTCGTCAACTACCTCCTGGACAAGATCCCGGGCGTCGACATGAACAACTTCAACTGGATCGGCGGTGACCCCGCGATCTTCTTCGGCGTGGCATCCATCATCGTCATCTGGATGTCGGTGCCGTTCGTCGCCTTCTCGTCGTATGCGGGCCTGACGCAGGTGTCCGACGAGGTCATCGAGGCCTCTCAGCTCGACGGCGCGTCCGGGTGGCAGCGCCTGCGCTACATCCTGCTGCCGATGGTCCGCCCCGTCATCATGATCGTCCTGCTGCTGAACCTCATCTGGGACCTCCGCGTGTTCACGCAGATCACGATGCTGCAGGATGCCGGGCCCCAGGCCAGCGACTACGACCTGCTCGGCACCTACATCTACAAGCAGGGTGTCGCGGGGCTCAACTTCGGCCAGGGCGCCGCCATGGCGATCTTCGTGCTCGCTCTCACCATCCTGATCAGCTGGTTCTACATCCGGAGCCTCCTCAAGGAAGACCAGGCCTGATGTCCACGCACACCGTCACCGCACCCGGCGCGGGGCAGCCCCGGACCGCGTCCGCGAAGCCGGTCCCCACGCGCCGCCACCGCCTCGGCCGGCCCGCCACATGGGGCTGGAGCGTCCTGGCCATCGTCGTCGCGATCGCCTGGGCCTTCCCGGTCTACTGGATGGTCAACTCCGCACTGCTGCCGACGTCGGCCCTGGAGTCGTTCACCCCGACGTTCGTGCCGTTCGGCGGTTCGTTCGCGAACTTCCGCGCCGTCATCGACGAGAGCTTCTTCTCAGCGCTGGCGATCAGCCTCAGCGTGACGCTGATCGCGGTGTTCTTCTGCCTCATCTTCGCCTTCCTCGCCGCCATCGCGATCAGCCGGTTCAAGTTCCGCGGACGCACGGCCTTCATCATCTCGATCCTGCTGATCCAGATGCTCCCCGCCGAGGGCCTGTTCGTCGCGCAGTACAAGATGATGAGCGAGCTGGGCCTGCTGAGCAACATCGCCGGTCTGAGCCTCCTCTACATCGCCGCTGTCGTCCCGTTCACGGTCTGGATGCTGCGCGGCTTCGTCGCCGGCGTGCCCGCCGAGCTCGAGGAGGCGGCGATGGTCGATGGGCTGAGTCGCACCCAGGCGTTCATCCGGATCACCCTGCCGCTGCTCGCGCCCGGGCTCGTGGCAGCCGCCGTCTTCGCGTTCCTGCAGTGCTGGAACGAATTCACCGTCGCGCTCGTGATCATGAGCGCCGACAGCGAGACGCTTCCGCTCTGGCTGCGCGGATTCGTGCAGGCGTCGACGACCCGCGCGATCGACTGGGGACAGGTGATGGCCGCCTCGACGATCGTCGCGGTGCCGGTCATCATCTTCTTCCTGATCGTCCAGGGCCGAATGACGAGCGGACTCGTCTCCGGGGCGGTCAAGGGCTGATGGGCACGCAGACACGGGCCGCCTTCCCCAGGGAGGCCGGCCGATGAGGGTCGGGCTGGATGTCGGCGGCAGCAAGATCGACGCCGTCGTGGTCGACCCGACCGGGGAGATCGCGGCACGCGTTCGACTGGCGACCGGCTGGGGGGCCGAGGGGGTCATCGACACCGTGATCGCGGCCGTGCACGCAGTAGCCACGGATGCCGGGGCCACGCTGGCGTCGATCAGATCGGTCGGGATCGGCATCCCCGGTCAGGTCGATCCGGGCACCGGCCGCGTGCTGCACGCGGTGAACCTCGGCGTCGACGAACTGAACCTCGGCGCGGCGGTCTCGGCCGAGCTGGGCGTCACGGTGCGCGTCGAGAACGATGTGAAGGCGGCTGGGCTCGGCGCCCACGCCCTCCACCGCGCCGGCGGCGATCGCATCGACTCGATGGCCTACCTCAACCTCGGCACCGGCATCGCCGCGGGCATCGTGATCGGCGGGCGGCTGTGGCGCGGCGCCCACGGCGCAGCCGGGGAGGTCGGCCACATCTCGGTCGACCCGCAGGGGCCCGAGTGCCGCTGCGGTCAGCGCGGCTGCATCGAGGCGCTCGCCGGCGGCGGTGCGATCGCGCAGCGCTGGGACCGCGGAGGGGATCTGCCCGTGCTCGACGTGTTCGATGCGGCCGACGCCGGCGATCCCTTCGCACGTGCACTGCGCGCTGGCCTGGCTCGCGGAGTCGCCGCCGCCGTCCGGGTGCTCGTCCTCACCGCCGACGTCGAGGTGGTCGTGCTGGGCGGCGGTGTCACGGCGCTCGGCGAGCGGCTGATGGCGGATGTCGCGGCCGAACTCGCCGCCAGCGCCCAGGCTTCGCCGTTCATGCGTTCGCTCCGGCTCGAGGAACGGGTCGAGATGCTCACGTTCGGCTCTCCGGCCGCCGCGCTCGGCGCGGCGCTCATCGGCGCTCGCGATCCGGAACCCGAGGAGGCGCTGATCCATGGCTGAAGCCGCGGCATCCCGCCTGAGGTTCGCCGACTGCTGCCGTTGCGCGTTTGCGAACAAGCCGGAGCGGCAGGGACTGCAGGCGCGACGCTGACACGCGGCACCCGGGGTCTATCCTCTGCATCAGATCGGATGCACTGGGGTGTCTGATCCTGAGCCGGGGTCAGCTCTGACTCCTCCGCGAGCGGAGCATCGATGTCCGGATCCGCGACCGACCGATCGGCGACGGCGGTGAGCACGAGAGACGGGCGGATCGCGTTCGTCCTCGGAGGCGGGCTGTTCATTGCTTCTGCCATCCTCAATGTCGTGCTGGCGCCGGTCAGCGGTTCCGACTATCCGCCACCGGCAAGCGCAGATCTGAGCGTCGCGGACGTGCTCCACCTTGGTGCGGCTGTGCTCTTCGGCGCGGGAGTGCTGGTGTTCGCGTGGGGTATCCGGGGCAAAGGCAGCGTGGTTGCTCGTCGACCACTCGGGCTCACCGCTCTGACGCTGTTCGCGCTCTCGATACCGGTGGTCGACGCAGTCGGTCTCCTCTTCACGGTCGCCCACCCAGATGACTCTCTGGGGGCGGTGGCCTGGGGTGTGAATCTGGTGTCGATCCTCGTGATGCCGCTCGCGGGGGTCACGGGCGCCATGCGAATCGCGCTGGTCGGGGCTGTGCCGGGTGGGTGGCGGTGGCTGCCGGTGATCGCTGTGTCGTTCGGGATCGCCGTGGCGCTGTGGGGAGTCATGGCGGCCTTCTCGTCGGCCGAACCCGCCGTAACGGACTCGATTCGCACCGTGGTCGGCCAAATGACGGCCTGGTACCCGGTCGTCAGTCCACTTGTGCTCGGCGCCGTGGCGATCTGGTTGGCGAGTGACGCCGGAACCGCACGTAGGGTCGAAGGATGACCCTTCCCGATGGGCTCCTGGCCCTGCTGCGCGCCCCGAGCATCTGCTACATCGCCACCCTCATGAAGGACGGATCGCCGCAGCTGACCCAGGTGTGGGTCGACACGGATGGCGAGCACATCGTGATCAACAGCGTCGACACCCACCTCAAGGTGCGCAACCTCCGGCGTGACCCGCGCGTGGCAGTCACGATCAGCGATCCCGCCCGGCCGGGCGGCTACTTCCAGGTGCGCGGACGCGCGATCGAGATCACCGAGGTGGGCGGCCCTGACCACATCGACACGCTCTCGCACAAATACACCGGGGGTCCCTACGCCTGGTACGGCGGGCGCGATCAGGTGCGGGTCGTGATCACCATCGAGGCCGACAAGGTCAGCAGCGTCGGCCGCTGATCGGCCGATTCGACGGCAGATCGCAGGGGTCGGCGGGCGCACTGCTCGCCTTCGGCGTTGCCGCGGCTTCCTCGCCGCACGGGCGGTATGCGCGACGGTGGCAGAGCAGCCCTGATGCACGGGCGATCTGGGGGTATATGCTCGCCGCCAAGTCGGATGCAACGGTGCATCGGACTATCGACTCGGTGGTGTGCCTCAGCCTCCGATGAGTGGAGGCACTCGCTATGTCGCAACCATTCGCCGGGCGGACGGCCGTAAGCACCCGCAACGGAAGGATCGCGTTCGTCCTGGGGGGCAGTCTCCTGATCGCGGCCTCGCTCGTCGAATTCGTGAGGGCCGCGCTCCCGTGGGACGCGCTGGGTATCCAGGTGCAGGGACTTGTGTACTACTTTCCGCCGATGATCGGAGCTGGGCTTTTCGGAGCGTCCCTTCTCGTCTTCGCCTGGGGAGTGCGCGGCGAGGGCAGCGTCGTCGCGCGCAAGGCCGTCGGACTGACCGCCATGACCGTGCTCGGGCTGTGGAACTTCGTGCTCCTGCTCGTCGGGCCGCCACTTCTCGAGGCGAATCCGGGCGAGAATCTGGTGTCGCTCCTCATCCTCATCGGCCTGCCGGTGCTCCTGCCCATCGTCGTGATCATCGCGGTTGTCTCGATCGGGCGGGCGCGCGCGATTCCGGGTCTCTGGCGATGGGCTCCGGCGATCGCGATCTGCCCTTACCTCATCCTTTACGTCACGAGCATCATGTCCAACACCGGCGCCTACATGCTGCTTATGGACTTCCCCTTCCAAGCGGTCCTCTGGGCGGACATCGTCGCGCACCTCCTGCTCGGCGTACTCGCGATCGGACTGGCCGTCGCAGCGGGCCGTCGCGCCGCGCGCGCGGAGACGCCGCCGTCGGACTCGTTCGCGATCACGCCTGCGGACCCGTCCGCGCCGGCGGTCTGACCGGCTTTCAGCGCTCGAAGACCTTGCCCGGATTGAGGATGCCGAGCGGGTCGAAGACGCGCGTGATCTGACGCTGCAGCTCCCACTGGTCATCGCCGAGCTCGTCGACGAGCCAGCGGCGCTTGAGCACGCCGATGCCGTGCTCGCCGGTCAGGGTGCCGCCGAGACGCAGGGCGGAGCGGAAGAGATCGTCCGCGGCCTCCCAGACGACCGCGGGAACATCCGGTCCCTCGAAGATGAAGTTCGGATGCAGGTTTCCATCGCCGGCATGCGCGACCGTGGGGATCGTCACGCCGTAGGTGCGCTCCACGCGGGCGATCTCGTCGAACATCGCGGGCAGCGCGCTGCGCGGCACCGAGACATCCTCGATGAGCGTCGTCCCGAGGGTCTCCATCGCCGGGTGCATCGACCGGCGGATCGCCAGCAGCCGCTCGCCCTCGGCGCGGTCATGCGAGACGACGACCGTGCCCCCCACGGCCCGCAGGGTCGCAGCGATCGCGTCAGCCTCGGCGGCCGCGGCCGGCCCGTCGGTCTGGACCGTCAGCTGCGCGGCGCCGCGAGCCGGTGCGCCGAGGGAGAGAAGCGCGTGGACGGCGGCCAGGGACGCGGCATCCATCAGTTCCATGATCGACGGCTGCACGCCGGACGCGGTGACGGTGGCGGATGCCTCAGCCGCCGCCCGCACGTCGGGGAACGTGGCCGCGATCGTGCACACGTCCCCGGGGACGAGCCGGCGCAGCTTCAGGGTGGCGCCGACGACGACGCCGAGCGTCCCTTCCGACCCGATGACGAGCGAGGTGAGATCGAGGCCCGTCACACCCTTGACCGTGCGGTGGCCGAGATGCAGGAGCCGGCCGTCGGCGAGCACGAGATCTACGCCGAGGACGGCATCCCGCACCACTCCGTATTTCGCGCAGAGGAGGCCGCCCGCGCCGGTGGCGATGTTGCCGCCGACGGTCGAGATCGCACGGCTCGCGGGGTCCGGCGCCCACCACAGGCCGAACTCGGCGAGCGCCGTGTCGAGATCGCCGTTGAGGATGCCGGGCTCGACCACGGCGAGCAGGTCGTCTGGACGCACCTCGAGGATGCGATCCATCGCCCGCATCGACAGTGCGATCTCGCCTTCGCCGGCGTTCGCCGCCCCCGCCAGACCCGTTCCCGCACCGCGGACGACCACGGGGGTGCGGGTCTCGGTCGCGATGCGCAGGGTCGCCTGGACGTCGGCGATCGACTGCGCATGGACGACAGCAAGCGGGACTCCGGATGCCGCGTGCCCGGACTTGTCGGCGCGGGCCTCGCGCAGCGCGGCCGCGGTGCTGTCGACCCGATCGCCGAGCGCCGCGCACAGGAGCGCCAGAACGTCGGCGGCTTCGCTCACGTCAGGCGTCGCCGGCCGGCGAGCACGCCCACGGTCACCGCGACGACGCCGAAGATGATGCCGATCCACGCCTGCCCGAGGCTCCACCAGGCCATCGTCGCCGCGACGTAGACGAGCAGCTCGACGAGGGCGCGGATGAAGGGATGCACGGCGAAGACGGCGCGCGGCGAGACGAACAGCGCCCAGATGAGGAGGGCGACCAAAGGAGCGGCGATGCCGACGACGATGTTCCACGGAAACGACCACGCGACGAAGCCCCACAGCGCGAGGGAGCCGAATGCCAGGAGCTCGCACACGAAGGCCGCGAGGTCGAGCGGAGTCAGCGGCGCACGGGTGCCGGGTGCGGGCTCTGCGGGTTTCGCAGGGGTCACACGGGGGGTCTCGGACATGCGTCAAGTCTACGGCGGCCTGTTGGCCGGCCCGCCGGGGCCCCGACGGCACCCTCAGTCGGAGGGGGCGACCAGTTCGCTGATGGGCACCTGGACGGCGGCACCCGGGGCAGCGGCGGGCGCAAGGCCGCTGGCAGGTGCGCCGCGATCGGCCGCGGAGGCAGCGGCCGCAGCCCCTGCCGGCGGCGGCGGGGGGACGACCCTCGCCTGAGGGTAGCTCCCGCGCTCGCGTACTTCGCCATCGCTGCCGTCCGCCGTAGTCGCGGGTTCGGCGCCGGGCGCAGTGTGGTCGGTGTGGCCTGTTGCGGTGCCGTTGGCGGAGCCGGGTCCGGGGCCGTTGGTGGTGCCTGTTGCGGTGCCGTTGGCGGAGTCGGGTCCGGTGCCGTTGGCGGAGCGGGGTCCGGTGCCGTTGGCGCTGCCCGTCGCCGTTCCGTTGGCGGAGCCGGGTCCGGTGCCGTTGGCGCTGCCCGTCGCCGTTCCGTCGGCGGTCGGGTCGCCGGTGCGGCTCGCGGTGGTGCCGTCGCTCCCCACCTCTTCGTCCTCAGCCGAGGAGAAGCCTTCGGTGGGATTGTTCGAATCGCCTGCCGAAGCGGGCACCGTCCCCGTCTCGTCGACCCCGGTGGGGAGCAGTTCGGTCGCGACGTGCGTGGTCGCAGAGGGCGCGGGGACCGCGGGTTGCAGGGCGATGCCCGAGGCCGCCGAGCCGACGAGGACCGCGCCGGCGACGACCACGCCGACCATGCCTCCGATGGTCGAGAGCAGCCCCCCGCCTGCCGCCCCGGCGGCCACCAGCCCCGCCGTGGCGGCTGCCGTGCCTGCGACGGTTCCGGCTGCGCCCGCGGTGCCTGCCATGGCGGCTCCCGCGCCCGCGCCCACGGTCGCGACTCCCGAGCCGGTGGCCCCGAACCCCGTCCCGGCGACCGCCAGGCCCGTGCCGCCATGCATCGCGACCGTGCCGTGGACGACACCGCTCGGCATCGCCGCGAGTGCCACGAGGGATGACCCACCGCCTTGGACGGTCGCAAGGTACGCGGCGGTTCCCGTCACGCCGACAGTCAGGGGAAGAAGCACGAGGGTGAGGCGACGGGAGACATCCTTCGCCTCGCTCGCGACGATCGAGCATCGGGGGCAATCGGCGAGATGCGCCTCCGCCCTTGCCTGGTCTCGCCGGCCGAGATTGGACCGCGCGAACGCGCCGAGGCGTTCGATGGTCCATTGGCAGTCCGAGCCGTTCGCGACGTCCTTGAGATGCGCCTGGATCCAGGCTTCGCGCAGCCCCTCGCGCGCCCGGAACGTCAGCTGGGCGACGGCGGTCGGCTTCATGCCGAGCAGCGGGGCGACCTCCGCCGGCTTCATCCCCTCGATCTCGGAGTACCAGAGCGCTTCCTGCCACCGCGACGGCAGGCTGCGGAAGGCGCGCACGGTGATGCTGCGGTCGAGCGCATCCTCGGTCGCGCGGTCGCTGGTGGCGGGGTCTTCCATCGTCTCCAGGTCGTCGGTGGTCGTCTCTCTGCGGGCGCGTCCCCAGCCGGCCGCGGTATTGCGGATACTGGTGAACAGATACGCCCGGAACGAGCCGGTGGGGCCGCCGCCGCGCAGGATCGACTGATAGATGCGCGCGTACGCCTCCTGGACGAGGTCGTCGGAGTCGAGGCTCGACGTCATCGACCGGGCCACCGCGATCCCGGCTCGGTAGTGGCGGCGCCAGAGCTCACCGAACGCGGCGCGGTCGCCGGATCGGCTGCGCAGGACGAGTTCCTGATCGGCGGCGTCGTCGAGCGCGGCCGCTGGCTCGCCGGCGCCGTCGATGGTCGTCACGTCGTCTCCGGATCTGCGATCGGGTCCGGCAGGGCCGGAGGGCGGTGTCGCGAGTTCTTGCCGCGCTGCGCCTCCATTGTCCGCGCGATTCCCGGTTTCCGCCATGCCCGGATCGGCAGGCGCGTCTCGCTCAGGACGATCCAGCGCCTGCGCTCGAAGAAAACCTGCCGAAGTCGCGTAATAGACCTGGCAGATCGCCGTCTACTCAAGCAAGAAGACTCACCCGAATTCTTCGAGAGGTGAGCCGGGTCCGGAGAGAACTCGGGGGAGGGATCTCCGGACCCGGCTCACCTGGGGTGGCGCGGCCGTTGCATCTGGGGAATGCAACGGACGTACCTGGCGCCACAGCCGACACGGTGCATCCGCCGATCGTCGCGCGCTCAGACGGCTGCGCCGCCGATCCACACGCCGCGGACCTGCAGGTCCGCGGACAGCAGCACCGCATCGGCGAGCGACGCCGGCGCCAGTGTGCCGAGGTCCTGCTCGCGCCCGATCGCGCGGGCGGGAACGAGGGTGAGCGCGCCGACGGCGTCGACCAGGTCAACCCCCGCGGTCACCGCGTAGCGCAGCGCCGCATCCTGGGTCAGCGTCGATCCGGCGATCGACCCGCCGTCGGCGAGTCGGGCGATGCCGGCGACGACATCGACCTCGAGCCCGCCCAGCTCATAACGCCCATCCGCGGCGCCCGCTCCGGCCATGGCATCGGTGATCAGCGCCACGCGTCCGGGCGCCACGAGGAACGCGAGGCGCACGATCTCCGGGTGCAGGTGCACACCGTCGGCGATGACCTCGAGGGTGACACGGGAGTCGGATGCCGCGGCCACAACCGGTCCGGGATCCCGGTGGTGCAGCGGGGGCATCGCGTTGAACGCGTGCGTGAGGATCGTCGCACCGGCGTCGAAGGCCGCCCCGGCCGCGTCGAAGCCGGCATCCGTGTGTCCGACCGCGGCCGCCGCGCCGCCCGCCACGATGGCGCGGATCGCGTCGTGCCCGCCGGGCCGTTCCGGTGCCAAGGTCACCTGGCGCACCGTGCCGCGCCCCGCCGCGAGCAGACGTTCGACGGCGGCGAGGCTGGGATCGCGGAGCAGCGAGAGATCGTGCGCGCCCTTGTGCCCGGGGTCGAGGAACGGTCCCTCGAGATGCGAGCCGAGGATCTCGGGGTCGTCCGCCATGACGTCCGCGACCATCGCCACCCGGCGCTCCAGGGTTTCGAGGGGGGCGGTGACGAGCGAGACCACCGCGCGGGTCGTCCCGTGCGCGCGGTGCAGCGCCCGGGCGACCTCGATGGCGTCCGGTCCGTCGTCGTACGAGGCGCCGCCGCCGCCGTGCCCGTGCAGATCGATGAAGCCCGGCGTCAGCAGGGCTCCCGCGCCGGCCAGTGCGGTGCCGTCGACGACGGTCGCGGCATCCGTCCCCTGCGTGGCCCGCCAGCCGTCGCCGGTCCCCGTCGCGACGACCCGATCGCCGTCGAAGCGCACCCACGCGTCGTCGATGATGCGACCCCCGGCGTGCGGGCCGGGCAGAACCTGCCGCACGGAGTGGATGACGGTGGTCAGTCGGTCGTCCATGGGATCTCCTTCGATGCGTGGAACCGGATGCCGAGGCTCGTCCAGAGCGGTCCGAGGGCGCCCACCCGCGTGCGGAAGGATGCCCAGGTGCGCTGTTCGCTGGAGCCGGCCGGGGGAGACCAGGCGGCCTCCGCGGCCGCGGCGATGCGCGGGAAGGCCATCGTGTCGATGTCTTCCAGGTCGCGGATCGTCTCGCTCCACAGCGGCGCCTCGATGCCCAGGATGTCGGCATCGGCGATGCCGTCGATGATGTCGGAGGGCTCCCAGGAGTAGGCGCGTTCGACGCTCGTGGGGCCGTTCGCCCAGGCGAGGCCGAGCGAGGTCGTGTCGTCGTACTTCATGTCGAGGTAGATCGCATCGGCGGGGGAGAGGATCACCTGTGCGCCGTGGCGGACGAAGGCGCGGGTCTTCTCGTCCATGCCGTTCGTGGGCGTCAAGAACCCCCAGTACTGGCCGACCGTGTCGGGGTGCAGGTCGGGTGCGGCGCCGGCCTCGTGCCAGGTCACCGGGATCTTGCCGAGGTCCGCGACGATCGCGGTGGCACGCGCCATGAACTCGGCGAAGTCGTCGGGATCGGTGCCGAGCGACTCGTCGCCGCCGAGGTGGAGGTACGGCCCCGGAGTCATGTCCGCCAGCTCGCCGAACACGTCGGAGACGAAGTCGTAGGTCGCCTCCTCGTGGATCCGCAGCGAGGAGAAGCCGACGGCGATCCCCTCGTATCCGTGGCCGGCGCGCGGGGGTGGGTCTGCGTCGTGCGGCTCGCCGTGCTCGGGGAGCACGGGTGCTTCGGCGAGTTCGGGGTACGCCAGGCCGACGGCGTGCGTGTGACCGGGCATGTCGAGTTCGGGGACCACCGTCATGTGCCGCGCGGCCGCGTACGCGACGATCTCGGCGTAGTCCGCCTTGGTGAAGTACCCGCCGGCATCGCCGCCGACCGACGTGCCGGAGGCGAGCTCGGTCAGCTTCGGACGGGAGTCGAGCTGGAGGCGCCAGCCCTGATCATCGCTGAGGTGCAGATGCAGGGTGTTGAACTTCAGGCCGGCCGCACGGTCGATGTACGCCCTCGTCGTCTCGACAGTCTGGAAATGGCGTGCGACGTCGAGCATCACCCCGCGATACGCGAAGCGGGGGGCATCGGCGATCTCGAGCGCCGGGATCACCCAGCGCTCGCCGTCGCGCGCGATCAGCTGACCGAGCGTCTGGACGCCGTAGAACGCCCCGGCCGCATCGGCGCCGGTGATGACGACGGATGCCGCGTCCACCGCGATGCGGTACGACTCGGGCGCTCCGCCCGGCGTGATGCGCACGTCGATCCGCGCGTCGGCGCCGGGTTCGTCGGCGCCGGCGGCGGTGAGGCCCGTGCGCGCCTCGAGCAGGCGGCGTAGGGCGGCCGCGGCATCCGTCTCTCCCGTGACGAGCACGCCGGCGTCAAGGACGAAGGGGGCTCCGGCCGACGCCTCGATCGAGGCGGGGGCGGGGACGACGGGCGGCAGCGGCACGGCTTCTCCACTTCTGGTCGGCCGCCACTCGCACCGGTGCGGCCCATCCAAGGATCTCACGTAAAGAGCCCTAACAAATAGCCCGGCCAGCCTATCAGCGCGGTGTCCGATATGCTCGACGAGTCGCAACTGGCGTTGAGGTGGGTTACCACCGGGGAGCGACCGACAACGGCATTCGACCGCGCGCCTGGGCCGATGCGAGACCGAACTCGGCAAGCCCGCACCGCGGGCGGCCGAAACTCACAAAGCCGTCGTCAAGGAGATCCCCAGTGACCGATAAGTACTTCAACGCCCCCCTCGCCGAAGTCGATCCCGAGATCGCGCAGGTGCTCGAGCGCGAACTGCAGCGACAGCGCGGGTATCTCGAGATGATCGCGTCCGAGAACTTCGTGCCCGTGTCGATCCTGCAGTCGCAGGGCTCGGTGCTCACGAACAAGTACGCCGAGGGCTACCCCGGTCGCCGCTACTACGGGGGCTGCGAAGAGGTCGACGTCGCCGAGGAGCTCGCCATCGAACGGGCCAAGGCCCTGTTCGGCTCCGAGTTCGCGAACGTCCAGCCGCACTCGGGTGCCACGGCGAACGCGGCAGTGCTGCACGCCATCGCCCGCCCCGGCGACACCCTGCTCGGCCTGTCCCTCGACCAGGGTGGCCACCTCACGCACGGCATGAAGATCAACTTCTCCGGCCGCCTCTACAACATCGTCGCGTACGGGGTCGACCCCGAGACGTCGCTCGTCGACATGGCCGAGGTGCGCCGGCTCGCGATCGAGCACAAGCCCAAGGTCATCATCGCGGGCTGGTCCGCGTACCCCCGTCAGCTCGACTTCGCCGCCTTCCGTGCGATCGCCGACGAGGTCGGCGCGCTGCTCTGGGTGGACATGGCGCACTTCGCCGGCCTCGTGGCCGCAGGCCTGCATCCGTCGCCGGTGCCGCACGCCCACGTGGTCTCGTCCACCGTGCACAAGACCATCGGCGGACCGCGGTCGGGCTTCATCCTCACCAACGACGCCGATCTCGCGAAGAAGCTCAACACCGCCGTCTTCCCCGGCCAGCAGGGCGGCCCGCTCATGCACGTGATCGCCGCGAAGGCCACCGCGTTCAAGCTCGCCGCGACGCCGGAGTTCAAGGAGCGCCAGCAGCGCGTGCTGAATGGCGCACACCTCATCGCGGAGCGGCTTTCGAAGCCGGATGTCGCGGCCGCGGGCATCAGCGTGCGCTCGGGCGGCACCGACGTGCACCTCGTGCTCGTCGACCTCCGCCACGCCGAGATCGACGGCAAGCAGGCGGAGGACCTCCTGCATGAGATCCACATCACGGTGAACCGCAACGCGGTGCCGAACGACCCCCGTCCGCCGATGGTGACGTCGGGGCTGCGGATCGGCACGCCGGCGCTCGCCACGCGCGGATTCGGCGACGCCGAGTTCGCCGAGGTCGCCGACATCATCGCGCTCGCGCTGCTGCCCGGAGCCGATGTCGAGGCGCTGCGCGGGCGCGTCGCCGCCCTCACCTCCGCGTTCCCGCTCTACCCGGGTCTCCAGCAGTAGGGCGCGTCGCACTCCGCCCAAGCCCACGACCCCCCGCGAAAAACCACTTCGCGCCTGAGAAACCACTTCGCGATCGAGAAACCACGCGCAGCGTGATGTCTCATCGGCAATGTGGTTTCTCGAGATGAGGAAGGAACGACCATGACCGCACAGAGACTGGACGGCAAGGCCGCCGCGGCCGGCATCAAGGCCGAACTGCGCGAGCGCGTCGCCGCGCTCAACGAGCGGGGCATCGTGCCTGGCATCGCGACAGTGCTCGTCGGGGCCGACCCCGCGTCGCAGCTGTACGTCGGCATGAAGCACCGCGAGTCCGAGGCGATCGGCATGAACTCGATCCAGCGCGAGCTGCCCGCCGACGCCACGCAGGCCGAGGTCGAGGCGCTGATCGACGAACTCAACGCCGACCCCACCTGCCACGGCTACATCGTGCAGCTGCCGCTGCCGAAGCACCTCGACACCGACGCGATCCTCGAGCGCATCGACCCCGCCAAGGACGCCGACGGCCTGCATCCGACCAACCTCGGCCGGCTCGTGCTCAACGTCAACTCCCCGATCACGACGCCGCTCCCTTGTACGCCGCGCGGCGTGATCGAGCTGCTGCTGCGCAACGACTACGACCTCAAGGGCAAGCACGTGGTCGTCGTCGGCCGCGGCGTCACGATCGGCCGCTCGATTGGGCTGCTGCTCACGCGCCGCGAGATCAACGCGACGGTGACCCTCACCCACACGGGCACCGTCGATCTCGGCCGGTATCTGCGGGAGGCGGACGTCATCGTCGCCGCGGCGGGCGTCAAGCACATCGTGCGCCCCGAGGACGTCAAGCCCGGCGCTGCCGTGCTCGACGTCGGTGTCACGCGCGAGACCGACCCCGAGACGGCCAAGTCCAAGGTCTACGGCGACGTGCATCCCGACGTCGCCGAGGTCGCGGGCTTCCTGTCGCCGAATCCCGGCGGCGTGGGCCCGATGACCGTGGCGCTGCTCATGACGAACGTCGTGGAAGCGGCCGAGCGCGCAGCGGGCTGAGGCCCGGTCTCACAAAAGCGCCAATGCGAGGCCGTCTGGCCGCGTTTCTGAGACCGGCGGCCCGGTGACGCGCCGGCCTGAGCGGTGAAGCGGGCGGGGAAGGCGCGGGTTCGCCCGCGTCAGCTCTTGCCGAGGTCGTCGAACATGCGCCGCTGCTCGTCGGTGAGACCGTCGTGCAGTTCGGCGCGCGTCGCCTGCGTCGGGGCCGACGGGCTCGCGGCGGGCGCGGCATCCGTCGATGATGCCTTCGTGATCCCGGCGTGCGCCTGGTCGTAGAGCACGTCAGCCTTCGCTTCGACCTTGTCTTCGATCGCCGCGTAGATCGCCCAGCCGATGAGGAAGATGAGCGGGGGCAGGAGGTAGCCCCAGAACCAGTTGTTGACGGAGACCCCGGAGAAGATCACGACGATCACCCAGACGATGAGTTCGACGAGGAAGACGGTTCCCCAGCGCACGAGTGTCTCGGTGCCCTTGCCCCGCTGGCCCGCGGATTTCGCCGACCGGTTGGCGAACGCCTTGGTGATGAGGGGCTTCACCCACACCGACGCGATCGTGAGGATCACGGCCGCCCACAGGGCGCCCCAACCGACGTTGACGCTTCGCAGCAGCCCGATGATGAGCAGCACGACGAGGTTGAACACATACAGGGCGCCGAAACGGACGATCCACTTCTTCATGGGATCAGAGTGGCACGTCCGGGGCGCCCGTCGCGAGCACCATGGAACCGTGTGTCATGCGGCGACGACGTCGCGTTCGCGGGAGACGGATGCCGCGGCATCCCGTGCACCGAAACGTGCGACTTCGGCGAGCCACTTGTCACGGGCCGGCTCCTCCGCGAATCGTACGGCCGAGAAGCGGCTGACGCCGATGGTCTTGACGCCGCAGTAGCTGAGGGTCGCGTTCTTCAGGCTCGCCTCGGAGGCCCGGCGATAGACGAGTCGATTCCAGAACCCGGGGGAGTCCATCGTCATGACGATCCGCGCGGTGCGTCCGGCGAGGAGGCGCTCGGACAGCGCCGAGCGATCGCGGTACCGGAAGGCGAACCCGGACAGGAACACCCGGTCGATGAAGGCCTTGAGCGCGGCCGGGTAGGTGCCCCACCACTGCGGGTGGAAGAACACGAGGTGGTCGGCCCACTCGACATCGGCGACGTATCCCGCGACGTCCGGATCGAGCGGCACATCGGCGTCGGAGCGGGGCACCCGCAGGTCGCCGCGCGAGGTCGGATGGGCGGGGATCGGGTCGACCGCGAGATCGATCACGCGGACATCCGCCCCGCCCGCTCGAGCGGCTGCGACGTAGGCGTCGGCGAGGGCGTGGTTGAGGCTGCCTCCGATCGGGGTTCCGATGACGATCAGAGTGCGCACGGGCGTGGAACCGGTCATGCGAGGGGTCCTTTCTCTTCGACGAGCGTGATGAGCAGAGCGAGTTGGCGATTGAGGACGGCGACGTCGACGCCCTCGGTGGTGAGGCGCGGATCGCCGAACAGGACGGTGAATTCGGCCTCCAGCGCGCCGCCGGCGTCGCGGACGAGTTCGACGGCGCGGACGGTCGGCGAGACCAGCACGCGTCTGCCGTGGTGTGGGTCGGAAGCGGTCTTGACCCAGCCGTCGGCGACGAGCCCGGGCACGCGCTTGCTGACGGCTGCCTTCGTGACGCCGAGGGCGCGGCCGAGAGTCGTGATGTCGGCGCTCTCGCTGTCGACGACGACTGCGACGAACAGGAACGTGCTGAACGACACGCCGTGGCGAGACTGCAGGAAGTCGTCGGCGAAGGCGTCGAGGGTCGACACGAGGTGGTGCAGTGTCGCGGTGATCCGTTCGGCCATGCCCAAGAGTCAACCAGTTGACAACATAAGTGTCAACAGGTTTACAACATCCGGTCGCGCCCGGGTCAGGACATCTCGACGAGCTGGTTGAGATCGTCGCCGGGCAGCACGTCGGCCACCGCGGTGACGTTCACGCTCACCAGGTCGGCTCGGCCGGACAGCACATTGAGGAAGGCCGTGTCCGCGGCATCCCTCCCCGTCGCGATGCGCACGAGCGAAGACCGGGGCGCGAGCGTCGTGGCGTCCACGACGCACCAGCGCTCGTCGACCCATGCCTCCGCGACCGCGTGGAAATCCATCGGGCTCAGCCCTGGGGCATAGACAGCGGCGAGGCGGGCCGGGATCCCGAGAGCCCGCAGCAGCGCCACCACGAGGTGGGAGTAGTCACGGCACACGCCCTGCCTGCTCAGCAGGGTGCGGATGGCGCCGTCGGTGGGCAGCGAAGAGCCCGACACGTAGAGGAGGCGGGTGCCCACCCAGGACGACACCGAGGCCAGGAGCGCGGCGGAGTCGGCGATGCCGGCGAACTCGGCGCCGGCGGTGGGCGCGAGAGCATCCGATTCGGCGTAGCGGCTGGGGCGACGATAGGCCAGGAGGTCCGCCTCGGAAGTGGGCGGCGGTGTCGCCTCGCCGACGATCGCGGCCGAGTACTCCGCGACGAACGCGCCGACCGGGCTCGTCATGCGGTGGAGCCGCGTGCCGTGGGCGTCCGTGACCTCGTGGACGTCGATCGGGGCGCCGTTGACGGTCGCCGTGAAGCTCTCCCGCTCGGTGGTGTAGCCCCCTGCCACCGCCACGGCGAAGACCAGATCGGCCGGCTCGGTGACGTTCAGTTCGACCCTGGAGGTGACATCCCTGTTCATGGGCTCACTCTGTCATGGCCGGATGAATGCGGGCGAGGGTTGACGACGCCGCGCGACTTCAGTACGAAGCGGGCTCCGCGCGGTCGTCGACAGCGGGGACGAGGGTCTTGGCGAGCGCCTCCGAGCCCCGGGCGAGCAGACTGACGTCGGCGCCGACCAGGACGAACGAGGCGCCGGCATCGAGGTACGCCCGCGCGACCGTCGGGTCGAACGCGTTCACGCCGACGGGCTTGCCGGTGTCGCGCACGGCGTCGAACGTGCGCCGCACCGCCGCGACGACGTCGGGGTGTGTCTGCTCGCCGAGCAGCCC
The DNA here is from genome assembly GCF_054049175.1 of Microbacterium sp. P5_E9. Classification (NCBI taxonomy): domain Bacteria; kingdom Bacillati; phylum Actinomycetota; class Actinomycetes; order Micrococcales; family Microbacteriaceae; genus Microbacterium; species Microbacterium sp. P5_E9. The sequence goes on along the minus strand of NZ_JBFUMV010000005.1, from coordinate 52,503 downwards.
CATCGACGCTGACAAGTCGGAGGGTCCGACGAAGACCCCGTCGACGCCGTCTACCGCGGCGATCTCGGCCGCGGCATCCACTCCCGCCGTCGTCTCGATCTGCACGAAGAGCGAAACGTGCGCGTCGGCATCGGCCAGGTAGCCCTCGACGCGGTTCCAGCGGGCCGAGCGGGCGAGCGCCGATCCGACCCCGCGGCTGCCGCGCGGCGGGTAGCGGACCGCGTCGACCGCGGCGCGGGCGGCATCGGCGGAGGAGATCATCGGCACGAGGATGTTCTGCGCGCCGAGGTCGAGCACCTGCTTGATCGTCACGACGTCGCCGATCGGCACGCGCACGACCGGGGTCACCGGGTGGGCCGAGACCGCGTGCAGCTGGGCAAGGACGGACTCGAGGCCGTTGGGGGCGTGCTCCATGTCGATCAGCACCCAGTCCAGGCCCGCGCCGGCGCAGATCTCGGCGACGAGCGGCGACCCGGAGCAGACCCAGATGCCGGCGAGCGGGCGAGAGGCCGCCGCGAGCGCGTCCCGGAAGGTCGGGCTCAGACGAATCGGCATGTGATGGTTCCCATCGGTCCATAGTCGCAGTGGATGGTGTCGCCGTGAGAGACCCATACGGGGCGCGTGAACGACCCGGCGAGGATGATCTCACCGGCTTCGAGCCGCGCGCCATGCTGATGCAGCTTGTTCGCGAGCCACGCGACACCCGTGGCGGGGTGGCCGAGCACGCCGGCCGCGACGCCGGTCTCCTCGATCTCGCCGTTGCGCGAGAGCACCCCGGGCACCCAGCGCAGGTCGATCTCGTCGGGGCGCTTGCGGACGTCGCCGAGCACCATGGCGCCGTAGGCGGCGTTGTCGGAGATCGTGTCGACGATCGTCCGGCCTTCCAGCTCGATGTGCGAGTTCAGCACCTCGAGCGCGGGCACCGCGTAGTCGATCGCGCGGAGCGCGTCGTCCAGGGTGCAGTCGGGGCCTTCGAGCGGTTGCTTCAGCACGAAGGCCAGTTCGACCTCGATGCGTACGTTGGAGAAGAGCGACACCGGGATCTCAGCGCCGCTCCGATACACCGTGTCATCGAACATGACGCCGTAGTCGGGTTCGGTGATGCCCGTCGCCTGCTGCATCGCCTTCGAGGTGAGGCCGATCTTGCGGCCCACGAGTTGCCGCCCCGCGGCGATGTTCTGCTCTCGCCAGACCCCTTGGATCGCGTAGGAGTCGTCGATCGTCGCCTCGGGATGGCGGGCCGTGATGCGCGGGATCACGCTGTGCGAGCGGTCGGCCTCGGCGAGTTCGTCGGCRAGCGCCGCGATGGTCTCAGGATCGAGCATCGTCAGGCCCTCACAGTTGGTGGCCGAGCTTGTATTCGCCCTGCTTCCAGCTGGGCAGCTCGTCGGGGGTGTCGTCCGGGCGGGTGTAGGAGAACCCGTCGGCGCCGATCGTGACGGCCATCTCGCTCGTGTCGGTGCGTGCGACCACGGGCTGCGGGTTGCCGTCGAGATCCAGGACGAGGGATGCCTCGGTGTACCAGGACGGCACCACCGGGTTGCCCCACCAGTCGCGGCGCTGGTTGTCGTGGACGTCCCAGGTGATCACCGGGTTGTCCGGGTCGCCGGTGTAGTAGTCCTGCGTGTAGATCTCGACGCGGTGCCCGTCGGGGTCGCGCAGGTACAGGTAGAACGCGTTCGACACGCCGTGCCGGCCGGGGCCGCGTTCGATGGCGTCGGAGCGGCGGAGCGCGCCGAGCTTGTCGCAGATCGCGAGGATGTTGTGCTTCTCGTGGGTGGCGAACGCGACGTGGTGCATGCGCGGGCCGTCGCCGCCGGTCATCGCGGTGTCGTGCACGGTGGGCTTGCGGCGCATCCATGCGGCATACACGGTGCCTTCATCGTCCTGAATGTCCTCGGTGACCCGGAACCCGAGGGACTGCATGAAGTTGACCGCACGAGGCACGTCGGGGGTGACCTGGTTGAAGTGATCCAGGCGGACGAGCTCCCCTGGGGTGTGCAGGTCGTAGCGCCAGGAGAGGCGCTCGACGTGCTCGGTCTGGTGGAAGAACTCGTACGGGAACCCGAGCGGGTCGGTGACCCGCACCGAGTCGCCGATGCCGTTCACGAATCCCTCCGCGCGACGCTCGACGCGGCATCCGAGCTCCTCGTAGAAGGCGACGGCCTTGTCGAGGTCTTCGGGGGTGCGGACGCGGTACGAGAAGGCGGCGACGGCGGCGACCGGACCCTGGCGCAGCACGAGGTTGTGGTGGATGAACTCTTCGGTCGAACGGAGGTAGATCGCGTGCTCGTCTTCCTCGGTGACGTAGAGGCCCAGGACGTCGACGTAGAAGACGCGGGATGCCGCGAGATCGGTGACGATGAGCTCCATGTAGGCGCAGCGCAGGATGTCGGGGGGAGAGGCCTGCGGTGTGGGCACCGGGTTGTCGGAGTGGATCGGCGCCTCCTGGGAGACGTAGAAGCCGGAGGAGGTGAGGGTCTTGTCGGTGGTCATATCAGTCAGCGTCCTTGCTTGCCGAAGGTGGGGTTGTGGGCGGCGCCGAGGGTGATGTGCACGGCCTGCTGGTCGGTGTAGAAGTCGATCGAGCGATACCCGCCCTCGTGGCCGAGGCCGGAGGCCTTGACCCCGCCGAACGGGGTGCGGAGGTCGCGCACGTTGTTCGAGTTGAGCCACACCATGCCGGCTTCGACGGCCTGCGCGAAGTTGTGCGCGCGCTTCAGGTCGTTGGTCCAGATGTAGGCGGCGAGCCCGTACTTCGTGTTGTTCGCGAGGGTGAGGGCTTCCTCGTCGGTGTCGAACGGGGTAATGGCGACGACGGGGCCGAAGATCTCCTCCTGGAAGATCCGCGCGTCGGGTGCCACATCGGCGAACACGGTCGGGGCGACGAAGTTGCCGGTGTCGAAACCTTCGGGACGGCCGCCGCCGGCGACCAGGCGCCCCTCGGTCTTGCCGATCTCGACGTAGCTCATCACCTTGTCGTAGTGCTCGGGGTGCACGAGCGCGCCCACCTCGGTCGCCGGGTCGTGCGGGTAGCCGACCTTCACTCGCTTGGCCTGGGCCGCGTAGCGCTCGACGAACTCGTCGTAGATCTCGCGCTGCACGAGGATGCGCGACCCCGCCGTGCAGCGCTCGCCGTTGAGTGAGAAGACCCCGAAGATCGTCGCGTCGATCGCGGCCTCCAGGTCGGCGTCGGCGAAGACGATCGCGGGGGACTTGCCGCCGAGCTCCATCGAGAGGCCCTTGAGGAACGGTGCGGCGTTGCCGAAGATCAGCTTGCCGGTGCTGCTCTCGCCGGTGAACGAGATGAGTGGGACATCCGGATGCTTCACCAGCGCGTCGCCGGCATCCTCACCGAGCCCGTTCACGAGGTTGAAGACGCCCTTCGGCAGCCCCGCCTCCTCGAAGATCCCGGCCCACAGCGACGCCGACAGCGGCGTGAACTCGGCCGGCTTCAGCACCACCGTGTTGCCGGTCGCGAGCGCGGGGCCGAGCTTCCACGACTCCAGCATGAACGGGGTGTTCCACGGCGTGATGAGCCCCGCGACCCCGATCGGCTTGCGGTTCACGTAGTTGATCTGACGGCCGGGCACCTTGTAGGTGTCGTCGGCCTGCGCCACGATCAGGTCGGCGAAGAACCGGAAGTTCTCCGCCGCTCGCCGCGCCTGGCCGAGCGCCTGCGTGATCGGCAGGCCTGAGTCGAACGACTCCAGCTCGGCGAGGCGGGCATCCTGCGACTCGACGATGTCGGCGATGCGATGCAGCACCCGCGAACGATCGCGGGGCAGCATCCGCGGCCACGGTCCCTCGGTGAATGCGCGACGCGCGGCGGCGACAGCCCTGTCGATGTCGGCCTTCTTGCCGGCGGCAGCCTGCAGGTAGACCTCGTTCGAGACCGGGTCGAGCACGTCGAACGTGTCGCCGTCGACCGAGTCGACGAACTCGCCGTCGATGTAGTGCTGGATGCGCGTGGGCAGGTCGGCGGGGACGTGACGCTCGGTGAGCGTGGCGCGGTCCGGCGCTCCGGCTGCGATGCCGGTGGCGATGTCTGTCATGAGATTCCTCGGGTTGGGTCTGGTCAGACGGCGGGGAGGCCCAGGGCCTCGTCGGGGTGTTCGTGGGTCAGGTACGCGTCGAGCGTCGCGGACCGGTGACGGCGGGCGGCCATCTCGATCTCACTCAGGGCCGCGCCCCGCTCGATCAGCGCCAGGATGGCCTCGTGCTCGCGCACCGACTCCGCGGCACGCCCTGGTACGAAGCTGAAGGTCGAGTCGCGCAGGTGGCCGAGCCTCGACCACTCGGCGTTGACGAGCTCGAGCATGCGCGGGTTCGCGCACCGCGCGAACAGGATCGCGTGGAACTCCTGGTTCAGCGCCGTGAACGAGCGCGGGTCGAAGTGGTCGAGTGTCTCGACCATGAGCTCGTTGACCGCCCGGGCGCGGCGGAGGTCGTCGGCGGACAGGCGGCGCGCGGCCAGTGCGGTGGCAGTCCCCTCGAGGAAGCTGAGCGCCTGCATGCTGAACCGGTACTGCGAGTCATCCACCATCGACACATGGGCGCCGACGTTGCGCTCGAAGGTCACGAGTCCCTCGGCCTCGAGCTGACGGATGGCCTCGCGGACGGGCACGACGCTCATGTCGAGCTCGTTCGCGATCGAGCCCAGCACGAGCCGGTACCCCGGGGTGAAGTCCTGGTTCGCGATCCGTCCCTTGATCCAGTGGTAGGCCCGCTGTGACTTGCTCTGCGAGACCTCCGGTTCCTGAGCTTGTCGAAGGGGCGTCACCTGCTCCGGCGCCATGCGTCGTACCGTGCCTTCCACTCGGCGTTCATCGGGAACAGTCCCTCGACGGGATGACCCGCCGCGACCTGCGTGGCCACGAAGGCGTCCTCGTCCTCCTGCGCGAGGGCCGCATCCACGACCTCGCCGACGAGTGCGGGCGGGATCACGATCACACCGTCCGCGTCCCCCACGATGATGTCCCCCGGCTGCACGGTCGTGCCGCCGCATCCGATCGTCACGTCGACGTCCCACGGCACATGCCTGCGTCCGAGGACGGCTGGGTGCGCTCCGTTCGAGAAGATCGGGATGCCGATCCCGGCCACCGTGTCGTAGTCGCGGACGCCGCCGTCGGTGATGATCCCCGCGGCGCCGCGCGCCTGGGCGCGGAGGGCGAGGATGTCGCCGAGCGTCCCCGAGCCGGTCTCGCCGCGCGCCTCGATCACGATGATCTCGCCCTCGCCGACGGTGTCGAATGCGCGCTTCTGTGCGTTGTAGCCGCCGCCGTGCGAGGCGAAGAGGTCCTCGCGAGCGGGGACGAAGCGCAGGGTCTTGGCGGTGCCGACGATCTTTGTGCCCGCGCGCATGGGCCGGACGCCGTCGATCGTGACGTTGTTGAGCCCGCGTCTGCGCAGCTGCGCGCTGAGGCCCGCGACGGGTGTGCGCAGCAGCTTCTCGCGGAGTTCGGGGGTCAGAGCGGAGCCGGTCCCTGAGCTTGTCGAAGGGCTTGCGGCGGCATCGGACGCTTCGACAGGCTCAGCGACCGATGCGGGCTCAGCGACCGATGCGGGCTCAGCGACCGATGCGGGCTCAGCGACCGCGGATCTGCCCCACGCTTCGGCGCGCTGGAGGTCATCGACGGCGGGAAGCGATCCCAGCGCCGGGTCGAAGGCCGCCGCGCCCTGTGTCACGGTCGTCATGAGGCGCCCTGAGGTCAGTCCACGCGCCGGGGCATCGACCTCGACCTCGACGACATCGCCGGGCACGACGACGGACGAGCCCGCCGGTGTGCCGGTGAGGATCACATCGCCGGGCTCGAGCGTGAAGTGCTGCGACAGATCTGCGACGAGCTGCGCGAGCGGAAAGATGAGCCCCGCCGTGGTGTCGTCCTGCGCGAGGGTCCCGTTGACMCAGGTTCGCAGCCGCAGTCCGTCGGGCTCGATTGCCCCGGCATCCAGCAGGGTGGGCCCGATCGGGGTGAATCCGTCGCCGCCCTTGGATCGCACGTTCGATCCCTTGTCGTTCGCGCGGAGGTCGTAGAGCCCGAAGTCGTTGGCCGCGGTGACCCAGCCGACATGCGCCCACGCGCCCTCGAGGGTGACGTGTCGAGCGGCCGTTCCGATCACGAGCGCGATCTCGCCCTCGAACGCGAGCAGCTCGGTGCCCGCGGGTCGTTCGATGGATCCACCGGATGCCGCGACCGAGCTCGACGGCTTGAAGAAGTAGCTCGGCGCATCCGGGCGGCGTCCGCGCTGATCCGCTCGCGACGCATAGCTGAGATGGATCGCGATGATCTTTCCCGGGCGGCCGGGCAGGGCCGCGAATCGCGGATCCGCTGCCGCCTTCGTGTCGTTCTCGGTCATCATGAGCTCCCTCGCCCTTGCGTCGTATTTGAAATCGTATATGATGACTTCGCGTCGGGCAACAACGATCTCCAGCCATGGAGATTCCGCCCGCAGTGACAGTGACGTCCAACCCGCACAGGAGCCGGCAATTCTCATGAGCACCGCACACACGCAGTCATCACGATCCGAGGGCTTCACGCCCACGGGCACGATCGCAACACACTCTGATCGTCGACGCGTGGTCTTCGCGACCGTCGTCGGCACCACAGTCGAGTGGTACGACTTCTTCATCTACGCCGCCGCTGCGGGTCTCGTCTTCGGACAGCTCTTCTTCGCGGGCCTGGGTCCGAACAGCGTCCTGCTGTCGTTCGCCACCGTGGGCATCAGCTTCCTGTTCCGCCCGCTCGGGGCGTTCCTCGCGGGCCACTTCGGCGACAAGTACGGCCGCAAGGTCGTGCTGATGCTCACGCTGATCCTGATGGGTCTCGCGACGGCGCTGATCGGCCTCCTGCCCACCTACGAGGCGATCGGGGTCTGGGCGCCCGTCCTGCTCATCCTGCTCCGCATCGTGCAGGGGATTTCGGCGGGCGGCGAGTGGGGTGGTGCCGCTCTGATGGCGGTGGAGCACGCGCCCCGGCCGAAGCGTGGGCTGTTCGGCGCGTCGCCGCAGATCGGTGTGCCCCTCGGCCTGCTGCTGGCCTCGAGCATGATGGCGATCATGTCGCTCGTCGCACCGGGTGACGCCTTCCTCGCGTGGGGCTGGCGCATCCCGTTCCTCTTCAGCGTCGTCCTCATCGTCGTCGGCTACTACATTCGTCGCCGCGTCGAAGAAAGCCCGGTGTTCGTAGAGATCGCCGAGCGCAAGGAGAAGACCCGGATGCCGATCATCCAGCTCTTCCGCAAGCACGCCCTCCTCGTGCTGGTCGCAGCGATGGTCTTCGCCGGCTCGAACGCCGCCGGGTACATGACAACGGGCGGGTACATCCAGAACTACACGACCAACCCCGAGGGCCCGGTCGGGCTGGACCGCGGACCGGTGCTCTGGGCTGTGACGGGAGCCTCGGTCGCCTGGCTCATCACGACGCTGTTCGGCGGATGGGTCAGCGACAAGATCGGTCGCCGCCGCACGTTCATCATGGGATGGGTCGCGCAGCTGGTCGGCGTCATCGCACTGTTCCCGCTCGTGAACACCGGAAACATCTGGCTCATCCTGCTTGCCCTGGTGATCCTCTCGGTGGGCATCGGCGTCACCTACGGGCCGATCTCGGTGCTCTACGCAGAGCTGTTCCCGGCCTCCGTCCGCTTCTCCGGTGTGTCGATCGCGTACGCCCTCGGCGCCATCCTGGGAGGCGCGTTCGCTCCCATGATCGCGACCGCTCTCGTTCAGGCGACGGGATCGACGATCTCCGTGACCTGGTACCTGGTGGGCATGACGCTCGTGGGGCTTACCGGAACGCTCCTTCTCCGCGACCGGTCGGGCATTCCCCTCGGTCCCGACCACGAAGCCGAACAGGCGGTCAGCCCGATCTACGGTCTGTCCAAGGCGTGAGGGGCGGGCGCCCACGGCCCGGGGCGCCGCCCCCACCGGTGATTCATGGGTGCCCGGCGGCTTCGYCGCCGGGCACCCATTGGCGTGCGCCGACGGTCGCGGTCGCCAGCGTCACCAAGGCGCGAGCGCGTTCGGTCAACGTCATCGCAGCGGGCCAGACCATGACAACAGCCTCCGCGGAGAACTCCGGAGAGATCGGCTTCGCAACGACTCGGCGGCCCTCGTAGCTGTGATCGATGTGGGGCGTCTGCACCAGCAGGCTGTATCCGAGTCCTCGCCCCACCATGGAACGGACGAGCTCGAAGTTCGAGGTGCGGTGGCGCACGTTCGGGCGCACACCGGAGCGTTGGAGCATGTCCAGCGTGTGCCGGCCGCTCGGCGGCAGGTCGAGCATGATCAGCGGCTCGTCTTCGAGTTGGTGCAGCGACACCGTCTTCTCGTGTGCAAGCGCATGGTCGGCGCTGAGCAGGACGTGAACGGCGGTCTCGAACAGCAGTGCCTCCTCGAGACCGAGGGGGAGGTTGATGCGATACGTGATGATCACGTCGAGCGCTCCACGTTCGAGGAGAGGATGCAGCTCGTCCATCGTTCCGTCGACGAACGTGACATCGACGCGGGGGTGACTCTCGCCGTACTCCTCGAGGAGCGCAGGGAGGATTGTCGGGGCGAGGGTCGAGTAGCAGCCGATGCTCAGCGGGCCTTCGAGCTCCCCGCCGCGTGACCCGGCGTGTCGCTGCAGCTCGTCTGCGAAGCGCAGCAGCGAACGGCCCTCGGTGAGCACGGCCGCTCCCGCGGGTGTGAGCACAACACCCTGTCCCTTCTTGCGCACGCACAGCTGAACCCCGAGGACGCGCTCGAGCTCGGTCAATCCGTTCGCGGTCGCGGTCGGGGTCACGAACAGCCGTTCGGCGGCCGCGTGGATCGTCCCGTGCTCGGCGATGGCGCGGAAGTACTCGAGCTGACGCAGCGTGAAGTCCGGCATCCCTCTCCTCACTTCAGATTGGGAGGTTCTAAATATAAAAGCATTTTACGTGTGAAGCCTTCGATTCGATACTGGAAGCGCAGGCCTCACACGAAGGAGTTTGAGCGTGACGAAGACATTGGCGGCGCCGCCGACGGTTGACTGGGTCGATCCGGGGCAGCTCGCAGTAGACCCCTATCCGACGTATCAGCGGCTGCGAGCAGAGGCCCCGGTCGCGTGGGCTCCTTCGCTCAACAGATACCTCGTGACCACCTTCGACGACTGCTTCTCGATCGAGATGGACCAGGAGACATTCAGCGCGCACGAGCCCGCGGAGCGCTCCACCATGGTGCGGGCGATGGGGCGCTCGATGCTCCGCAAGGATGACCCGGAGCACAAGCCCGAACGCATGACGCTCTCGCGGGCGATTCGTCCGGTCGCCATCAAGTCGACGTGGCATGAGGTCTTCGAGAGGAATGCCGATCTCCACCTGGAGCGGCTGCGGCAGCTCGGCCCCGGGGCCGACCTCTTCCGTGAATACGCCGTGCCTTTCGCCGCGGACAATCTGACCGCTGTGCTGGGGCTGAAGGGGGTCTCCGCAGACACGATGATGGACTGGTCGCACACGCTGATCGCCGGCATCGGAAACGTCGTCGACGATTCGGACATCTGGGCCCAGACAGCGCGCGTGAACGCGGAGATCGAGGCCTCCATCGTCGAGTCTGCCGCCGTGCTGCGAGAGAAGCCCGACGACTCGATCCTTTCTTCGTTCCTCCACGCTCCGCACGACATCCCCGACGAGGTGGTGCGCGCGAACGTGAAGCTCGCGATCTCGGGTGGAGTGAACGAGCCGAGTCATGTCATCTCCAGTGCGGTCTGGGAGCTGCTCACGCACCCCGAACAGCTCGCGGCTGTCGCACGGTCCGAGCGGGAGTGGGCAGACGTGTTCGAAGAGACCGCTCGGCACCAGTCGCCGGTCGGCATGTACCCCCGCTTCGTCACTCGCGACACCGAGGTCGGCGGCGTGCCGATCCCGAAGGGCTCCAGCATCGGCGTGGTGGTGGCGTCGGCCAACCGCGACGAGCGCATCTTCCAGCGTCCCGAGGAGTTCGACCTGTTCCGGGAGCGCGTCACCAACCTGTCGTTCGGCAACGGAACGCACATCTGCGCGGGAAACTGGCTCGCACGCGACATGGTCGGCGCCGTCGGCCTGCCGCGTCTGTTCGCCGAGTTCCCCACGCTTCGCCTTGCCGACCCGGACGCGGTCGAGTTTCGCGGCTGGGTCTTCCGCGGCACGACCGCGCTCCCCGTGGAGTGGTGAGGCAGGAGCCATGACCAAGGTCGCGATCGTGGGTGCCGGCGCAGCCGGGTGCTACAGCGCCCAGGCGATCATCCGGAGACTTCCCGACGCCGAGCTGGTCCTGCTCGAGCGGCTGTCGGTGCCGTTCGGCCTCATTCGACACGGGGTCGCTCCCGATCATCAAGGAACGAAGGCTGTCTCCCGGCAATTCGAGCGAGTCTTCGATGCTCCGCAGGTCACCCTGATCACCGGCGTCGACGTCGGCGGCGAGGTATCCGTCGACGACCTTCGTGAGGCCTTCGACGTCGTCGTGATGGCGACGGGGCTCAGCCGTGACCGCGACCTCGGCATCCCGGGGTCGCGGCTGTCCGGCGTTGTGGGCTCCGGCGAATTCACACGAGCGCTCAACGGGCATCCGGACCAGTTCGACGCGGAGCCCAGGATCGGTGTGACGCCGGTCGTCGTCGGGGCGGGCAACGTCGCGCTCGACGTCGTGCGCCTCCTGGCGAAGGCGCCCGCCGACTTCGAGGGCTCTGACCTCGACGATGACCTGCTGTCGACCATCGTGCCGTCGCCGGTCCGCCGGATCGACCTCGTCGCTCGCGGCTGGCGGCCGCGCTGGGACGAGGCGATGCTGAAGGAGATCCTGGACATCGACGGCGCTGAGGTGCATGTCGCCGGCGGAGACCAGGCAGCGCGCCGCGCCGGCCTCTCCCACATCGTCGGCGTCGAGCGGACGGGGTCGGCCCGCGTCGACATTGTGCTGCATTTCGGTCGGACACCCGTCGCCGTGCGAGGCGATCAGCGGGTGGTGGGGATCGACGTCGCGGATGAGTCCGGAGCACTTCTCACGATTCCCACCGACACCGTCATCACCGCCGTCGGGTTCGAGTCCGAGTCGTTCCGCGAAGACGCCCGGCTCATCACCGCCGGATGGCTGGCAACCGGCGCGCGGGGAACCATCCCCGAACAGCGCTCCCGTGCCCGCGACGTCGCGGAGCGGGTCGCCGCCGTGCCGCCCCTGCCCGAGCGAGGTGGCCTGGATGCGCTCCCGTCGGTCGCGCGGGGCGGACGCACGGGGGTGGCGCTGTGGCGCGCGATCGACGATCTGGAGCGCACCGCGGCGGGACCGAGCCGGTGCCGCCGCAAGCTGAGAGACCCTGCCCAGCACGCCGCCGTCCTGGCGCGCGTCGAATCGAGCCTCCAGGAGAGGAAGGACCCGGCATGAAGATCTTCGTGATGTTCGGCACTGAGAGCGGGAACGCCGAGATGGTGGCCGAGGACGTGAGCGACTCGCTCGCTCGGAGTGGACACGACGTGGAGGTCGCGGATCTGCAGGACGTCGAACCGATGTCGGTCGACACGGAGGCGCTCCATCTCATCGTCTGCTCCACGCACGGGGAGGGCGACCTTCCTGAGAGCGTGAAGCCCTTCTACGAGCGCTTGGAACGCGGGCGCCCGGATCTCGTCGGCCTGCGCTACGCGATGTTCGGCCTCGGTGACCACACCTATGAGAACTACAGCCGCGGAAGCGAGATCATCGACGAGATGCTTGCCGAGTTCGGCGCTCAGCGGATCGGCCGCTACGGTCGGCACGATGCGTCGAGCCGTGATCTGCCGAGCGACCTGGCGGTCGCCTGGGCAGACGAAGTGCTCGCGTCGGTGCTGCAGGTCGCCTGAGCACTTGCGATTGAGCGGGATCAGCCGCCGAGCGCTTCGCGGATGGCGGCGGCCGACCGCTCCAGGCGCGCAGCGATCGCCGCGGGATCGACCGGGCTCGACACGTGCACGACGGCGATGGCCGCCGGGCGCTGCCCACCGCGCAGGCGCAGGGGCACCGACACCGCCTGCACCGTCGGGATGACCTCGTCATGGCTCGTCGCCCAGCCCCGCTCCGCGGCTTGGGCGATCTCGGAGCGCAGCCGGTCACCGACCTCGACGGGCCAATCGGACGCTGCCATCGCCGAGAGGATGGCCTTGCTGGGGGCGCCCACGGTGATCGGATGACGCGCACCCGGTCGCTGGGCGACCGAGGCGATCGCGTGTCGCGGCTCGACGCTCGCGAGCGTGATGCACTCGTCGTGGTCGAGCACGGTGAGGAAGCACGTCATGCCGAGCTCGTTCGCCACGGCGGTCAGCTCGGGCAGGGCCCCAGCCTGCAGATCGTGTGCGACTCCGGCGGCCAGCGCCGCCATCCGGGCCCCGAGCCGGATAAGTCCCGCGCTGTCGCGCGTCACCAGCCTGTGATCCTCCAGCGTGCGCAGCAGGCGATAGGCGACCGAGCGATGTACGCCCAGTCGCCGGGCGGTCTCATCGATCGACAGCGGCTCACGCGCGTCGGCGAGGATCTCCAGGATCCGGATGCCGCGGCTCAGCGTCTGCGAGGGCGGCACGGTGGTCGCGGCATCCGTCATGGCGATCTCCTCTTGCGTGCCTCACGCGGAACGTATACGATCTGTTCAATAGTAGAACGTCCCGTTCGAATATAGAACGAGGCGCTCCACCCCGCAAGGCCATCTCCACAGTGTCGTCCGGAGGACATCCCATGCAGTTCCACCACCACGGCTACGTGTCCGGCGAGCCCCGCGTCCAGGACGCGTCGGGCGCCGGCCTCGATCGCCCCGCCGATCTCCCCGACGAGATGGATGTGCTCATCGTCGGATCCGGCCCCGCGGGGATGCTCCTCGCCGCGCAGATGTCGCAATTCCCGGAGGTCACGACCCGCATGATCGAGCGCCGTGACGGGCGTCTCGTGCTCGGTCAGGCGGACGGCATCCAGCCGCGCAGCGTCGAGACGTTCCAGGCCTTCGGGTTCGCCGAGCGCATCGTCGCCGAGGCGTACAACATCGCCTATATGAACTTCTGGACCCCTGATCCGGAGAATCCGAAGAACATCATCCGCACGGCGCGCACCGAGGACTACGCGTTCAAGATCAGCGAGTTCCCGCACCTCATCGTGAACCAGGCGCGCGTGCTCGACTACTTCGCCGAAGCCGCCGCGCACGGACCCGGCCGGATCGTCCCGGACTACGGCGTCGAATTCGTCGGCCTCACGGTTGAGGACGGGGGCGAGTACCCGGTCGAGGTGCGCGTGCGGCACACCGCCGGAGCGCGGGCAGGGGAGGAGCGCACGGTGCGTGCGAAGTACGTCGCCGGGTGCGACGGCGCCCGCAGCGGCGTGCGAGAGGCGATCGGGCGCACGCACGTGGGCGACATCTCGCGGCACGCGTGGGGCGTCATGGACGTGCTCGTCAACACCGACTTCCCCGATTGGCGCACGAAATGCGCGATCAACGCCGAGGCGGGCAACATCCTGCACATCCCCCGCGAGGGCGGCTATCTCAGCCGCATGTACATCGACCTCGGCGCCGTGGCCGACGATGACGACCACCGCGTGCGCCAGACGCCGATCGAGGGGATCATCCGCAAGGCGAACGAGATCCTGCATCCGTACTCGATCGACGTGAAGCAGGTTGCCTGGCACAGCGTCTACGAGGTCGGCCACCGGATCACCGACAAGTTCGACGACGTGCCCGAGGGCTCGGACCGCACCCCTCGCGTCTTCCTCACCGGTGACGCCTGCCACACCCACAGCGCCAAGGCGGGGCAGGGCATGAACGTGTCGATGCAGGACGGCTTCAACCTCGGCTGGAAGCTCGGCGCGGTGCTCACCGGCCGCAGCCCCGAGTCGCTGCTGGCGACCTACTCCGCCGAGCGGCAGCCCGTCGCCCAGCAGCTTATCGATTTCGACAAGGAGTGGTCCTCGCTCATGGCCCGCAAGCCTGAAGAGATCACCGACCCCCAGGACCTCGCCACTTATTACCTCGCGACCGCCGAGTTCCCCTCCGGCTTCATGACCCAATACGGCGAGTCGATGATCGTGACGGATGCCGCGCACCAGGCGCTCGCGGAGGGATTTCCCCTCGGCAAGCGGTTCAAATCCGCCGAGGTGGTGCGCGTGTGCGACGGCAACGTCGTGCACCTCGGTCACCATGCCAAGGCCGACGGACGCTGGCGCATCTACGCCTTCGCCGACGCTCCCGCAGCAGGCGAACCGTCGACGCTCGCCTCGTGGGCGGAGTGGCTGTCGTCGCCGGAGTCACCGGTGGCGCGGTTCACCCCCGTCGGCGCGGACGTCGACGTCGTGTTCGACGTCAAGGCGATCTACCAGCAGCGCTTCGAGGAGGTCGACATCTCGCGGGTGCCGAAGGCGTTCCTGCCTCAGACGGGCCCGTTGGGTCTGACCGACTGGGAGAAGGTCTACGCCGCCGGCCCCAGCGCGTGGAACAGTGTGGACATCTTCGCCGAACGTGGTCTGTCCCGCGACGGTGTCGTCGTCGTGGTGCGCCCTGATCAGTACGTGGCGGCGGTGCTGCCGCTGACCGCGACGGACGAGCTCACGGCGTTCCTTGCGCAGCACATGCTCGCGCAGCCGAGCACAGGTCGCTGAGCTTGGCGTAGCGCTGCGGACCCTTCGACACGCTCAGGGACCGCTGGCGGGGTGTCGTCAGCGCGTGCGGATCCCGTCGAGCGCCATCGTCACGACGTCGTAGGCGAGGCGCTCCCGATCGACGGGGCCGCCGGGGCGGTACCACTCGACGATCGAGTTGACCATGCCGAAGATGAGGCGGGTGGCGACCGGCCCGTCGATGTCGTCCCGCACGATCCCGGCCCGCTGCGCCTCGACGACGAGCGCCGTGACGCGGTGGTCGAACGCGCGGCGTCGCTCGAGCGCGGCCCGCTCGACAGCGCTGTTGCCGCGGACCCGGAGCAGCAGCGTGACGTAGGGGAGCCGGTCCACGAGCACGCGGACGGCCCCGCGCAGCACGGCGCCGAGGCGCTCCGCCGGGGAGCCCTCGCGGGCGTCCGGCTCGTCGAAGACGCCCTCGAGCCGGCTGAGCGCCTCGTCGAGGGCGAGGGCGAGGAGCTGCTCCTTCGAATCGAAGTGGTGGTACAGGGCCGATTTCGTCAGTCCCAGCCGGGTCGCGAGGTCGGCGACGGATGTCGCGTCGTAGCCCTGCTCGTTGAACAGCGCGACCGCGATCTCGAGCACCTGGTCGCGGTCGTAGCCCGGGCGACCGCGACGGGGCGCGGCGATGCGCTCCGGTGGGGCGGTGGTCGGGTCGGGCACGGGTCCAGTCTGACACTCCGCTCCGAAGCGAGCGCGGGCGGATCGCGGGAGCGGCGTCGCGGGGCGTGTTTGGCGAAGGGCCGTCGATCTGCTATTACTGAACGATCGGTTAGATATTCAAGCGACTCGTCCGCACCGGAGCGGATGACGAGAGGATGACGATGTCCGACGCGCTGCGCATCGAGCGCCGCGACGACCGTGTGGTGGCGACGCTGGACCGACCCGAGGTGCGCAACGCGATCGACCAGACCATGGTCGACGAACTGCACGCCCTGTGCGTTGAACTCGAAGAACGGCCGCGCACGCTCATCCTGATCGGTGCCGGAGGCGTCTTCGCCTCGGGCGCCGACATCGCCGAGCTGCGGGACCGGCGCTCCGACGACGCGCGCCGCGGCATCAACACCCGCGCGTTCCAGCGCGTCCGCGCGCTCCCGATGCCGGTCATCGCCGCGCTTGACGGCTGGGCGCTCGGCGGCGGTGCCGAGCTCGCCTACGCCGCAGACCTGCGGATCGGCACGCCGCGGCTGCGGATCGGCAACCCCGAGACGGGACTCGGCATCATCGCCGCCGCCGGCGCCACCTGGCGACTGCCCGAGATCGTCGGCGAGGCGCGTGCGACAGAGCTGCTGCTGACCGGTCGGATTCTGGATGCCGACGACGCCCTCGCGTGGGGGCTCGTCTCGTCGCTGCACGAACCCGACGCACTCCTCGACGCGGCACTCGCGCTCGCCGACCGCATCGCCGCGAACGACCCGCTCGCCACCCGCCACACCAAGACGGCGCTGCGCGCCGCACCCGACGCGCACCCCACCATCGAGCTCGAACTGCAGGCCGAGCTGTTCGAGAGCCCCGAGAAGCACCGGCGAATGACCGCGTTCCTGGAGAGGCGGAAGCGATGACCCGCACGCCCGGCGAAGACACGGCGCCTGCCGTGCCCGCCCACGTCGGCGTGATCGGCGGTGGACGCATGGGCGCGGGCATCGCGCACGCCTTCGCGCTCGCCGGCGCCTCGGTCGTCGTCATCGAGAGGGACGCGGATGCCGCGGCCGCGGCATCCGCTCGCGTGCTCGAGAGTCTGCATCGCAGCGTGCAGCGCGGCGGCACGACGCGTGACCTCGCCGGCCTGACCGCTGCCATCGAGACGGGGGCGGATGCCGCGGCGCTCGCCGGCTGCGGGCTCGTCATCGAGGCGGTGCCGGAAGATCGCGCGCTCAAGGCCGACGCGCTCGGACGCGCTGAGCGAGTGCTCGGTGCGGACTCCGTGCTCGCGACGAACACCTCCTCGATCTCCATCGACGACCTCGCGCTCGGCCTCGCCCGCCCGGACCGCTTCCTCGGCCTGCACTTCTTCAACCCGGTTCCGGCGTCGGAGCTCATCGAGATCGTGGTGGGGCGCGCCACTGCGCCCGACCTCGTCGTCGCCGCCCGCGGATGGGTCGCCGCGCTCGGCAAGGTGCCCGTCGTGGTGCGCGACAGCCCAGGATTCGCGTCGAGCCGCCTCGGCGTCGCGCTCGGGCTCGAGGCGATCCGCATGCTCGAGGAGGGAGTCGCCTCGGCCACTGACATCGACCTGGCGATGGAACTCGGCTACCGGCATCCGATCGGTCCCCTGCGCACGACCGACCTCGTCGGGCTCGACGTCCGCCTCGGGATCGCCGAGGAGCTGCACGCCCGACTGGGCGACCGGTTCGCGCCTCCCGACCTGCTGCGGCGGATGGTCGCCGATGGACACCTGGGCCGCAAGACCGGCCGCGGATTCTACGAATGGAGCGAACAGTGAGCACAGGGATCGAGGTCCTGCCGAGCTACGTGCAGGATGCGTGGTGGAGCCCTGCCGGCCCTTCGACAGGCTCAGGGACCGTGGGGGGCTCAGGGACCAAGGGGGCCACGGTGCGGGATGCCTCGACGGGCGAGGAGGTCACTCGTCTCAGCACTGACGGGCTCGACCTCGCCGGCGCACTGGAGTATGCGCGCACGGTCGGCCAGCGGAGCCTCGGCGCGCTCACGTTTCACGAGCGCGCGCTGCTGCTGAAGCAGTTCGGCATCGCGCTGACGGCGCGCAAGGAGGAGCTCTACGAGCTCTCGAAGCGCGCAGGTGCGACGGTGCGCGACTCGCTCAGCGATGTCGACGGCGGCATCGGCGTGCTCTTCACCTACTCGTCGAAGGGCCGCCGCGAGCTGCCGAACGCGCAGGTGTACCTCGACGGTCCGGTGGAGTCGCTCGCAAAGGACGGGTCGTTCCTCGGCCGGCACGTGTACACCCGCCTCCCCGGCGTCGCGGTGCAGATCAACGCCTTCAACTTCCCGATGTGGGGCGCTCTCGAGAAGTTCGCGCCCGCGTTCCTCGCCGGAGTCCCGAGCCTCGTGAAGCCGGCGACACCGACGGCCTACGTCGCCGAGGCCTGGGTGCGGATCCTCGTCGAGTCCGGCCTGCTGCCCACCGGGTCGCTGCAACTCGTGTCGGGGAGCGTTCCTGGCCTCTTCGACCACCTTCGGCTCGGCGACCTCGTCGGGTTCACCGGAAGCGCGTCGACCGCCGCGAAGCTGCGCGAGCAGGCGGCGGGGGGAGTGCGGTTCACGAGCGAGACGGACTCGATCAACGCCTCCGTGCTCGGTCCGGACGCTACGCCCGGCACGCCGGAGTTCGACGCCTACGTGAAGCAGCTGCTGGTCGAGCTGACGACGAAGGCCGGCCAGAAGTGCACCGCGATCCGGCGCGCGATCGTGCCGGCGGGCTCGGTCGATGCCCTGGTCGCCGCCCTTTCCGCCAAGATCGCGGAACGCGTCGTGATCGGCGACCCGCATGCGGAGACCGTGACGATGGGACCGCTCGTCTCGCGCGAGCAGCGCGACGAGGTGCTCCGCAGCGTCGCGGCGCTCGAAGCGGCGGGCGGCCGCGTTCTGCTGGGCTCGACCGACCTGCCCGAGGTCGTCCGCGCCGACGGCACGACGGGCGACGCCCCGGACGGCGCCTTCCTCGGGCCCCTCCTCATCGGATTCACGGATGCCTCGGCTGCCGCCGTGCACGAGATAGAGGCGTTCGGACCCGTCGCGAGCGTGCTCGCGTACGACACGGTCGACGAGGCCGGCGACCTCGTGGCCCTCGGCGGCGGCTCGCTCGTGACGAGCGTCGCGACCAGCGATCCGGCGGTCGCCGCGACTCTGCTCGCCCGCATCGGCGCCTTCAACGGGCGACTGCTGTTCCTCGACCGCGACGACCTGCGCACCTCCACCGGGCACGGCTCGCCGGTGCCGCACCTCGTGCACGGTGGACCGGGCCGCGCCGGCGGTGGCGAGGAGCTCGGCGGCATCCGCGCCGTCCTCCACCACATGCAGCGCACCGCCCTGCAGGGGTCTCCGGAGATGCTCACCGCCCTCACCGGCGTGTGGCACCAGGGTGCCACCGCACGCAGCGACCGGCATCCGTTCCGCAAGTCGCTCGATGAGCTGCGCATCGGCGACCAGATCGCGTCCGCGTCGAGGTCGGTGTCGCTCGACGACATCGAGACGTTCGCGCACTTCACCGGCGACACGTTCTATGCGCACATGGACGAGGAGGCCGCCGCGGCCAACCCGTTCTTCCCGGGTCGCGTCGCACACGGCTATCTGCTCGTCTCCTGGGCGGCCGGGCTGTTCGTCGACCCTGATCCCGGTCCCGTGCTCGCCAACTACGGACTCGAGAACCTCCGCTTCATCACTCCCGTGTCCCCGGGGGACGAGATCCGCGTGGTGCTGACGGCGAAGGAGATCACGCCGCGCGAGACTGACGAGTACGGAGAAGTGCGGTGGGATGCCGTGATCCTCAACCAGCGCGACGAGATCGTCGCGACCTACGACGTGCTCACGCTGGTGGCGAAGCATCTCGACAAGCTCGATGACCGGGCGGACAAGCTCGAACGGGTGGAGGCATGACCGTGCGTCCGATGATGCAGCGGGATCAGGCATCCGCCGCCCTCGGCATGGTCGTCGAGGTCGATGAACCTGGACGTTCGGTCGTGTCCATGCGTGTGCGCGAGGACATGACGAATGGCTTCGCCATCACGCACGGCGGACTCGTGTTCGCACTGGCAGACACGGCCTTCGCGATCGCGTGCAACGAGGACGAGCGTGTGACGGTGGCCGCCGGCGCCGACATCACCTTCCTGAAGGCCACCCGCGCAGGGCAGACGCTCACCGCGGAGGCCGTCCGCCGCACCGTGAGCGGCCGGACCGGGCTGTACGACGTCACCGTCACTGACGAGATCGGCGACGTGGTCGCGGAGTTCCGCGGCCGATCCCTCACCACCGACCGAACCGCCGACTGACAGCCCCGCGGGATCGTGGCAGGGCATGGAGTACACTTTACTGAACGAACGGTCTGTAAATGAGGAGTCGATGATGACCACAGCCGCCCTTCGACCTGTTGAACCACAGGATGAGGCCGCCGAGCAGGCGGTCTTCGACGCGCTCATCGCCGCCGAACAGCGCATCGAGCCGCGGGACTGGATGCCGGAGGCCTACCGTCGCACGCTCATCCGCCAGATCTCGCAGCACGCCCACTCCGAGATCATCGGCATGCAGCCCGAGGGCAACTGGATCACGCGCGCCCCGAGCCTCAAGCGCAAGGCGATCCTGATGGCGAAAGTGCAGGACGAGGCCGGCCACGGGCTCTATCTCTACTCGGCGGCCCAGACCCTCGGGATCACGCGCGACGAGATGACCGACCAGCTCATCGCCGGACGCGCCCG
The DNA here is from genome assembly GCF_054049175.1 of Microbacterium sp. P5_E9. Taxonomy (NCBI): domain Bacteria; kingdom Bacillati; phylum Actinomycetota; class Actinomycetes; order Micrococcales; family Microbacteriaceae; genus Microbacterium; species Microbacterium sp. P5_E9. Next base: position 32,493 of record NZ_JBFUMV010000005.1, on the reverse strand, counting down.
ATACTCGTCCATCTTCAACTACCCGACGCCGACGTGGGCAGACATGGGCGCCATCGGCTGGCTCGTCGACGGCGCCGCGATCTGCAACCAGGTGCCGCTGTGCCGCGCGTCGTACGGACCTTACGGACGCGCGATGGTGCGCATCTGCAAGGAGGAGTCGTTCCACCAGCGTCAGGGCTTCGAGATCCTCCTCTCACTCATGCAGGGCACGCCCGCGCAGCAGGAGATGGCACAGGATTCCGTGAACCGCTGGTACTGGCCGTCGCTCATGATGTTCGGTCCGCCGGATGACCAGTCGCCCAACTCGGCCCAGTCGACGGCGTGGAAGATCAAGCGGTTCTCGAACGACGAGCTGCGCCAGCGGTTCATTGGGATGCTGGTGCCCCAGGCCGAGGTGCTCGGTGTGACGCTCCCCGACCCCGAGCTGCGGTGGGACGACGACGCGAAGCGCTGGCACACCAGCGAGATCGACTGGACCGAGTTCCACGAGGTGCTCGCGGGCCGCGGGCCCATGAATGCGGAGCGCATCAGGAACCGACGGGACGCCCATGCGGACGGCGCGTGGGTGCGCGAAGCGGCGGCCGAATACGCCCGCAAGCAGTCCGAGCGCTTCTCCCCGGTCCCTGAGCCTGTCGAAGGGGCGGTGGCATGATGGCGACTCCGGGCGGTTCCGACCGCGAGACGTGGCCGCTGTGGGAGGTGTTCGTGCGGGCGAGCCGTGGGCTCAGCCATGTGCACGCCGGATCGCTGCACGCACCCGACGCCGAGTTCGCGCTGCGCAATGCGCGCGATGTGTACACGCGTCGCGGTGAAGGCACGTCGGTGTGGGTGGTGCCCGCCGACGCGATCACGACGAGCGACCCCGACTCGAAGGGCGCGTTCTTCGAGAGTCCTGCGGGCAAGAACTATCGCCACGCCGTCTACTACACGGCGTCCGAGGGGGTGCCGCACCTGTGACCGAGACCGACCCGCACGGCAATGTCACCGTCGAGCAGATCGAACTGTCCGCGGAGCTCGCGGGTGAGGGCGGTCGCGCCGCGAGCGCCGATGTCGCCGAGTACGCGCTGTGGCTCGGCGACGACGCGCTCATCCTCTCGCAGCAGCTGGGCGCGTGGATCGCGCGCGCGCCCGAGCTCGAAGAAGACGTCGCGCTCGCGAACATCGCGCTCGACCTGCTCGGTCACGCCCGGTCCCTGCTGCGCTACGCCGGCACGTACGACGGGCGCACCGAGGACGACCTCGCCTACTGGCGCGATGAGCCCGACTTCCGCTGCGCGTGGCTCTTCCAGCAGCCCAACGGAGACTTCGCGCAGACGATCGCACGCCAGCTCGCGGCATCCGTCTATCAATTCGAGCTCTACTCGGCGCTGGCAGGGTCGACCGACGAGACGCTGGGGGCGATCGCCGCGAAGGCGGTGAAGGAGGTCGAGTACCACCGCGACCACGCCGTGCAGTGGACGCTGCGACTCGCCGGCGGCACTGAAGAATCGAGACGACGGATGGTGCGCGCCATCGCCGACGTGTGGCCGTATGTCGGCGAGCTCTTCCGGGACGAACCGCTCATCTCTCGTATTGACACAGTCGCGGTGCGGCCATCGAGCCTGCGCGCGCGCTTCGACACGGTGATCGATGCCGTGTTCGCCGAGGCGCGGCTGGACGTGCCGCAGGGGCCCAGCTCGTCGGCCGGAGGCCGACGCGGCGTGCACTTCCCGGGCCTCGGGTTCCTGCTCGCAGAGCTGCAGGTGCTCGCGCGACAGCATCCGGGGGCGACATGGTGACCGCCACAGCACGCGCCTGGGCGATCGCCGCGGCGATCCCCGACCCCGAGGTGCCCGTCCTCACGATCGAGGATCTCGGAGTGCTCCGCGACGTCGCCGTCGACGGGTCCCGCGTGACGGTGACCATCACGCCGACCTACTCCGGGTGCCCGGCCATCGAAGCGATCGGCGACGACGTCGTGTTCGCGCTCAAAGGGGCGGGATTCGACGAGGTGGATGTGCGGCTCACGCTCGCTCCGGCATGGACGACGGATTGGATGAGCGAGGCGGGCAAGACGAAGCTGCGCGACTACGGCATCGCGCCGCCGAGCGGGCGCGGGTCGGTCGGCGGTGTGATCCGGGTGCAGCTTGCCGTGAAGTGCCCGCGCTGCGGGTCGCTCGACACGCGTGAGGTCGCCCGCTTCGGGTCGACGGCCTGCAAGGCGCTGTACGAATGCCGCGCGTGCCTCGAGCCCTTCGACCACTTCAAGGTGCACTGATGGCCGCACCGTTCCCTGCGCCGTTCGCGGCGCCCTCCGGCGCGACCCTTCGACCGGCTGGTGTGCTTCGACAGGCTCAGCAACCGGGCGAACCACAGGGCGCGGCTCAGGTCGCCGATGCGCTGCTGGCGAGCGCGGTCGGCGGCCCGACCGCGCCCGCACGCAAGCGTGCCCGATTCCACGCGCTCCGGGTGGCCGAGGTGCGACCCCTCACCGAGGCCGCCGTCGAGGTGACGTTMGAGATCCCCGAGCGCCTGCAGGGCGAGTTCGCCTACCTCGCGGGGCAGCACGTCGCGCTTCGCGCCCACCTCGACGGACACGAGGTGCGGCGCTCGTATTCGCTGTGCCGCCCGCCCGCACCCGGCTCGATCAGTGTCGCCATCAAGCGCGACCTGGGCGGCCGGTTCTCGACCTGGGCGCAGACCGAGCTTCGCCCAGGCGACGAAATCGACGTGATGAGCCCCCAGGGCACTTTCACCTCGACGCTCGCCGATCTCGATGGCGCGCACGTCGCTGGGATCGCCGCGGGATCGGGCATCACGCCGCTCATGGCGCTCGCCGCCACGGTCCTCGCGAGGTCCGAGACATCGCGGGTGACCCTCGTCTACACGAACCGCTCGACGACCGACGTCATGTTCCTCGAAGACCTCGCCGACCTCAAGGACCGCTACCCGACACGGCTCGCGCTGCACCACGTGCTCTCCCGCGAACAGCGCTCGGCCCCGCTCCTGTCGGGCCGCATCGACGAGGCCCGGCTGCGCCGGATCCTCGATGTCCTCGTGCTGCCGGAGACCGTGGACGAGTGGTTCCTCTGCGGCCCCTTCGAGCTGGTCCAGCTCTGCCGCGACACCCTCGACGACATCGGGGTCGACACCGCGCACGTCCGCTACGAGCTCTTCACGACGGGCGAAGGTGATCGCCCCGAGCCGTCGGCGGGGCGCCCGGTGGTGGTGCGCGAGGACGAGCCCGTCCGCCGCATCGAGTTCACCCTCGACGGCCAGTCGTCGACGGTCGACAGCCCGGTGTCGGCGCACGAGTCGATCCTGAATGCCGCACTGCGGGTGCGCCCCGACGTGCCGTTCGCCTGCGCGGGCGGAGTGTGCGGCACATGCCGTGCACGTCTCGTCACCGGCTCCGTCTCCATGACGCAGAACTACGCCCTCGAACCCGACGAGCTCGACCGCGGCTACGTCCTGACCTGCCAATCCCACCCCACGACCGAGTCGGTCGTGGTCGACTACGACGTATAGGAGTGCCCGTGATCGACCTCGCGATCGCCGACGATGTGGCCGAGATCACCCTCAGCGCCCCAGAAAAGCTCAACGCGCTCTCGCTCGAGGCGCTGGGGGAGTTGGATGCCGCGTACGCGCGTGCCGAGGCATCCGGCGTCCGCGCGCTGCTGCTGCGAGGGGAGGGGCGCGCGTTCTGTGCGGGCCGCGACATCGCCGGCGTCGACCCGGCCACAGACGACGTGGCGGGATACCTCGGGGCGGTCGAAGGCGTCATGCGCCGGATCGCCGCGTTCCCCGCGCCCACCTTCGCGGCCGTGCAGGGTGCGTGCCTCGGTGTCGGGCTCGGCCTCGCGATCGCGACCGACGTCGTCTACCTCGCCTCGGACGCGAAGGTGGGGTCGCCGTTCGTCAACATCGGCGCTCTGCTCGACTCGGGCGGTCACGCGCTGCTCTACGAGCGACTGGGCGCGCACCGGGCGCTGGACCTCATCTTCACCGGTGACCTCATGAGCGGGGCCGAGGCGGTGGCGGCCGGGCTGTTCAGCCGGGCGGTGCCCCGCGACGAACTGCTCGCGTTCACACGAGAGCGCGCGGCGCGTGCGGCCGCGGGTCCGACGCGGGCGTTTCTCGCGTCGAAGCGGCTCATTGACATCCTGCGCGACGACCGGCTGTGGCGTGTCGTCGCCGAGGAGTCGCGCGGGCAGGAGTCGCTGCGCGACACCGCGGACTACCGCGAGGGTTTCGCCGCGTTCCAGGCCAAGCGCAAGCCGGAGTTCCGCGGGGCGTGAGCTGCGGCATCCATCCGTCGCCTGCCCTACGTTCGCGCGGTCGAACCGGTAGTCGCGGTCGTTGCGGGCGGGCGCGTGTGGCGGTTTCGACCGCGCGAGGGATCGGTCGCCCTGGGCCCCGTCAGGAGTTCACGCGGATGATCTCCTGCTGGTACGGCGCGATCACCGCGCCCGAGATGCGGCAGTCGAGCAGCAGGAAGGGGCGGGATGCCGCATCCTCCGCCGCCCACGACTCCAGGCGATCGAGATCCGCGAGCGAACGAACGACCACGCCCTCCGCGCCGACCGCCCGGGCGAAGCCGGCGAAGTCGACCTCGGGGATGAGCATCGGCTCGATCGCGAGCCCCTTGAGGCCGTATAGGTTGACCTCGGCGCTGTAGGCGGCGTCGTTCCACACCACCGCGAGGCCCCGGCCGCGCGCGACCCGCACGGCCGACTCGAGGTCGGCGAGCGCCATGAGCGCGCCGCCGTCGCCGGTGGTCAGCACGATCGTCGCGTCGGGCTTGCCCAGAGCCGCGCCGGGAACCGACGCCAGGCCGAGCCCGATCGACTGGAACGCCGTGCCCACCATGATCATGCGGTCGGGGGACGCGACCGGCCAGTGCATGTTCGCCCAGCCGATGAAGTGCCCGCCGTCCGACACGACGACCCGATCCGCGGGCAGCAGCTCGCCGATCCGCACCGCGACCGACCGCGGGTCGAGGCGCCCGTCGGGTGCGATCCCCACGCCGGAGTCATAGGAGCGCACCCCGGCGAGGTCGACCGACTCCCGCCATCGGGTCGACGCCGAGCCCTGCGACGTCAGCTCATCGAGGAGCCGCTGGGCGACCACTGCTGCGTCGCCGCGGATGTACCCGCCGACGTGCGGATGCGTCGCGGTGGGCGCCGTGTCGATCTGGAACACCCGGGTTCCGGGGGCGAACAGCTCGCCGAAGCGCATCGTGAACTGGTTGAGCGACGCCCCGAACACGACGGCGACGTCGGCCTCGCGGATCAGCTCCATCGCGCCCTCGGCGCCGAATCCGCCGGTCACGCCGAGGTCGAACTCGGACTCCGGGAAGATGCCGCGTCCGAGGGCCGTCCCGGCCGTGATCGCTCCGGTGCGCGCGGCGAGCTCGCCCAGCGCCGTCCCGGCGTCCGCGAGCCACGCCCCGCGGCCGGCGAGGAGGAACGGCTTCGACGACTCGGCCAGCGCCTGCGCGAGGTCGCGGATCGCGCCGTGGGCGAAGGGGCCGTGCGGCGCGAGGGGCTCGGGAATTCGCGGCTCCGGCGCCACCGGAACGGGTCCGGCCTCGAGCGCGGCGATGTCGTACGGGATCGCGAGCACGGTCGGAACCCGGTAGGTGAGGGCATGCTCGATCGCGAGGACGGTCGTGGCCGCGGCATCCGTGCGTCCCGCGGTGTAGGTGCGCGCACCCACGGCCGACGCGAGCGCGATCTGGTCGACGCCCCACGGTCGCCGGCCCGAGGTGGGCTCGTCGCCCACCACCAGGACGAGGGGCACATGCGCCTGGACGGCCTCGGCGAGGGCGGTCAGGGTGTTGGTGAACCCGGCGCCATAGGTCGCGGTCGCGACCGCGAGACGCCCCGAGGCGCGATGATACGCGTCGGCGGCGACCACCCCGCCGGCCTCGTGCCGCACGGCGGTGAAGGTCACGCGCTTCGACTGCTCGAGCGCGTCGAGGAAGTAGGCGTTGCCGTTGCCCATGACACCGAAGACGTGGTCGATGTGGGCGGCGAGCGTGCGGGCGATGTGGGCGGAGACCGTGGACATGACGGAGCCTTCTGACACGGGGACGGTGATCGTGCCGCGCCCCTGCGGGGAGCGGCGGCCGGTGCGAGCCGGCAGGGATTCCGTATGTGTCTCGCGCTCGACTCGAGCGGCTCGTGCCCATTTTTCGGACATCGACGGGAGTGACACTCCGCCGGACGCTCCGAGTATACGAGGGCGGCCTGCGTGGGAGGATGCAGGGATGAGGACGATCCAACTGCGGCGGTACACCCTGGTCGATGGCGAATACGACGCATTCCTGGCGTGGTGGCAGGAGTGGATGCCGAAGGTCCGCCCCGCGGCCGGGTTCGCGATCGACTTCGCCTACGGGCTGCGCGCGACGAACGAGTTCGTCTGGGCGGTCAGCGCCGAAGGCGACGAAGAGGCGTTCCTCGCGACCGAGAAGGCGTATCTCGCGTCGGATGCGCGGGCCGAGGCGTTCGCCGACGTGCCGCAGCGCATCGCGGTGTACAACGTGGCCTTCGTCGACGACGTCTTCTGACGCCTGACCCTGCCGGCGCCGGGGGACGGATGCCGCGGCATCCGGTATCCGCGTCGCACAATGCAGTGGGGGTCGATGTACGCGGTGTACATCGCTCCGCGCCCGTCGCGCGGGCAGAATGGGCACCGAGCCAGACCATGGACGGCGACCACTCGCATCCGTCCGCCCGACGAAGGGGTCCCCATGACCGACAACCGTGAGACCGAGCTGCTGGCGCGCGTGCCTGATGCGCTGTTCATCGGCGGCGAGTGGAGGGCCGCCGAGGGCGGCAAGACGCTCAAGGTCTACGACCCCGCGAACGGGACGGTCGTCAAGGAGATCGCGGATGCCTCGCCCGCCGATGGCAAGGCCGCCCTCGATGCCGCCGCGGCGGCGTTCCCGGCGTGGGCGGCGACCCCCGCGCGCGAGCGCGCCGAGCTGCTGCGTCGCGCGTTCGACCTGCTGCAGGAGCGTAAGGAGGACTTCGCCCTGCTGATGACGATCGAGATGGGCAAGCCGCTCGCCGAGGCCCGCGGCGAAGTGGTCTACGGCGGCGAGTTCGTGCGCTGGTTCAGCGAGGAGACCGCGCGCATCCAGGGGCGTTACGGGCCGAACCCCGAGGGCACCGGTCGCATGATCGTGTCGCAGCATCCGGTCGGCCCGTGCTTCCTGATCACGCCATGGAACTTCCCGCTGGCGATGGCGACCCGCAAGATCGCCCCCGCGCTCGCCGCGGGCTGCACGGTGGTCATCAAGCCGGCCGAGCTCACGCCGCTCACCACCCTCTACTTCGCGAAGCTGCTCGAAGACGCCGGGCTGCCGCCAGGGGTGGTGAACGTGTTCACCACATCGACGTCCGGCGCGGTGTCGGAGCCGATCATCCGCGACCCGCGGCTGCGCAAGCTCTCCTTCACCGGCTCGACGCAGGTCGGGCAGCGGCTCATGCAGCAGGCAGCGCAGGGTGTGCTGCGCACGTCGATGGAGCTCGGCGGCAACGCGCCCTTCGTCGTGTTCGAAGACGCCGACCTCGACAAGGCTGTCGACGGTGCGATGCTCGCGAAGTTCCGCAACGTCGGCCAGGCCTGCACCGCGGCGAACCGGTTCATCGTGCAGCGCTCGGTGGCCGACGAGTTCGCCCGGCGCGTGACCGAGCGCGTCCAGGGGCTCAAGATCGGCCGCGGCACCGAGGACGGGGTCGCGATCGGTCCGCTCATCAACGGCGCGGCGGTCGAGAAGGCCTCGTCGCTGGTGACGGATGCCGTCGCCCGCGGTGCGCAGGTGCGCACCGGTGGCTCGGCCATCGACGGGCCGGGCACCTTCTACGAGCCGACCGTCGTCACCGACGTGCAGCCCGGCAGCGACATCCTCCGTGAAGAGATCTTCGGGCCGGTGCTGGCGATCATCCCGTTCGACACCGAGGACGACGCCGTCCGCCTCGCGAACGACACCGAGTACGGACTCGTGTCGTATGTGTTCACCGAGAGCCTCTCGCGCGGACAGCGGATGATCGACCGGCTCGAGACCGGGATGATGGGCCTCAACATGGGGGTCGTCTCCAACGCGGCCGCGCCGTTCGGCGGCTGGAAGATGTCGGGCCTCGGTCGCGAGGGCGGTGCAGAGGGCATCCACGAGTACCTGCAGACGAAGTACACGCTCACCCCGAACCCGCACTGACCGGCTGACGTCGGTCGCTGAGCCGAACCCGGTCGCTGAGCCGAACCCCGGTCGCTGAGCCGAACCCGGTCGCTGAGCCGAACCCGGTCGCTGAGCTTGTCGAAGCGCCGCGCCGCCCTCGGGACCACAATCCCGCCGAAACACCACAACCGCGCCCAGACATCACGCGGTGCGTGGTGTCTCAGCGCGGAAGTGGTTTCTCGGGGGTCTTGGGACCTACGCGAGGACGAGGAACCCGAGCACCGCGCTCGCGATCGACAGGATCGCCAGCACCAGCGACGGGGTCGTGTTCTCCTTGCGGCGGACGTGCGTCACGACCGCGCCGATCATCAGGACCGCCAGCGCGGTCGCGGCGATCGGKGCGAGGATCGGCGCGATGCCGGTGGCGAGCGGGAGGATCAGCCCGAACGCGCCGACGACCTCCGCGGCGCCGATGGACTTGATCCGCGGGGTGCTGTAGTCGTCGGCCCAGCTCATGCCGGCTGCAGCGAGGGCGGGCTTCGAGCGCGCCAGCTTCATCGTGCCGGCGGCGAGGAAGGCGAGCGCGAGGAGCGCGTTGAGGATCCAGAGGGCGATGAGCATGAGTTCTCCAAGGGTGATCGTGGAGTCTGCTGCCCACGGTGCGTCCCTTCATCATGCGTCATCCCGCGGTTGCGAAAGCACAGGTCGCTGAGCCTGTCGAAGCGCCGCGGACCCCTCGGACGGCTCAGGGACCGCGTCGAGACCGCGCGCTGTCGTCGGCTCGGAGCACAATGAGCACATGGATAACGCGACCCTCCGCCTCGAGCGGCTGCGGTCGCATCGGCTGAGCGCGCCTGCCCCGACGATCACCGAGGCGGCCGCGCACATGCTCGCGACCCAGGCTCAGGAGTTCTGGGGCGGTCGACTCGCGCTCTCCGCCCGCAGCAAGGGATCTCCCACCCTGAGCGACGTCGATGCAGCCTTCGACCGGGGCGAGATCGTGCGGTCGTGGACGATGCGCGGCACGATCCACATCATCCCGGCGCGCGACCTTGCGTGGGTGCTGTCGGTGACCGGCCAGCGTCAGCTCGACAAGGCCGCGCGCGTGCACCGCGCCGAGGGGATCGATGCCGCCGAGGTCGTCCGCGCCGAGCGTGCCGTGCGCACGGCACTCAGCGGCGGCAACGGCCTCGCCCGGAAGGACGTCTTCGCGGTGCTCGAGGCCAGTGGCATCTCGACCGCCGGCCAGCGCGGCTACCACCTGCTCTACGCTCTCTCGACCCGGCTCGTGCTCTGCCAGGGGCCAGTGGTGGCTCGCACGGGCGGGCCGAGCCGCGAGCAGCTCTGGGTGCTGTTCGACGAGTGGATCACGGATGCCGCGTCCCCGGCCGACCCGCTCGCCGAGTTCTTCGTCCGCTACATCGCCTCGCACGGCCCTGCTGGGGCGCGCGACTTCGCGTGGTGGTCGGGACTGCCGCTCGGGATGTCGCGGGCTGCGGCGGAAGCGGCATCCGATCGCCTGAAGATCGTGGACGACCAGCCCGAACCGCAGTACGTCGTCGCAGGACCGGCACCTCGGCGCAGCGCCGCCGCGGCGGATGTCGTGGCGCTGCCGCCCTTCGAGGAGTACTACCTCTCCTACGTCGATCGCTCGGTGCCGTGCGCCCCGGAGTTCCTCCACGCGATTGGCCCGGCCATGAACGGGATCGTCCGTCCGATCCTCGTCGCGCGCGGCGAGATCGTCGGCGTGTGGACGCACTCGGTCGCGATGGGCCGCCACACCGACGACCCGATCCCTGAGCTCTTCAGCCCGGAGGCGGCCACGGATGCCGAGATCGGCGCCGCCCTCGACCGCTACCGCGCCTTCATCACGGGCTGACCCGCGGCATCCGGTCCTCAGCCCTGCGCGTGCCGGTCGAGGAAGTCGTAGACCTCGTTGTCGTCGACGCCGGGGAAGGCACCGCGGGGGAGCGGCGAGAACATCTGCATGTGCACGCGCGCGCTCGGCCACGCCTTTCCCTGCCAGCGACTCGCGACATCGCCCTGCGGGCGTCGGCAGCACGCTTCGTCGGGGCAGGTCGAGGCGGCCCGCTTCGAGGTCTCGCGCCCGCGGAACCACCGCGCATCGTCGAACGGCACGCCCACTGTGATCGAGAACTCGCCGGCCGACGTGGTGCCGGTCTGGGTCGAGCACCAGAAGGTGCCGGTGGGGGTGTCGGTGTACTGGTAGTGCTCGGTCGTGCGGTTCTGCTCTTCGAAGGCGGACCGCGCGAGGAAACGGCGGCAGACGATCTGGCCTTCCACCGCTCCGGTGACGTCCATCGGCAGCGGCAGATCGTCGTTCTCGTAGACGCGCGAGATCGCCCCAGAGCCATCCACGCGCAGGAAGTGCAGCGGGATGCCGAGATGCCGGGTGAGGAGGTTGGTCATCCGCATGCCGGCTGCTTCATGGGTCACCCCGAACGCATCGCGGAAGTCCTCGACGGCGAGGTTGCGGTCCTTCTTCGCCTGCTGCAGGAACGCGACGGATGCCGTTTCCGGCATGAGGCCGCATGCGGCGAAGTAGTTGATCTCGAGCCGCTGCTGCAGAAAGTCGGCGTAGTCCGTCGGCGGGCGGTGCCCGAGCAGTCGATGGGCCATAGCCTGCAGGGCCATCGAGCGCAGCCCGTGACCACCGGGAATCGAGGCCGGCGGCAGGTAGATGCGGCCGTGCTCGAGGTCGGTGACCGAACGGGCCGAGTGCGGCAGATCGCTGACGTAGATCAGCTCGAAGCCCAGCTGGGCGGCCATGATGCTGACGGTCCGGTGCGTGAGAGCGCCGGAGACGTGTCCGGCGAGCTTGAGCTGCTTCTCGGCGAGCTTCTCGATCTCGGGCAGGTAGTTGTCGTGGTCGCGCATCCGTACCCGCAGGTCGGTGTTGGCGCGACGGGCCTCTTCGGGGGTTGCGATCGCCTCCCGCTCGCGGCGCTGCAGCTCGCGGTGCAGCCCGAGCACCGTCTCGATCGTCTCGTCCGACATGCCCTTGGTCACCTTGACCGGTGCGATGCCCAGCTGCCGGAAGACCGAGCTGTTCTGCGCCCGCTCGAGTTCGATCTCCAGGGCCGCGCGACGGTTGGGCGGCTCGGTCGACAGGAGGTCGGCGACATCCGCTCCGGTGGCGTCGGCGATGGCCTGGAGGAGCGAGAGCTTGGGCTCGCGCTTGCCGTTCTCGATGAGGCTCAGCTGGCTGCCGGCGACCCCCACCCGCTCGCCCAGTTCGTCCAGGGTGAAGCCTCGCGAGACCCGCTGGTGACGGATGCGGTGGCCCAGTGTGGACAGTTCGAGAGAGGTCGGGGGCATTCCTTGAGCATAACGAAAGAATTCAACTTCTTGAGGCGGACTTCTCCAGCAATCCCGCCCGAACTCTCGCAAAGTGGAGGAAGGCCACGGATCTGACCGACGATCGAAGAGGAATCGACATGGCACTCGCGGACATCTTCACCCGCCCCACCGCCCGTCCCGCTCTCGCCCCCGAAACCCCCGCTCGCACAGACCCCGGCGGCCGCCCCGCCATCGTCTCGGAGGGACTCGCCGCGCTGGTGCGCTGGGTCGACGAGGTTGCGGCCCTGACGCAGCCGGCATCCGTCCACTGGGTCGACGGGTCGCGCACCGAGAACGAGGCGCTGCTGCGCCAGATGGTGGATGAGGGAAAGCTGATCAAGCTCAACCCGGAGTGGCGGCCCGGTTCGTACCTCGCCCGCTCGCACCCGGGCGATGTCGCCCGCACCGAGGCGCGCACCTTCATCGCATCCGAGCTCGAAACCGATGCCGGACCCACCAACAACTGGGTGGCCCCGGCCGAGATCCGCGCCACGATCACCCCGCTGTTCGAGGGCAGCATGCGTGGCCGCACGATGTACGTCGTGCCGTTCTCGATGGGCGTCGTCGGCGGGCCGCTCTCGCACATCGGCGTGCAGATCACCGACAGCGCCTACGCCGTCACCTCGATCGGCATCATGACCCGCGTTGGCACCGACGTGCTCCGCGAGATCGCCGGCGGAGCGCCGTGGGTGCGGACCGTGCACTCGGTCGGCGCGCCGCTGCAGCCGGGGGAGAAGGATGCCGCGTGGCCGTGCAACGACGAGAAGTACATCGTGCACTTCCCCGACACCCTCGAGGTGTGGTCGTACGGTTCGGGGTACGGCGGCAACGCGATCCTCGCGAAGAAGTGCTTCGCGTTGCGGATCGCCTCCGTGATCGGCCGCGATGAGGGCTGGCTCGCCGAGCACATGCTGCTGATCCGGGTCGTCTCGCCGAAGGGCAAGGCCTACCACCTGGCCGCCGCGTTCCCCTCGGCGTGCGGCAAGACCAACCTCGCGATGCTCCGCCCGACGATCCCGGGCTGGCGGGTCGAGACGATCGGCGACGACATCGCGTGGTTGCGCCCCGGTGACGACGGACGCCTCTGGGCGATCAACCCCGAGGCCGGGTTCTTCGGTGTCGCCCCGGGCACCGGCGAATCGACCAACGTCGCCGCCGTCGAGACCATGTGGGGCAACACGATCTTCACGAACGTCGCGCTGCGCCCCGACGGCGACGTGTGGTGGGAAGGCCTGACGGATGTACCGCCGGCGCACCTCACGGACTGGGAGGGCAACCCCTGGACGCCCGACATGGGGCGCCCCGCCGCGCATCCCAACTCCCGTTTCACGGTCGGCGCCGCGCAGTGCCCGCAGATCGCCGAAGACTGGGATGATCCGGCGGGCTTCCCGCTGGACGGCATCCTCTTCGGCGGACGCCGCGCCACGAATGTTCCGCTGGTCGTCGAGGCCACCGACTGGACCCACGGCGTCTTCATGGGCTCGAACATCTCCTCCGAGCGCACCGCGGCGGCCGAGGGCACGCTCGGCGAGCTGCGCCGCGACCCGTTCGCGATGCTGCCTTTCTGCGGCTACAACATGGCGGACTACTTCGCGCACTGGCTCAAGGTGGGTCAGCAGCTGCGGTTCGACCGCGCCCCGCGCATCTTCCAGGTCAACTGGTTCCGCCGCGGCACCGACGGCCGCTTCCTCTGGCCCGGCTTCGGCGACAACTCACGGGTCATCGACTGGATCATCCGCCGCATCGAGGGCGAGGTGCCCGCCGTCGACAGCGCGATCGGCCGGCTGCCGCGCGTGCAGGACCTCAACCTCGACGGGCTGACGGTCACCGAGGAAGACCTCGCCGAGCTCTTCGCGGTCGACCCTGAGCTGTGGACGCGCGAAGCCGATCTCACCGAGGAGTTCTACTCCCGTTTCGGCGGCAAGGTCCCGGCCGCGCTCCAGGCCGAGCTCGCCGCCCTGCGCTACCGCCTGAAGGTCGCCGCGCGCGCCTGACGACGGTTCCGGATGCCTCGGCCCGCCGTCCGCGGCGGCCGAGGCATCCGTCGTCTCAGACGAGGAGCTGGTGGCGGGCGAGGTCCCGGTACAGCGGCGTGGACTCGACGAGCTCGGAGTGCGTGCCCTGGCCGACGACCTGCCCGTGGTCCATGACGACGATGTGGTCGCTGTCGACGACGGTCGAGAGGCGGTGCGCGATCACGATGAGCGTCCGGCCGGTGGCGACCGCGTCGATCGCGTCGCGCATGCGCTGCTCGTTGAGCCCGTCGAGCGACGAGGTCGACTCATCGAGCAGCAGGATCGGGGGTGCGGCCAGGAGCGCCCGCGCGATCGCGAGTCGCTGGCGCTCACCGCCGGACAGCATCACACCGCTCTCGCCGACCGGGGCGTCGACGCCGAGCGGGCTCCGCTCGAGCACTTCGCCGAGGTTCACCGCACGCAGCACGCGCTCGCAGTCCGCATCGGATGCCTCGGGCGAGGCCAGTCGCAGGTTCTCCGCGATCGTCCCGGCGAGGGTCGGGGCATCCTGCTCCACGTAGCCCAGGCGGGCGCGGAGCCCGTCGCGGTCGATGGTGCGGGCGTCCTCGCCATCGATGAGGACGGCGCCGCCGGACGGGTCGTAGAACCGCTCGATGAGGGCGAGGGTCGTGCTCTTGCCGGCTCCGGAGGGCCCGACCAGCGCCACGCGAGAGCCGCGCGGCACCGAGAACGAGACGCCGCGCAGCACCTCGCCGGGGGCCAAGGCGGGCGCGTTCCCCGCTTCGAGCCCTGAGGCATCGACGCTCACATCGCCGGCCATGGTGAACGTGTCGACGTGCGCGTTCTCGAGCACGGCCAGCGCTTCGGACTCGGCCTTGCGCCGGGCCGCGACGACGGCTTCCGGGTAGCGGAAGTGCACGTCGCGGAACTCGATCGCGACGGCGGAGAGTCCGGCGTCCGGACCGCCGGCCACGGGTGCGTCCGCACCGCGGACCGATTCCGCGAGCTGGGCGTCGCCTTGGGTCTCAGTCGGCAGGTCGAGGATCTCCTGGATGCGACCGAGTGCGCCCAGCGCCTGGTTCACCGAGGTGATCGCGCCGAAGGTCGATCCCAGGGGCGCGATCAGCATGAACAGGAACATGATGAAGGTGACGAGGGCCGCAACCGTGATCGCTCCGGACGCGACCCGCAGGCCGCCGACGCCGAGCACGACCAGGAGCGACAGTTGCATCGCGATCCCGGCGATCGGCACGATGAGGGCCGACACCTTGGCGATGCGCACACCCTGGTCGTAGGTGTCCTCGGCCAGACCCGAGATCGCGGCCTCTTCGCGGTCGCTGGCGCCCGACGCTCGCACCGTGCGAATCGACCCGACTGCTCGCTCGACCCCCGAGGTGAGCTGCCCGACGAGTTCCTGCTGATCGCGGGTCGCCTCGCGGATGCGCCCGCTCAGCAGCACGACGCCGGTGATCGAGACGCCGATGACGACCACGATGAGGGCGAGCAGCACGGGGTCGATGATCGCCATTGCGACGAGCGCCCCGAGGAAGATGAGCGAGTTTCCGACGGCATCGGCGAGGCCCTGCGTGAGCACCGCATAGAGCAGCGTCGTGTCCGTGCCGACGCGCGAGACGAGGTCGCCCGTTCGGCGCGCGTCGAACTCGGAGATCGGCAGGTGCAGGATCCGCGCCACGAGCTTGCGCCGAGACGAGTACACGACCGCCGTGCCGGTGCGCTGCAGCAGATAGTGCTGATAGCCGGAGATGACGGATGCCACGACCACCAGAATGACGACGCCCCAGACGAGCATCCCGAGCGGCTCGCCATGCTCGACGCGCCCGATCAGCAGGCCGACCAGCAGCGGCTGGGCGAGGGTCGCGGCCGCGCCGATGACGCTCAGGATCGCGACGATGACGAGCACGCGACGGTGCTCGAAGAGGAAGGGGAGCAGCTGCTTGAGGCTTGCGCGCGGACCCTCTTGAGGTGCGCGACGGCCCCGGCGTGAGGGTGCCTGGGTGGTGGACATGCGGGGTTCCCTGTCGTTCGTGGGGAAGGTGGGCGAATGCCCTACCTTCGACCGTACTTCTTGTGGACGGCCTGTCTGCTCACGGCCAGGGCGTCGGCGATCGCGACCCACGAATAGCCCTGGGTGCGCGCGCGGCGCACCTGCTCGGCCTCCGCGCGGGCGAGGTCGGCGTGCAGGGCGCGCAGCCGGCGCAGCTCGGCGAGCGGCTCACCGCTCTGGGCGCCGATCGCGGTGCGGATGTCGTCGCTCACGCGTCCTCCTGGAGTGAACGGATGCCGCGGCCCGCGGCATCCGGTTGTCAACCGTAGTTGACATCCCGCGAGCTGTCAACTCAGGTTGACGACCCTCGCCCTTTGCACGTCGGAGGGCGGGGTTAGGGTTGTTCGGTGCCTGCCCCCGTGATCGAAGCCAAGAACCTCGTCAAGGCCTACAAGGTCAAGGGCAAGCCCGATTTCCTCGCGGTCGACGGACTGTCGTTCGAGGTCGCGCCGGGGGAGTCGTTCGGGCTGCTCGGCCCGAACGGCGCGGGCAAGTCCACGACGATGAAGATGGTCGGCGCCGTCTCGACGCGCACGAGCGGGAGCCTGAGCATCCTCGGCCTCGATCCCGACCAGCATGGGCCCGAGATCCGTTCCCGCCTGGGGGTCGTGCCGCAGCAGGACAACCTCGACGGCGAGCTCAACGCCCGCGAGAACCTCTACATCTACGGCCGCTACTTCGGCCTGCCCGGCAAGGTCTGCGCGCAGAAGGCCGACGAGCTGCTCGACTTCGCGCAGCTGGGCGACAAGGCCAAGAGCAAGGTCGACCAGCTCTCCGGCGGCATGAAGCGCCGCCTCACGATCGCGCGCGGCCTCATCAACGACCCCCGCATCCTGCTGCTCGACGAGCCGACCACCGGGCTCGACCCGCAGGCACGCCACGTCCTGTGGGACCGCCTCTTCCGGCTCAAGGAGCGCGGCACGACCCTCGTCCTCACGACGCACTACATGGATGAGGCTGAGCAGCTCTGCGACCGCCTCGTCGTCGTCGACAAGGGCCAGATCATGGCCGAGGGCACCCCGGCCTCCCTCATCCGCGAGCACTCCAGCCGCGAGGTGCTCGAGGTGCGCTTCGGCTCCGACCGCAACCAGCAGGTCGCCCCGCAGCTCGAGGGCATCGGCGACCGCGTCGAGGTGCTCCCCGACCGGATCCTCATCTACACCGCGAACGGCGAGCACGCGCTCGAGCGGGTCACCGCCGCCGGACTCGAGCCGATCACCTCGCTGGTGCGCCGCGCGAGCCTCGAAGACGTCTTCCTCAAGCTCACCGGACGGACGCTGATCGAATGACTCCCGATCCGGTCGGCGAGCCCTTCGACGGCGCTGCGGAACCACCCTTGGAGCCACGGATGCCGGGGGCCCCGGCATCCGTCACATCCGAGTACCCGTCCCTCGACGAACTTCGGGCGGAGGCCATGGAGTGGGGGCAGAAGCCGCGCCGCTTCGGCACCTGGTACGTCACGGAGCACATGGTGCGCGCGATGCGCGCCTACGGGTGGACGATCATCGTGGGCTCGCTCGGACAGCCGATCCTGTACCTGCTCGGCATGGCGGTCGGCCTCGCGGCGCTGATCGACGCGCCCGTGTCGGATCGCGGGCAGGAGGTTTCGTACCTCGTATTCGTCGCGCCGGCGCTGCTGATGACCGCGGCGGTCTCGGTGAGCACCGAGGAGTTCACGTTCCCGGTCATGGCCGGGTTCAAATGGCGGCGGTACTTCTACGGCTTCAACGCCTCGCCGCTGGGGTCCCCCCAGATCGCGGGGGGAGTGGTCGTGGGCGCCTCGGCGCGCATGTTCGTCACTGTGGCGCTCTACTACCTCTTCATCTGGCTGTTCGGTGCCGTGCCCAACCCCGAGACCGGGTGGCTGACGATCCCGGTCGGCGTGCTCGCCGGGCTCGCGTTCGGCATCCCCCTGATGGCGTACGCCGCGTCGATCGAAGACGACAAGGGCCAGTTCGCGATGGTGCAGCGGTTCATCTTCGTGCCGATGTTCCTGTTCTCGGGCACCTTCTATCCGCTCGCGACGCTGCCGATCTGGCTGCAGTGGATCGGGTGGATCTCGCCGCTGTGGCACGCCACCGAGCTGGGGCGCATCGCGACGTACGGGTCGCTGGGCGACAACCCGCTCGTGTGGGTGCACCTCGGCTACCTCCTGCTCCTCGCCGTCGGTGGCTTCGCACTCGCCCGGCGGATCTTCACGACAAGGCTGGCGAAATGAGCGCGACGACAGCAGTGGCCCCCGTCCGTGCCGGCGGGGTGCGCTCCTTGTGGGCGGGCAATCCGGGCGCGGTCGTGCAGCGCGGGCTCATCGCGGCGCGCTCGTCGAGCTGGATGGTGGTGTTCTCGGGCTTCTTCGAGCCGGTGTTCTTCCTCGCCTCGATGGGGCTCGGGCTCGGCGCGCTGATCGGCGACGTGCCGACCTCGGGCGGCGTCGAGGTGCCGTATGCCGCCTTCATCGCCCCCGCGCTGCTGGCCGTGTCGGCGATGAACGGTGCGATCTACGACTCGACCTGGAACGTGTTCTTCAAGCTGAACTACGGCCGGCTCTATGAGGGCATGCTGGCCACCTCGCTCGGACCGCTGGATGTCGCGCTCGGCGAGATCCTCTACGCGCTGCTGCGCGGACTGATGTACGCGACCGGCTTCCTGATCATCATGCAGATCCTCGGGCTGAACCTCGCACCCACCGCGATCCTCGCGATCCCCGCGGTGCTGCTCATCGCCTTCGGGTTCGCGAGCGTCGGCATGGCGGTCACGAGCTACATGAAGACCTTCCAGCACATGGACTGGATCAACTTCTTCCTGTTGCCGATGTTCCTCTTCTCGGCGACGTTCTACCCGATCACCGTCTACCCGGAGTGGGTGCAGGCTCTCGTCATGGCCTTCCCGCTGTGGCACGGCGTCGAACTCGTGCGCGGCTTCACGACCGGGGTCATGAGCCCGGACATGTGGATCCACATCCTCTACTACCTGGTGATGATCGCCTTCGGACTCGTCTTCACGACGAAGCGGCTCCGCGCGCTCTTCCTCGACTGATGGGGTGGGTCATGCTCCGGCCGCGTGTGCGCCGCGCATCGGTCGCCGGCCTCGGCGCGGGGCTCATCCTCGTCGTCGTGCTGGCGCTGTCGGTCGGCTTGCCGCGCGCGACCTCGGGAGTGGTCCCGGCATCCGGGACGAGCTCCGATGCGGCGCCTGGTTCGGATGCCGCAGCCGCCCCCGCCGGCACGCCAGGCGCAGACGCGGCAGCCGCGCAGGCCGAACTGGAGTCACTCCAGGTGGTCTCCGGTTACTCGGAGATCCCCTATGACCGGGATCGGTTCGGACAGCGCTGGGCCGACGTCGACCGGAACGGGTGCGACACCCGCAACGACGTCCTCGGGCGGGACCTGCTCGACCCCGTCTTCAAGGCGGGCACCAACAACTGCAAGGTGCTCAGCGGGCTGCTCATCGACCCCTACGACGGCGTGCACGTCGACTTCGTCTCCGGCTTCGACACTTCGGTGCTGGTCCAGATCGACCACGTCGTGGCCCTCGGCTGGTCGTGGGGGCACGGCGCCGAGTACTGGACCGATGAACTGCGCACCCAGTTCGCCAATGACCCGCGCAACCTCGTCGCGGCCTCAGAGGAGATGAACCAGGAGAAGAGCGCCTCCGGTCCGAGCGAGTGGCTGCCGCCGGTTCCTGAGCTGCGCTGCCAGTACGTCGAGAACTTCGTCGACGTGCTGGACGCCTACGACCTCGGCATCAACTCCGCCGACAAGGCGGCCGCCCAGGCCGTGCTGGAGGGATGCTGAGTCAGCGCCAGATGAGTGCGATCGCGGCGTTGCCGAGAGTCAGTACGCCGATCGACCAGAAGATGCCCGGCGGCACCGAGCCGTTCTTGCGCTGGCGGACGGACCCGATGCCGAGGAGCGCGCCGATAGCGAGCAGCACGAGCAGCTTCACGCCAAGCTTGACGTAGTTCAGGTCGTACTCGATGCCCCAGGGTGCGGCGAGGGCGAGCCCCGCGAGCGCGGCGATGCCGAGACCCCACTGCATCAGCGGAGTGACCTGCAGCCGGCGGTTGTACGCCTCGACTGCCCACGCGCCGAAGAGCAGGGCGAAGCCGACGAGGTGGATGAGGACGACGACGTGGCGGAGGGTTTCCATGGCGCCCACGATACCTTACGTACTACTGAAGGTTAAGTCCGGTCGTGAGGGATCGACCTAGAACCCGGCCGGCCGGCGCTGTGCGTCGCGCAGCTCCTGGAGGACGCGCACGGTGCGGATCGCGGCATCCGCTGCTTCGAAGCCCTTGTCCTCGATCGAACCGGGCAGTCCCGCACGATCGAGCCCCTGCTGCTCATCGTCGAGGGTGAGCACGCCGAAGCCGACCGGCTTGCCGGTGTCGAGTGCGACGCGGGTGAGCCCGTCGGTGGCCGCCGACGACACGAAGTCGAAGTGCGGGGTGCCGCCGCGGATGATCACGCCGAGCGCGACCGCCGCGTCGGCGCCGGCATCCAGCGCCGCCTTCGCGACCACCGGCAGCTCGAACGAGCCCGGAACGCGCACCAGCCGCCAGTTCGCGCCGGCCGCGTCGAGAGCGCGCTGCGCGCCGCCGATCAAGCCATCGGTGATGACCGGATGCCACAGCCCGGCGACGATGACGACCTCGAGGCCCGTTCCGTCGGTGCTGCCGAGGATCGGTGCTCCTTTGCCGCTCATGCGCCGGCTCCTTCGTTGTGGTGCAGCGCCGCGAGGGCGTCGGTGAGGTCCTGCTGGTCGATGAGGTGGCCCATCCGGTCGCGCTTGGTGGCCAGGTACTGGTGGTTGTTCGGTCCGATTCCGACCAGCAGCGGCACCTGCTCGACGATGTCGAGGCCGAACTCCCGCAGCTGGTTGACCTTGTCGGAGTTGTTGGTCAGCAGTCGCACCTTCTCGACGCCGAGATCGGAGAGGATCCCGGCCGCCGCCGCGTAATCGCGGGCGTCGGCGGGCAGGCCGAGGGCGAGATTGGCGTCGACGGTGTCGAGGCCGCGCTCCTGCAGGCTGTAGGCCCGCAGCTTGTTGATGAGGCCGATGCCCCGTCCCTCATGGCCCCGCATATAGATGACCACGCCGCCGTCCCGCGCGATCGCGTCAAGCGCCGCCCCGAGCTGCGGGCCGCACTCGCACTTGAGCGAGTCGAACGCCTCGCCGGTCAGGCACTCGGAGTGCACCCGCACCAGCGGGGCCTCATCGGTGAGGTCGCCGGAGACGACGGCGAGGTGGTCGGTGCCGGTCACGCGGTCCTTGTAGGCGAGGAAGCGGAACTGGCCGTGCGCGGTCGGGACGTTCGCCTCGGCGCGCAGGCTGACGTGACGCCGGGAGGCCGAGTGCGTCGGCGTCTCGAGCGGTTCATGCTCTTCGAGGTATGCGATGAGCTGCTCGATCGTGATGACGGGCACGCCGTCGCGCTCACCGAGCTCTACGAGGCCGGGCAGACGCAGCATCGAGCCGTCTTCGGCGACCACCTCGGCGATGGCGCCGACCGGCTGGAGGCCGGCAAGGCGCATGAGCTCCACCGCGGCCTCGGTGTGGCCACCGCGCTCCCGCACACCGCCGTCGACGGCGCGCAGCGGCAGGATGTGACCCGGCCGGGTGACGCTCGTCGGCTTCGACGCGGGGTTCGCGAGCACGTTGAGGGTGTGTGCGCGGTCGGTGGCGCTGATGCCCGTCGAAACGCGGTCGGCGGCGTCGACGCTCACCGTGTACGCGGTGCCGCGGGCGTCCTCGTTCACCGCGACCATCGGCGGCAGGTCGAGCCGGTCGGCCCATTCCGCGGGCATCGGGGCGCAGATGAATCCGCTCGACCACCGCACAGTCCAGGCGACCCACTCGGGGGTCGCCAGTTCGGCGGAGAGGATGACATCACCCTCGTTCTCGCGGTTCTCATCGTCTGCGACGATGACCGGGCGTCCGGCGCGCAGCGCGTCGAGCGCTTCGGGAATGGTGGCAAGGCTCATCGCGAGCCCCCTTCGGTTGTAGCGGCTTGCGGGGTGAAGGCGAGGAGGCGCTGCACATGGCGCGCCAGGATGTCGGTCTCGAGGTTGACGCGCTCGCCGGCGACCCGAGAGCCGAGCGTGGTGGCTTCGAGCGTCTCTGGAATGAGCGACACCTCGAACCAGTGACCGCCCGAAGGGGTCCCGGAGCCTGTCGAAGGGTCGCTGGCGGCGCTGACGGTGAGTGAGACGCCGTCCACGGCGATCGAGCCCTTGTCGACGACGAGCGGGGCCAAAGCATCCGGAAGCGAGATGCGCAGCACGCGCCACTGCGCGCCGGGCCGAACTTCGAGCAGTTCGCCCGTGCCGTCGATGTGCCMCTGCACGATGTGACCGCCGAGGCGTCCGTGCGCCGCGGTCGCGCGTTCGATGTTCACCACGCGCCMGGGCGCAACGCCGTCGAGCGTCGACATCTCGAGCGTCTGGCGCATCACATCGGCGGTGAACCAGTCCTCGCCCTGGTCGACGACCGTGAGGCAGACGCCGCTGACCGAGATCGAGTCGCCGTGCGCGGCATCCGACACCGCCTTCGGGGCGCGCACCGTCAGGCGCACACCGTCTCCCGACGCGGCGACGGCTGTCACCGCACCGATCTCTTCCACGATTCCGGTGAACATCAGCGGGTCCCTTCGATGGGGTGGGCGACGATCAGCAGGTCGTCGCCGAGTCGTTCGACGGATGCCACGGCCAGGCGGCGCGAGTCGCCGATCGTGCCGATGCCGAGGTCGCCGAGGGCGAGGCGGCCGCCGCCGAGCAGCACGGGCGCGACGTAGGCCAGCACCTCGTCGACGAGGCCGGCGCGCACGAAGGCGCTCGCCACGGTGGGGCCGCCTTCGACGAAGACGCGCTGCACCCCTCGGTCGCGCAGTCTGGCGAGCACCGCACGCAGATCCGTGCCGTCGTACTGCAGGACGGGGAGCGGATGCCGCCGCACTGCCGCGTCCGCGGGCACCGCGCGTGCTCCCAAGACGACCGGGATCGGCTGGTGTGGCAGGAGGGCGCCGTCGGGGTCGCGTGCGGTGAGCGCGGGGTCGTCCGCCAGCACGGTGCCGGTGCCCGCCACGATGGCATCGGCGAGGGCGCGGCGACGGTGCACGTCGGCGCGGGCCTCGGCGCCGGTGATCCACTGACTCGTGCCGTCGGATGCCGCGGCCCGGCCGTCGAGGCTCTGCGCCCACTTCACGGTCACGTGTGGTCGGTCGAGCCGCTGGACGGTCAGCCAGCCTTCGAGCAGCGCAGCGCCCTCGTCGGCGAGCAGGCCGGCCTCGACCTCGACCCCCGCGGCGCGAAGGTGCTCGGCGCCGCCGGAGGACTTCACGCCAGGGTCGTCCACGGCGTACACGACCCGCGCGATGCCGGCCTCGATCAGCGCCTGCGCGCAGGGACCGGTGCGACCGTGGTGATTGCAGGGCTCGAGCGTGACGACGGCGGTCGCGCCGCGCGCCGCGCCCGGGGCGAGCTTCGACAGCGCATCGACCTCGGCGTGCGCGGTGCTGGCGCCGCGATGCCAGCCGTCTGACAGCAGGTCACCGGCGGGGGAGAGGATGACCGCACCGACTTGCGGATTGACTCCTCGCGGCCCGCTCAACGCAAGCCCGAGCGCGCGACGCATCGCGTCCCGTTCTGCCTGTGTCGCCGTCATCCGTCTTCCTGCCCGCCATGGCGTGCAACCGGGGCGCGAAGGGAAGCGGCGGCGCACATCACGCCGCCCGTGCTGCCTCCCATCCGGACTCGCAGCGCTCGTCTGCTGCATCACCGTCGGTTCCGGATTTCCACCGGATCGGCCTCGGCACGCATCAGGATGCGGAAACCTCGGCTCGCGGACTGTCACCGCCGGTTCGGATTCTCACCGACCCCGGAGCACGTTCGTTGCTCTCGATCCTACTCAACGCCCTCAGCGCGAGTTCATTCCATGTCCGCGAATGAAGCTGTGTCAACCCAGGATCCCGTGACTTACAGCGGTGTCATCATGGAGGAGACGACCACAGCACCTCCGGGGGGAACGCATGACCGTGGGCATGACACGAGGATTCGACGCACTGATCGAGCGCCCGTACGCGGACGTCCTGATCATCGGCGGCGGCATCAACGGCCTGGCCACGTTCCGCGACCTGGCGATGCAGGGCGTTGACGTCGCCCTGGTCGAGCGTGCGGACTTCGTGAGCGGCGCCTCCGCGGCGTCATCGCACATGATCCACGGCGGCATCCGCTACCTCGAGAACGGCGAGTTCCGGCTCGTCCACGAGTCCGTCACCGAGCGCAACAGCCTGCTGCAGACGGCTGCCCACTATGTGCGGCCGCTGCAGACCACGATCCCCATCTACTCGACCTTTTCCGGCGTCCTCGGTGCACCCCTCCGGTTCCTGCGGCACGGCGGCGGCAGTCACACCGAGCGGGGCGCCGCCCTGATCAAGATCGGGCTCGTCATCTACGACGCCTTCTCGCGGGGCGGCGGCCGGGTGCCCCGGCACGAGTTCCACGGGCGCAAGCGCTCGCTCGCGCAGCTGCCGGCACTCAATCCCACGGTCAAGTACACCGCGACCTACTGGGATGCCTCGCTGCACGACCCGGAGCGGCTCGCACTCGATGTGCTCCGCGATGGGCGCGCCGCCGGCGGCGACCGAGCGCGCGCAGCCAACTACACGGCCGCGGTCGCGGTCGATCGCGGGCGCGTCGTCCTGCGCGACACCGAGACCGGGGCGGAGACGCCGTTCGCGGCATCCGTCGTCATCAATGCCTCAGGGCCCTGGACCGACATCACGAACCGGGCGCTCGGCGACCGCACCCGGCACATGGGCGGGACCAAGGGCTCGCATATCGTGCTCGATCACCCCGAGCTGCTGGCGGCGACCGGCGGTCGCGAGCTCTTCTTCGAGAACAAGGACGGCCGGATCGTCCTGATCTATCCGATCAAGGGGCGGGTGCTCGTGGGCACGACCGACCTCGAGCACAGAATGTCCGAGCCGGTCGTGTGCACCGAGGCCGAGGTCGACTACTTCATCGACCTGGTCCGGCAGGTGCTGCCCGATGTGCAGGTGGGCCGGTCGCAGATCGTCTATCGCTTCTCGGGCGTCCGCCCGCTGCCGGGGCACGGGAACGTCGCCCCCGGCTTCGTCTCGCGGGAGTACCGGATCGATGCCGAGACGATCGCCGGCGGCGATGCGACCGTGCTCAGCCTCGTCGGCGGCAAGTGGACTACGTTCCGCGCATCGGCCGAGCACCTCGCCGACCGCGCGCTCGCGCTGCTCGCCCGCCCCCGCCGGTGCTCCACCAAGGGCGTCGCGATCGGCGGCGGGCGGGGGTACCCGACGACCGAGCGGGCGCGCGAGGAGTGGGTCGCCGCGCACGCGGGCAGCCTCAGCGCCGAGCGCGTCGCAACCCTGCTCGACCGGTACGGCACCATCGCCGAGAACGTGATCGCCGCCATCGAAGCGGATGCCGCGGACGCACCGCTCGCGGCGCTCGGGTCGTACAGCACGGGCGAACTGCGCCACCTGGCTCGCACCGAGGACGTGGTGCACCTCGAGGACATGCTGATGCGACGGACGAGCCTTGCCTTCACCGGCACGGCCACCGAGGCCGTGGCCGGCGAGATCGCCGCGGCGATCGCGCCGGTGCTCGGCTGGAATGCGGCGCGGGTCGACGCCGAAACGGCCCGAGGCCTCGCCCGCGTGCACGCCGCCGACCCGTCGTGGGACGCGGCATCCATCACCGCGATAGCGTGACCGGAGGGTCGGCGGCACGTTTTCTGCAGACCACGTGCGGGCAGTGCTGCCCGCGAGGAAGGAGACGACGTGGCCGATCACGTCCTGGCCATCGATCAGGGGACCACCTCCACTCGGGCGATCGTCTTCGACGTCACCGGCTCGGTCGTCTCGGTCGCGCAGCGCGAGCACGAGCAGGTCATGCAGCACGCCGGCTGGGTCGAGCACGACCCGGTCGAGATCTGGACGAACGTCGAGTGGGTGACCTCCGCCGCACTGGGGCAGGCACATCTCGCGGCGCGTGACGTCGCCGGCATCGGGGTCACCAACCAGCGCGAGACGGCCATGGTGTGGGATCGGCGCACCGGGCGCCCGATCCACAACGCGCTGGTCTGGCAGGACACGCGGACCCAGCCGCGCATCGACGAGTTCGCCCGCGCCGCGGACGGGCGCGCCGAGCGGTTCACCGAACTCACGGGTCTCCCGCTCGCGACGTACTTCTCGGCCTCCAAGATCGCGTGGGTCCTCGACCATGTGGCAGGTGCCCGTGCGGCGGCCGAGGCGGGCGAGCTGCTCTTCGGCACGCCGGACACGTGGGTGGTGTGGAATCTGACCGGCGGCCGGCGGGGCGGCATCCACGTCACCGACGTCACCAACGCGAGCCGCACCCTGCTGATGGATCTGCGCACCCTCGACTGGTCGGACGAGCTGCTCGATGTGTGGCGGATCCCGCGTTCGATGATGCCCGACATCCGGTCGTCTTCCGAGGTCGTGGGCGAGGCGAGGCTGCCCGGCGCGGCTGACGGCCTGCCGATCGCCGGCATCCTCGGCGATCAGCAGGCGGCGACGTTCGGGCAGGCGGCGTTCGACGCGGGCGAGTCCAAGAACACCTACGGCACGGGCAACTTCCTGCTGGTGAACACGGGGACCGACATCGTGCGCTCCGGCAACGGACTCATCACCACCGTCGCGTACCGGTGCGGCGACGAGCCCGCCCGCTATGCGCTCGAGGGGTCGATCGCGGTCACCGGGTCGCTCGTGCAGTGGCTGCGCGACAATCTCGGCATCATCAGCCGGTCCGAAGACGTAGAACGGCTGGCGACGTCGGTGGACGACAACGGCGGGGCCTACTTCGTTCCCGCGTTCTCCGGCCTGTTCGCCCCCTATTGGCGCCCCGATGCGCGCGGCGCGCTCGTCGGGCTGACCCGCTTCGTGAACAAGGCGCACATCGCCCGGGCGGCGCTCGAGTCCACGGCGTTCCAGACGCGCGACGTCGTCGAAGCCGTCGTCGCCGACACGGGGCGGTCACTCGAAGAGATCCGGGTGGACGGCGGGATGACGCGCAACGACCTGCTGATGCAGTTCCAGGCCGACATCCTCGGCGTCCCGGTCGTGCGGCCGAAGGTCGTCGAGACCACGGCGCTCGGCGCCGCATACGCGGCCGGGCTGGCCACCGGGGTGTGGGCGAGTCGTGACGACCTGCGCGTGCACTGGCGCGAGGACGTGAGATTCGAGCCGCGGATGCCGGAGGACGAGCGGGAGCAGCGCTACGGGCAGTGGAAGAAGGCGGTGTCGAAGTCGCTCGACTGGGTCGACGCCGACGCGCGCACCCTCATGGGCACCACCGACGGCTGAACCCTACTTCAGCAGTCGCGAGAGCCGGCGATCCGCCAGGATCTTGCCGCCGGTCTGGCACGTGGGGCAGTACTCGAGCGAGTTGTCGGCGAAGAAGACGCTGCGCACGGTGTCGCCGCACACCGGGCAGAGCTCGCCGCGCCGACCGTGGACGCGCATCCCGCGCCGCTTGGCATCCTTGAGTTCGGCCGGGGGCTTGCCGGTCGCTTCGGTCACGGCCTCGGTGAGCGTCGTGGTCATCGCGGATAACAGCGCGTCGACATCGGCGTCGGTGAGAGTCGCCGCGAGCGCGTAGGGCGACATCTTCGCGGCGTGGAGAATCTCGTCCGAGTACGCATTGCCGACCCCCGCGATCACCGACTGGTCGCGCAGCACCCCCTTGATCTGGGTGCGGCGGCCGGCGAGGAGCCCCGCGAGCGTGTCGCGGGTGAAGGCGGGGTCGAGCGGGTCCGGCCCGAGCCGGGCGATCCCGGGCACATCCGCCGGCGCGCGCGCGACGTAGACCGCGAGGGACTTCTTCGTGCCGGCCTCGGTGAGGTCGAAGCCGGAGCCGTCGCTGAGCGCGATCCGCAGTGCGATCGGGGTCTTCCCCGGTCGGATGATCGTGGCGGGCAGCGTGTCGTACCAGCGCAGCCAGCCCGCCTTCGCGAGGTGGAAGATCAGGTGCGGTCCGGGTGCGACGGCATCGGACGGCGTGGCGCCGGCCACTGTCGTAGACAGGTCCAGGAACTTGCCGTGGCGCGCCGCGCCGGTGACCTCGGCGCCCTTGAGGGCGTCGACCGGCGGGTCGTACGTCTTCAGCGCGGCAATGTTCGCGACCGAGACCCGCGTGACGGTGAGGCCCGTCACCCGTTCCCGCAGGAAATCGACGAGACCCTGCACCTCGGGCATCTCCGGCATGACGTCATCCTCGCATGCCCCGGCCGACGCGGGTCAGTCCCCGAGCACCGCCCAGGGCTGAGGGGTCCGATCGTCGGACGCGAGCAGGCCCGCGATCCAGCCGTCTTCGCGCCCGCGGTTGCCGACGACCCCGCGACGGAGCAGGCCTTCGTAGCGGAAGCCCAGGGTGTGTGCGGCACGGGCGGACGGAATGTTTCCCGCGACGGAATACCATCCGATACGGTCAAGCCCCCCGCCGCCGGACGAGAAGCCCCAGTCGATCACCGCGCGTGCCGCCTCGGTGACGATTCCCCGACCGCGGGCGTCGGCGACCATCCAGAAGCCGATCTCGGCGGAGCCGTCGTCCTTCCGCAGGAGCGCAATCATCCCCGCGAGTCGGCCATCGGCCCGCACCGCCCAGGTGTACTCGTAGTCCGTTTGCCAGTGCTCGGCGACGAGCGGTATGAAGCCTTCCGCGTGTGTCCGCTCGTACGGACTCGGCAGCGCGACGTATCGCTCGATCGCCGCATCCTGACAGGCCTCGAAGATGGCATCGACGTCGGCTCCCGTCGGCACCGACAGCTCGAGCCGCGGCGTCTGCAGCGCGACGGGTTCCATTCCCGGATCCTATCGGCGGCGATGTTCGCGACCGAGACCCGCGTGATGGTGAGGCCCGTCACCCGTTCCCGTAGGAGTCGACGAGCCCCTGCACCTCAGGCATCTCCGGCATGACGTCATGCTCGCCGCCCGGCCGACGCGGGTCAGTCCCCGAGCACGGCCCAGGGCTGCGGCTTACGGTCGTCGGTGACGAGCAGTCCCGCGATCCAGCCATCGTGCCGACCGCGCGGGTCGGAGAGCGCCTGACGCTGGAGTCCTTCGTAGTGGAACCCCAGGGAGCGCGCAGCCCGGGCAGACGGGACGTTGCCCACCACCGCACGCCAGTCGAGTCGTTTCAGGTCGAGCCCGTCCGGGTCGAACGCGAAGTCGATCACGGCCCGCGCAGCCTCCGTCAGGTAACCGTGACCGCGCGCGGACAACGCCATCCAGTATCCGATCTCCGCCGACCCGCCACGCTCCAGACGGTGCAGTCCGAGCATGCCCACCCAGTCGTCGTCCACCCGGATGCCCCAGGTCAGTTCGGACTCGGCATCCCACCACTCCGCCGCTTTGACGATGAACTGCTCGGCGTCCCGCCGCGCGTAGGGCGAGGGGAGCGTGGTCCAGCGGGGCACCTCAGGGTCCTGTGCCGCTTCGGCGATCGCATCGACGTCCGCCGCAGTAGGGATGGCCAAGGTCAGGCGCGCAGTTCGCAGCACGACGGGTTGCATCGCACCACCCTAGCCGCGCGCGAAGGTGGCGATCCGGCCGATAACGCTACGCCCGGCGGAGCAGTCCGACCTTGTCGTACACGTCGTTGAGGGTGCGCCCAGCGACCTCGGCGGCCCGCGCCGCGTTCGCCCCCAGCACGCGGTCGAGCTCGGCTGGGTCGTCGAGCAGCCCGAGTGCGCGCTCGCGCACCGGCCCGAACTCGTTGACGATGACCTCGGCGAGACCCTTCTTGAAGTCGCCGTAGCCGCGACCGGCGTACTCGTCCTCGATCGAGGGGATCTGCCGACCGGTGAGCGCGGCGTAGATCACGAGCAGGTTCGACACTCCGGGTTTGGCCTCACGGTCGAACCGGACTGAGCCTTCGCTGTCGGTCACGGCCCGCATGATCTTCTTCGCCGAGACCGCCGGGTCATCGAGCAGCCAGAGGACCCCGGCATCCGACTCGGCGGACTTCGACATCTTCGCGGTCGGGTTCTGCAGGTCGAAGATGCGCGCGGTGTCCTGCTGGATCACGGGCATCGGCACGCGGAACGTCTCGCCGTAGCGGGCGTTGAAGCGCTCTGCGAGGTCGCGGGTGAGCTCCACGTGCTGCTTCTGGTCGTCGCCGACCGGCACGATGTCGGTCTGGTACAGCAGGATGTCGGCTGCCATCAGCACCGGGTAGGTGAACAGTCCGACGGACGTGGTGTCGGCGCCATAGCGCTGCGACTTGTCCTTGAACTGCGTCATCCGTCCCGCCTCGCCGAAGCCCGTGACCGTGGAGAGGATCCAGGCGAGCTCGGCGTGCGCCGGCACATGCGACTGCACGTACAGCGTCGACTTCGACGGCTCGATGCCGGCGGCGATGTACTGCGCGGCGGTGCGACGGGTCTTCTCGCGCAGCTCGGCGGGGTCGTTCGGCTGGGTCAGCGCGTGCAGGTCGACGACCGAGAAGTACGCGTCGTACGCCACCTGCAGGTCGCGCCACTGCATGAGCGCCCCGATGTAGTTGCCGACCTGCAGCGAGTCGGCCGAAGGCTGCATACCGGAGTAGAGGCGGGGTTTGCTCATCGGACAATCCTACGGCGACGGATGCCGCGCCCCCCACGCCTGCGGCGGTCTCAGGCGCGGCTGTCGCGATGTGCCGGTCTCAGAATCGCCACGCGCAGGCGTCGCCGGTTCGCAGATCTGAGACCGGAGCCGCGCCTGGAGCGCCGGCCGATCGGGGTGGTCTCAGAACTGGCCAGTACGGGCCGGGCGGGGTCGCAGTTTTGGGACCGAAGCCACGCAACGCAGCGTGGCCGTCAGCCCCCGAAGGTGTAGTCCACCACGACGGGCGCGTGGTCGCTCCACCGGGTGTCCCAGGAGGGCGCCCGCACGACGCGATAGTCGGCGACCCGCTCCGCGAGGGCCGGCGTCGCCAGTTGGTAGTCGATGCGCCAGCCGGTGTCGTTGTCGAAGGCCTTGCCGCGGCTGGACCACCACGTGTACGGCCCGTCGATCTCGCCGTGGAACCGCCGCCCCACATCCACCCAGCCGAGACCGGTGCCGGTCGACCCGTCGACGCCGGTGACGTCTGCACCCGCTGTCCCGAGGAAGCGGTCGAAGTACGCCCGCTCGCGGGGGAGGAACCCCGCCTTCTTCACGTTGCCACGCCAGTTCCKGATGTCGAGCTCACGGTGCCCGACGTTCAGATCGCCCATGATCACCGCGAGGGGCGTCGTCACCGCCAGCTGCGGCATCCGCGCCTCCATCGCATCGAGGAAGGCCCACTTCGCGTCCTGGCGCGCGGTCTCGGCCTCGCCGGTGTACACATACGCGCTGACGACGGTGAGGCGCTCGCCGTCGATGTCGAAGTCGGTCTCGATCCAGCGGCCCGTCGTGTCCAGCGCCTCGTCGGCGAATTCGCGACGCACCTCGACCGGCATGAGGCGACTGGCGACGGCCACGCCTGCGCGGCCCTTTGCGAGGGCTTCATCGTTCACGAAGTCCCAGCCCGGGAGCGCCGCGCGCAGCTCGGCTTCGGAGGCACGCACCTCCTGCAGCGCGAGGATGTCGACATCAGCCTCGTACAGCCAGCCGAGCATGCCCTTGCGGGCGGCGGCGCGGATGCCATTGACGTTGACAGAGGCGATGCGGACGCGGCGAGACACGACCGCCAGCCTAGCCGCGACCTCAGACGTGGTCGGGCGACGTAGCGCGCTGCTGACGGGGCGGGAGGGGAGGAGCGGATGCCTCGACCGCGGCCAGCTCGTCCTGCGCCTGCCGCACGGCCCGGTCGGCCGCCCACGCGCGATACCAGGGCGCCTGGTCGCGCGCCTCGCGTGCGGTGCGCAGCCGCACGTGCGCGGCGAGCACGAGCGCGGCGTGCTCCTCACGCAGCCGCTCGGCGTCGCTCTTGGGGAGCAGCGGGATCTTCTGGTCGTCGGCGTGCACCGCGATCCACGCCGCGGCGACGAGCATGACGATCCCGTTGAGTCGGAACCACAGCAGCAGCCCGATGAAGATCGCGAAGGTCACCAGCAGCGGGTTCGAGGGTGTGTAGCTCAGCAGCAGGCCCGCGCCCAGCTGAAGCACCGTCAGGGCCGCGCCGCCCAGGAGCGAGCCCGGCCAGATGACCCGCCAGCGCAGCTTCGTCCCGGTGAGGAACCGGAAGAGGGCCGCCAGCGCGGCCGCGTTGATCGCGAACGACACGAAGATCGAGCTGGTCTGGATGGTCGCGGCGATGACCCTCGATCCGCTCCACCCGA
The DNA here is from genome assembly GCF_054049175.1 of Microbacterium sp. P5_E9. NCBI lineage: Bacteria > Bacillati > Actinomycetota > Actinomycetes > Micrococcales > Microbacteriaceae > Microbacterium > Microbacterium sp. P5_E9. Next base: position 632 of record NZ_JBFUMV010000005.1, on the reverse strand, counting down.
ACAGGTTGAAGATCCCGGCCAGGGCCAGCCCTCCGGCCGAGCTGAGCGCCGCACCCAGTACGAGCGCCACCCCGAAGATGAGCGCTGCGAGGAGATCGCGCGCCTTGAGCAGGAAGTAGGAGCGCGGATCGACCGGAAGGCCGAACAGGTCGCGAACCGACCGCCGGGCGAAGGTGACCCACCCGATCGCCGTCCAGATGAGGGCGCCGACCGCGATCACACCGGTGACTCCGAGCACCCCCGAACTCTGGCTCACGACCTCCTGGACCTGCTCGGGGGTGATGGCGCCGTGCTCGTCGATGAGGCCCGGAAGGTAGTTGTTGACGACGTCGATCAGGGCGGCAACGGCATCCTCGCTCCCGCCGAGCCATAGCCCGACGACCACCAATGCGACGTAGATGGCGGCGAAGATCGCGAAGAGCGCCTGATAGCTCACTCCTGCCGCGAGGAGGAACCCGTTGCGGAGCAGGAAGTGCCGCCACACGCGGACGGGGAACAGGCCGAGCGTCTTTTGGGTGATCTCGGTGGCCCGGCTGATCGGCGCATCGAACCGCTGCCGGAGCCCAGACTGCGTCGAGTCCCACCGCCTGCGGAGGTTCTCCTCCTCCTCGCGCGCCCGCGTGGCCGCGTCG
>NZ_JBFUMV010000004.1:0-243165 GCF_054049175.1 Microbacterium sp. P5_E9 | reverse complement strand
CTCCTGGAGACCGTGATCGATGGTGACGGCGACGGCCCGCAACCCCGCCTTCGCCGCCTCGAATGCGGTCGCGGCGGCGAGGGCGAGGGAGTCCGGACCACCGGAGAGGGCGACGACGACCGTCGAGCCCGGATCGATCCCGCGCAGGGCGACACGCACGGCCAGCCGCACCTCGGCGACGGCGGGATCCAGGCCCGGACGAACGGTCATCCATCCACGGTAGTCCGGCGGCCCGGAAACCAGCCTCAGTGCGTGTGCATACACCCGGACTAGGCTGGTCGAGGCACTTCTGCTGAGCGCGCGCAAGCGAGACGAAGCATCCGAAACCCCCTGAGAAGGAGTCCCCCATGGGCGCGTACGACGCCGTCATCGAGATCCCCCGCGGCAGCCGCGTGAAGTACGAGGTCGACCACGGCACGGGCCGCGTCTTCCTCGATCGCATCCTCTACACCGCGTTCGGCTACCCGACGAACTACGGGTTCTTCGAGAACTCGCTCGGCGAGGACGGTGACCCGCTCGACGTACTCCTGCTCCTCGACTTCGAACTCGCGCCGGGCGTGCTCGCGAGCGTGCGCCCGGTCGGCGTGCTCAAGATGAGCGACGAGGCCGGTGGCGACGACAAGCTCGTCGCGGTGCTCGCCAAGGATCCCCGCTGGGCGCACATTCAGGATGTGAACGACATCCCGGAGTACACCCGCAAGGAGATCGAGCACTTCTTCGAGCACTACAAGGACCTCGAGCCGAACAAGTGGGTCAAGGTCGACGAGTGGGCATCCGCCGCCGTCGCCGAGCAGCTCGTCGCCGAGGCCTTCGACCGCTTCAAGGAGCACGAAGGCCAGACCGCCACGCAGGGCGAGGGCGTCGCACCCTCGACGCTGTAGCGCATCACCGCGATCTGAAGAGGGCGGATGCCTCGCAGCTCTGAGCTGCGACATCCGCCCTTCGCGTTCCTGGTGGCTAGACCGAGATCCCGCGATCGGCCATGAAGTAGATCGGGTTGACCGGGTTGCCGTTGACGTAGGTCTCGAAGTGGAGGTGGCAGCCGAACGAGTTGCCGGTGTTGCCCTCGTACGCGATCAGCTGGCCGGCACCGACCCGTTGGCCGTAGCCGACGAGGATCCCACCACGCATGATGTGCCCGTAGCCGGTGCCGATGCCGCCGCCGTGGTCGATCTTGATGTAGTTGCCGTAGCCGCCGTTCGGGCCGGCGTAGACGACGGTGCCGGCGCTCGCTGCGTAGATCGCCGAGCCGCACGCCGCGGCGAGATCGACGCCGTAGTGAAACCCGCTGGAGCAGTAGCTGGCGCCGCAGACGACCGTTCGGGGACCGTACCCGGAACTCCGATAGCCGGATGAGGGGCGCGCCCACCCTGAGCCGACGACGGCGCCGCCGTTGCCGCCACCTCCACCACCACCGCCGCCTCCGCCGCCACCGGAGTGCTGGGCTGCGGCGGCTGCCGCTGCCGCGAGACGCTCAGCCTCGGCCCGCGCAGCCGCCGCCGCCGCCTCGCGGGCGATGCGCGCGGCCTCGACACCGGCCTGGTAATCCGCGATGGTGCGGGCTGTGGTGTCCTGAAGCGCGGCGAGCTGAGCCTGCAGATCGGACAGGTGCGCCTGCTGGGCGTCGAGCGCCGCCTGCGCCGCGTCGGCTGCCTGCTGCGCTTCGACCATCTTCTGCTCGGCAACCTTCTGCAGCCGGTCGCGCTCGTCCCGAGCGACCACGGCCTGGTCGCTGAGACTCTGCGCGGCGTCGCGTGCCGTGATCGCATCCGCGTAGACCGCCTGGTTGCGGTCGATGAGCTGGTCCATCGTGCCGAGTCGCGCCAGCAGATCGTCCGCCGATGCGGCCGATCCGGCGAAGAAGAGCTCCAATGAGGTGTCATCGCCGCCGTTGCGGTAGAGCTGCGCCGCCACCCGACCGGCCTTGTTCGCGGCATCCAGCGCTGTCGCAGCCTGCTGATCCGCCTGCTGCTGCAGCTGATCGGCGCGCGCTGCCGCATCGAAGTACTCCTGCTGCGCGGTGTAGAACGCGTCCGACGCGACCTGTGCCGCGGCCTGGGTGCGCTGGACCTCGGATGCGAGGCCGGCGATCAGCCCCTGGATGTTGGTGACCTCGGTCGCCTTAGCCGCCTCGTTCGACTTGGCTCGCTGGACGTCGTCCCAGGAGGGGTAGTCCACGGCGAAGGCCGCCGGGAGCAGAGGGCCTGCGAAGGCGCCGAGGGTCACAAGACCGAGAGCCCCGAGACCCAGCGCTCCACGCCGGCTCATCACGGGCCAGAGGGCGCGGCGTTCGCGGGCACTAGGGGCGCAGTCGCACTCCTCGACGCCGTGATCCGGCTCCACGTATCCCTCCCGGCTCAGGACAACTTCTTTCACAGTAGCAACATCGCTAACACGCGCAAGAGAAGCTGTGGCCCCATCTTGCTCCGGTTCGGGCCGGAGCGCACCCACTATCGTGCGCCGGAATCACCCGTGCGCGGTCAGGGCGCGCCCTCGATTGGCGCATTCCACAGCGATTGCGTATGCTTGAGCGTCGGTAAGCGTGAGCGCCAGGCGATGAGCCAGGGGTTCATTTGGCCCCATCGTTTAGTGGCCTAGGACGCCGCCCTTTCACGGCGGTAGCACGGGTTCGAATCCCGTTGGGGTCACAAAATACCGATTACAATTCAATACGCAAGGCCCTGTAGCGCAGTTGGTTAGCGTGCCGCCCTGTCACGGCGGAGGTCGCGGGTTCAAGTCCCGTCAGGGTCGCTCTGAGCGACGGGCCCTTTTTTCGGAGAGGGCCTTTCGTCTTAGGCGCGGCGATCGTGTTGATTCAGGATGCTGCGCGGCTCTGTAGCTCAGTTGGTAGAGCGCACGACTGAAAATCGTGAGGTCACGGGATCGACGCCCGTCGGAGCCACTGAAACCCTCTTCTGGCTTCTACAGGAGGGGGTTTCTTCATGCCCGGTCAGAGGCTATTTCCGACGTATCGAAAAGTAATGGTTCCTGGTTGCTCGGCTGCTCAAGCATCCTCAAGGGCATCGACTGCGGCATTTGTGCCGGCAAAGTGCCTGTAGCTTCCCGGCACAAATGGGCTAACTTCCCGGCACTGCTCGATGACGTCGCTCGGGGCGTCGACGAACGGAGGCCAATGGGCGCCACCTGTCACCACCTGCGACCCTGCGCGGAGCACCCCAATCGCAAGGACCGCACGATTCTGGTCGCGCGCTCACAGACACTCAATCGGAAGGGCCTCGAGACCTGCACGCAGACCCCCGGTCTGATTCGTGGCAGAAATGTGCCCCGATCCGCTACGCCCCGAGGTGATGTCGGAGCGCCGCTTCGAGGGGCGGCAGGTGAGTCTGGATCACGTCGCGAACGGTGTCGACGTCGACGCCGAAGTACTGGTGAACGAGGATGTTCCGAAACCCTCGAATCTGCGGCCACGCGATCTCGGAATGAGCGTCGGTGATCTCCCCCGGGAGACGGGACACGGCTTCACCGATGATCTGAAGATTCCGCTCGACGGCATCCTCAGCCATATCGACAAGATCAGGGTCCGCACTGTCCAACGAGATCACGTAGCGGCAGCAGCGATCGATCGACTCGAGAATGTCCTGGATTCGCTGCTCGGCGCTGCGGGTCACAAGGCAACCGAATCCGAGAGAGCCGACTCTGAGACCGGCCGCTTAAGAAGCTGCACGGGAAAGACGTCGATGTCCTGCCTGCCGTAGAGCTCCCGAGTCTCCTCCATGAGACCGCTCGCCCGCATGAGCAGATTCCCGTCAGCAGGATCCATCTCGACAATGATGTCGATGTCACTGCCTTCAACGGCATCACCACGCGCGACCGAACCGAATAGTCTCGGGTTCCTTGCGGCGTACTTGGCGAGCAACTCGTCGAACCCGGCACGGCGCGCTTCGATTACTTCGCGCAATGCGAAGCTCGACTGGCTCGTGCCGCTCATGGCACAAGGGTAACGCCACGTCTTGGGCTGGACGCCGCATCACCTGGAACGGACCGCGACCAATGGGGATGGAGTCATCCGATTAGGTAGACCATTCCCCGACCGTCAGCCGCAAGCGACTCGACAAATTCCTGAGCTCGTTTGAGGAAATCGAGGATGTACCGGAGCTCATCCTCGTCGTCGGCTGCGCGCGGACTGCGCCACGATTCCGCCCACGCCCGCACCCGGGACTCGTCAATCGCGCAGAGGTCGTCACGAATCACCGGCACCTCCTCCGGCAGGATTGTCCTCACCCACGGATCCCAGCCCAATCCGTGCATCGTCACGTTTCCCTCGAACATGCGGTACGACGAGCCAGCGGGACTGTCGGGCGTCGGGTGCGTGAGTGACTGCAGCGCCGACCAGGCCTTGTCGAGGTACAGCATGTCGCGCTTGGGCGAGACCTGCTCGAACGTCGCGACGCTCACTGATGCGTGTGGCTCCATGCCCCACGCATCGGCAAGTGGGTCGCTGGAGAGCATGCTGTGCGGGTCGTCGACCGCCTGMTGTACGAGGTTGGCGTCGAAGGCGTATGCGTAGTACCGGATTCCCATGCGCCGATGATCCCGTTCGCAGAGAGGGCCGGCATCCCAGCATCCGGCGGACGGGGACAACGCGAACAGGCGTCGCGCTGTGGAGGAATGGCAGCGTCGAGCTCAAGTGAGATGCATCGTCTTCAGTTCGAGCGCCGCAACGACGCCGGCACCGAGACCGAGGGATTCGCGCTCGCGGCCGCCAGTTCAGTGCGAGCAGCGCCCGCGACATCCGACTGCTGCGGAAACCGTGCCGGGAAAGTGCCGGGAACTCCGTCGAAACGACGACGATCAACGAGCACCAATGAGCACCTCGACCCGCGTGATCCCGGGATGAACGAGCACCAACTGCGACCCGATAACCCCCGGCACAGAACTGAAAATCGTGAGGTCACGGGATCGACGCCCGTCGGAGCCACAGAAACCCTCTTCTGGCGAACGCGACGGCCGCATCAGGGCGGCGAACGGCAGACCGATGACCAGGTGGAGCACGAACACGGTGCCGGCGTTGAGTCCTGCGAGGATGACCGACCCGATGATCGAGCTGCCCTCGGGTGCTATGGCGATGAACTGACCGATCTGATTGACCACCGGCGGCAGCAGGAAGATCGTGAAGAACCCGGCGATGACGAGGAATCCGGCGAAGACGAGAGTGATCCGGGTGCCGCGCTTCCGGCCGCGCCGCTCGAGCATCCGCACGATCGGGTCGAGCGCGAGGGCGAGGAGCAGGCCGAGCACGATGTAGATCAGGATCAGCGTGATCGAGCGGACCGCGCCGCCGAGGACGAGTGCGAGCAGCACGCCGATCGTGGCGAGGAATCCGGCCGTTCCTGAGGCTTCGCACGACGCGTTGAATCGACATGACCAGATCCACGCGGTACCCGACGGCGAGAAGCGCGGCCGCCGTCGTCTCTCCCACAGCGGCGACTCTAGTCATGGCCGGGATCGTGGCGCGATACGCGTAGAGCACATCGACGGTCGTCACACTGGTCAGCGTCGCCAGTCGAAGGCACCGGACGCGAGATCAGCGAGCGCCCGCTCCAGGGACGCCTGATCGTTGATGGGCGCGAAGTTGATCAGCGGCTATTCGCCGAGGGGTGAGCAACAAAGTCACGACCTTGAAGCGGCTCAGGTGCATCGCATCCCAGAAGAGCGGCCGTCTCGTCGCACGCCAGTTGAGGTGGCCCGAGGACCTGAGTGTGGTGAGGAACTCGTAGCTGAAGAGACCTGTGTTCGCGGAGTGCGACCGAACAACCTTGGCCAGTTGGTCTGCGGGCACCACCGAGGGGTATGCACTCAACACGGCTACCCAGTCGTCGACGAACACGTCCAACGCTCGGTGGTGCCAATAGCTGCCATTTTTCGGTGCGGACGTCAACGCCTTGCGGCCGTACCAGCCCACCGAGACGTTGCACGCGGCAGCGAATCCTAGGATGACGTCGAGGTGGGGGAAGTTGGCATGCGTTGCTGGACGCACCTCGCGCACCCAGTCACACACTGAGCGGTGGTAGATGGTCGCGCCGGTGAGTGTCTGGTGCCAGATCTTTTCTCGAACGAGCGCTCTCGCCGCGTCTCCGTCCACAACCTCTGTCACGGCCAGGTCTCCGGAGCTCCAGTTCACGAACTGGAACGCCTGGCCGTGGAGCTGCGAGACGATTCGTTCGAGCTCACCCGGGAGGGTCCTGAACGTGTCACCAAGAAGCCAGACGTAGTCGGCCGCCGGCCAGAGCAAGGTCTCCACCACGTTGGCGTCGTGTCCCAACGATGGCGTGTTCCGTCGATAGTGGACGTGCGAGAAGCGAGTCATCACGCCAGCAGCGAGCACCTGCGTTCTGTCGTCCGTGCTGTCGTCCGAGATGTAGATCTCGACACCGAGGTGCATGGCCTCGCGCAGCAAGTCTTCGTCGTTGAGAAGACTCTCGGTCGGGCGGTCGTACGTCGGTATCGCGATGGCTAGCTTCGTCGAGTGCATTAGATCTTCTTGAGGCGCCGGACAYAGTCAGCAAGACCGACTGACAACAACCGAGGCATCGGGCTCCCCGTCGCTCGCAACCTGGACACATCGAGTACCGCCCGAGCCGAGTCGACCCGTCGGGCTTCCTCGAACCTGAGCTTGAGGGGCACACCAGTCTCGTGTTCGACCGCCCGAACGACGTCCATCACCGACGATCCGTGCCCGGTACCAATGTTGACAGTCGCGTCCCTAAAGCCCTTGGTGACGAGATGGGCGATCGACGCGCACAGGTCTTCAACGTAGATGTAGTCACGCACGACCGTCCCGTCGCCCCATACCTCCACCGTCTCGCTCCGCAATGCCTTCTCGGTGAGTACCGTGACGAGTCCCTGGCCCGAACGCGTGTCCTGGTGTGGACCATACGGATTCGCTGGCCGGACGATGAGGTAACGCAGCCCGTCCCGCGAACCTGATGTAGCTCTCAATCTCGAGCTTCGACTGACCGCAGAAGCTGATTGGCGCGCATGGCGCTTGCTCCGACAGCACGTACGACTCCTGGGGGCCGTACACCGCACCGCCTGATGACAGAAAGACCATTGCGCCGCCCATCTCGGCGAGTCGATTCGCGAGCCTGATCGTCGGAACCACCACCTCCGCCTGCTCTTCAAATAGTCGACCGCTCCGCTTCTCGGTAGCAAGCCGCATGCGAGGTGGACCACGACATCTGGGCGGAGATCGATCAGCAACTGGTCGACGCTAGCCGCATCTCGGAGATCGAAGCGTGTGGCACCTGCCAGCGGGCACGACTGGGCGAGGACGAACAGAGCAACCCGGAGGGAAGGACCTCCGCATCGGCCGGACACGGCCGCCATGCCCCACATACGGTGACTCTACAGTCTCATGCCCACGATGCCGGCGGTCCGGACCTGGGGTCCTAGTGCGTCGCGCAGCGTGCGCCCGAAGCCGCCCTTGCCGCATCCGACGTCGAGCACCGGGCCGGCATTCTGCGGGATGAATGGTGCGACGTCGAGCCGCAGATCATCGAGATAGACGTCCTGCTGGGGCGGATCCGCGATGCGTCTTCCGTTTGCCGAGCAAACCCTCCGCGCTCCAACGCGCCGGAGCGATCGTATGCGTCGGATTCTCACATACGCCTGCCCGCGAGTGATGTCACACCTTGAGGTCCTGCTTCGGCACCCACACCTCGCGGATGATCAGCAGGATCATCGCCATCGTCGGCAGTGCCAGGAGCACGCCGAGGACTCCGAGGAGCGTGCCGCCGACCATGGCGCCGATGAGCACGAGCACTCCGGGGATGGAGATCGCCCTGTTCATGATGCGCGGGCTCAGGATGTACGACTCGATCTGGATGTAGATCAGATACGCGATCGCGAACATGAGCGCCTGGGTGGGACTCGTGAACAGGGCCACGACGCTGCCGATCACCAGGAAGATCACCGAACCGAACAGCGGGATCAGCGTGATCACGAACGCGACGGCCGCCATCAGGGCGGCGAACGGCAGGTCGATCACCCAGTGCAGCACGAAGACGGTGCCGGCGTTGAGGCCGGCCAGGATGACCGACCCGATGATCGAGCTGCCCACCGAAGCGGTGACCCGCTCAGTCATGTCGGCCAGGCGCGGCCGGTTGCGGGCGGGCGCCAGGGCGTAGAGCGCGTTCTTCATGTCCGACAGCGACGCGAGGAAGTACAGCGTCAGCGCGATGACGATGATGGCGCCGGTGATGAATGAGACGAGTCCGAGGCCGAGCGCGAGCGCCCCGCCGCCGATCGCGGCGATGAACTCGGGGCTGGAAAGCGTGGCAGACAGTTCGATGAGCGCGGCCGAGACGGCGGCCTGCGCGTCGGGAGTCAGTTGCGCGAACCACTCCCCCTCCTGCACCCCGAGGATCGCCTCGGGTGCTGTGGCGATGAACTGACCGATCTGATTGACCACCGGAGGCAGCAGGAAGATCGTGAAGAACCCGACGATGACGAGAAAGCCCGCGAAGACGAGCGTGATCCCGGTGCCGCGCTTCCGGCCGCGCCGCTCGAGCATCCGCACGATCGGGTCGAGCGCGAGGGCGAGGAACAGCCCAAGCACGATGTAGATCAGGATCAGCGTGATCGAGCGGACCGCGCCGCCGAGGACGAGTGCGAGCAGCACACCGATCGTGGCGAGGAATCCGGCCGTGCCCGGCCGCTCGATCGCGGCGAGCACCTTCTGCCATATCGGCTCGCGCGGGGCCGGAGCGGCGAGCTCCGGGGCGGGCCCGGCACCCTCCGCGGGGGTGTCTCCCCGGGGAGGCGTCGGTTCGGCGCTCGGGTGCGTCGCATCTGTCATTGCGCCATTGTCCGGCCGATGCAGGCGTGCGGCCTGCTCCCTCGCGGGTGATTTGCGCGAGAGTCTCTGCGACTACAGCTCTCCTGGCTGCATGGCCTGGGCGTCGAGCTCCTCGACCAGGTGGCGTGCCCGGCTCGGCGCGATACCCGGCTCGGCGGGGGCGTAGACAACGAGCGAGTGGAACACGAATCTTGCGAAGAAGGCGACGATCAAAGTGATTGCGGCCGCGATCACACTCGACAAGTGCCAGCTCTCCACCATCAACGCGATGATCGGGATGCGGACGAGCGCCTCCGCGTTGTTGAACGCGAATGACTTCGCGAACCGCGACCCGACACCGGATGCCGCGCCGCGCATGTCCTGGAATACGAAGCGCTCCTGCAGCAGGAAATTGCCGAGGATCGTCGTCTCCGCCGCGATGATCGCAGCGACGATGTACTCGACGCCGACGTGGGTGAGACCCCACATGATCGCGAGGTTGGCCACGGCGCCGAGCGCTCCGATGAAAGCGAACAGGGACATCTTCCCGAAGCGCAGCGCGGTGAGCTGGGTGACGAAGTGCACTCCCTGTCGCAGCGATGCTTTGGACTCGCCGGCGTGGCGATCGGCGAACGTGAACGGCACTTCGGCGATCMGCACATTCGTGCGGGCGAGGATCTCGAGCAGGATCTTGAAGCCACGGGGGGTGAGCGCCTCCGGGTCGACCACGCGTCGGTCGACGAGGAAGAACCCGGTCATCGGGTCACTGACGTCCTTGAGCCGGATCGGGAACATCGCCCGCGTGAGCGCCGTCGAGACCTTTGAGACAAGCACCCTCGTGCGGTCCGCGAGCCCGCCCGCCGTTCCGCCGCTCGTGTAGCGCGACGCCACCACGATGTCGACGTCTCCGCGCGCGTAGCGGTGCCAGAGCGTGGAGATCTCCTCGGGTGGATGCTGCAGGTCGCCGTCGATGACGACGCACACATCTGACTCGGCTGCGGCGAAGCCCTCGAGCACAGCGCCGCCGAGGCCGCCCTTGCCTTTGTCGCGATGGATCAGACGCACCGGGAGGGCCGCAGTGGCGGCGACTGCCCGGACGGTTTCGGGGGTGTCATCGGTGCTGTCGTCGACGAAGATGACCTCGGCATCGATCCCGTCGACCGCCGCCGAGACACGCCGAACCAGCTCCGAGATGTTCGGAGCTTCGTTGTAGGTCGGGACGATGATCGAGAGTTGCACTGCGCACCCATGGTCGCACGGCGTGTCGCCCGACGGAAAGCGCCAGGAGAATCCATCGAAATCGCTCAGGAACGCGGGCGCCGGGGTCTGTCCACTTCATGGCACATGCGGGAGTCGCTCAGGCGGCATACGGGAGAATGGAGGGATGACTTCCGCTCCCTCGATCACCCTGTTCGGCGCCGACTGGTGCCGCGACTGCGTCCGCACCAAGAAGCAGCTCGACACTCTCGGCGTCGCCTATGAGTACGTGGACCTGATCGCCAACCCGGCCGCCGCTGATGTGGCGCGTGAGATCTCCGGCCGCACCCAGATCCCGGTCGTGGTGTACCCGGACGCGAGCCACCACGTCGAACCGTCGAACGCCGACGTCGAGGCGAAGCTGCGCGAGCTCGCGATCGTCTGACCCGCGCACACGGGTACTCTGGCGGTATCGCGTGTCCGCTGGGGGCGGCATACGCCTCACCGGGGAAACGATGCCGTGAACGACCAGACCAGCGCCGGCGCGCGAATTCTCCTTCGCCGTGCCGCGCGCATTCCGGCCATCCTGGCGGTCGCCCTGCTGCTCACCGGAATCGCCGCCTGCGCCGCCGAACCGGGACCACCGGATGCCGAGGCATCCGCCTCCCCGTCTGCCACGCCCACCCCGACGCCGACGCCGCTGACTCCCTCCGAGCAGCTGCTGGCGACCACCACGGATCCGAACGCGTGCGCGGTGAGCTTCGCGGGCGACGCGATCGCGGACGCACCGCAGCTCCAGACACAGGGCGCCCTCTACGCCGGGCTGCCGATCCCCGCGCGCGCAGGTGCCGTCTTCGCCGGCTGGTACGGGACGCCGACGGATGCCGCGGCGCTGGCAGTCGCGGGCCGCGTGAACGGCTCCAAGCCCGTCGCATGCCCGGGCCGTGAGCTGACGCTCTACGGAGCGTGGACCACCCCCGAGGCGAACGCGGCGGAGAACGCGCGGATCCCGATCATGATGTACCACCAGTTCACGACCCGCCCTGAGGGCGAGGACGGTTGGCTGCGGGGCAACTACGCGTACATCGGCGACTTCGACGCGCACATGAACCACATCGCGACCGGTGGCTTCTACCTGCCCACCTGGGATGAACTCGCCGCGTTCATCGACGGGCGGCTCTTCCTGCCCAACCACTCGGTGATCGTCACCGACGACGATGCCGACCAGACCTGGTTCGACCTGGCGGCACCTGTCGTCGAGAAGTACCGCGTGCTGACGACGTCTTTCATGATCACCGCCTACCGCCAGGATCCGCCGCCGAACGTGTACGTCCTGCGGCGTTCGCACACGCACGACATGCATCAGGCGGGCGACAACGGCAAGGGCCGGATGGTCAACTGGACGGCTGACCAGATCGCCGCCGACCTCGAGGCCTCGGCCGCGATCCTGGGCGTCAAGGAAGTCATCGCCTACCCCTACGGGCATTACAACGACACGGCGAAGCAGGGCGTCACTCAGGCGGGCTTCGAGATGGCGCGAACGATCGAGCCGGGCTACGTCTCGATCGGCACCGACAAACTCGCCCTTCCGGTGGTGCGGATCAACTACGGGATGGGCCTGGACGCTGTCGTCAGCCTGATCGGCTGACCGGCCGCGGCATCCGGTCGGAGCTCCCCGCGCGCGCTCGAGGCGCTCACTAGGCTGAAGCCGTGGGCGATGGCGTCGAGCGGAACACACGGGCGATCGAGGGATCGGTCGTCACCGACTTCACCGATCGCATGACCTACGGCGGTTATCTCGACCTCGGCACACTGCTGTCCGCGCAGCGGCCGCTGTCCAGCCCGGAGCACCACGACGAACTGCTGTTCATCGTGCAGCACCAGACCACCGAGCTGTGGCTCAAGCTCGTGCTGCACGAGCTGTCTGCCGCCTGCGGACTGCTGCGCGACGACCAGCTCGCCCCGGCGCTGAAGTGCATCGCGCGGGTCAAGCACATCCAGCGCACCCTGACCGAGCAGTGGTCGGTCCTGGCGACCCTCACGCCGGCTGAGTACGCGCAGTTCCGCGGGGTGCTGGGCAACGCGAGCGGCTTCCAGTCCGCGCAGTACCGGGCCGTCGAGTTCACGCTCGGCAACAAGAATGCCGGGATGCTCCGTGTATTCGCCTCCGATCCCGCCGCGCATGCCCTGGTGAGTGCGGCGCTTTCGGCGCCGAGCCTCTACGACGAGTTCCTGCGGATGCTGGCGCGCGCCGGCTATCCGATCCCGGCCGACGTGCTCGAACGGGACGTCACCCAGGCATGGACCTTCACGCCCGCCCTCGTACCGGTCTTCGCCGCCATCTATGAGAACCCCCAGGAGCACTGGGCCGCGTACGAGACCTGCGAAGAGCTCGTCGACCTCGAGGACAACTTCCAGCTGTGGCGCTTCCGTCACCTGAAGACCGTCGAGCGCATCATCGGCTTCAAGACCGGGACCGGCGGCTCGAGCGGCGTGCCGTTCCTGCAGCGCGCACTGGAGCTCACGTTCTTCCCGGAACTGTTCGCCGTGCGAACGGAAATCGGCGGGACCACGACAGGAGCATGACGGATGCCGCAGCCTGACCCTTTCGCCCTCCGCGCGCTCCTCGGCCCCACGGCCGCGCTCTGCCGGCGGGCGATCACCGGTGAGCACGGGGTCGCGCTCCCCCCGTTCACCGACCATCACGTGCACCTCCACCTGATCGACGTGCAGGCACTCCCCTCGCACGGCATCGCGGCGGCCATCGACCTGGGCGGCGACCCGGTGGAACTCGCACGCCGTCCGCGCGATGGCTTTCCGCGGATCGCGTATGCGGGGGCGCTCCTGACCGCCCCGGGCGGCTACCCGGTCGGGCGGTCGTGGGCGCCGCCGGCGATCGCTCGGGAGGTGCATGATGCCTCGACCCACGCCGGCGTCGCCGGAGGCGCCGCCACCGCGGTGGACGAGCAGGCGGTGTTCGGGGCATCCGTCATCAAGGTCGCCCTCAACGCGTCGGTCGGGCCGGTGTTCGACACAGCGACCCTCGGCGCGATCGTCGCCGCCGCTCGCGAGCGGGGGCTGCCGGTCGTCGCGCACGTCGAGGGCGCCGGAATGACGGAGCTCGCGATCGCCGAGGGGGTCGACGTGCTCGCGCACACGCCGTTCTCGGAACTCGTCTCGCCCGACGCCCTCGCGCGTGCCGCGGCCGCCGGGCAGCGCTGGATCTCGACGCTGTCGATCCATGCAGACGACGCAGGCGCGACGGCGACTGCCCAGGCGAATCTGGCCGCCTTCGTGGAAGCGGGCGGCCGAGTGCTCTACGGCACGGATCTCGGCAACGGCGACCGCGTGCCCGGCATCCAGCTCGCAGAGCTCGCCGCCCTGGACGCTGCGGGAGTGCGCGGCAGCGCACTCGTCGACGCTCTCACCGACCCCTGGCCCGGCAGCGGGGGCACACACGCCGTCGCGACGTTCATCCCCGGCGCCGTACCGAAGTCGCTCGAGGAAGTGGCCGCGTGGCTGGCGGGAGCGACCGTGGTGCCCGAGGAAGAGCTCGTGCACGATGAGCACTGACGCCGGCACGAGCCCGATCATCGATGTCGCCGCACTCCGCGCAGCGGCATCCGCCCTCGACGCCGCCGACCCGCTGCGATCGTTCCGCTCCCGCTTCGTCGGCGCCGAGACGCCCCTGGTGTACTTCGACGGCAACTCCCTCGGCCGGCCGCCGGTGGCGACCGCGGAGCGGCTGGACAGGTTCGTGCGTGAGGAATGGGGCGGGCGCCTCATCCGCGGCTGGGACGAGTCCTGGATGCGCCTGCCGTTCGAGATCGGCGACACGATCGGACGCGCGGTGATCGGCGCCGCGCCGGGCCAGACCGTCGTCGGAGACTCGACCACGGTGCTGCTGTACAAGCTGGTGCGCGCCGCGTTCGACGCGCAGCAGGCACTCGATCCGGCGCGCTGCGAGATCGTCGTGGACCGCGACAACTTCCCCACCGACCGCTATCTCGTCGAGGGGATCGCCGCAGAGCGCGGTGGGCGCGTGCGGTGGATCGAGGTCGACCGCGCGGCCGGTGTCGACGCCGCCGCGCTGTCGGTCGCGGTTGGCCACGAGACGGCCGTGGTGCTGCTCAGCCATGTCGCCTACCGCTCGGGCTACCTCGCCGACGCCGCAGCCCTCACCGCGATCGCCCACGAAGCCGGTGCCCTGATCGTCTGGGATCTCTGTCACTCCGCCGGGTCGGTGCCCGTCGAGGCCGACGACTGGGGCTTCGATCTCGCCGTCGGATGCACCTACAAGTACCTCAACGGCGGCCCCGGCTCACCGGCCTTCGCCTACGTGGCGGCCCGCCATCAGGACCGGCTCGCCCAGCCGATCCAAGGCTGGATGGGCACCGCCGACGTCTTCGCCATGGGGCCGGCCTATCGTCCCGCCGACGGGATGCGCCGCTTCCTGTCGGGCACGCCGCCCATCGTGGGGATGCTCGCCCTCCAGGAGACGCTCGCGCTGATCGCGGATGCCGGGATCGGCCGGATCCGCGAGAAATCAGTGGCGCTCACCGGGTTCGCACTCCGCGCTTCGGACGCGCTGCTCGCTCCGCTGGGCGTCACGGTGGCGTCCCCGCGCGACGAGGCTCGGCGCGGTGGACATGTGACCCTCTCCCATCCCTCGATGCGCGCCGTGACGGCACGGCTCTGGGAGGGCGATGTCATCCCGGACTACCGCGACCCCGACGGGCTGCGGATCGGTCTCTCGCCGCTGACGACGAGCTTCGCCGAGACCCTCGACGGCATCCAGGCGATCGCGAGGGCGATGCGGGCCCAATAGCCCCGCCCGGCACCCCATCCGGGCGCCAGGGCGCGCGCATCGCCCGACCTACACTGTCCTGATGAGCACTGACGCTTCTCGCGCGCCCGAAGCGCCGGCATCCACCTCCCATCGCCTGTCACCGGGGACGATCGCGCGCTACGCGATCGGCTCCCTCGGCACCGGGGGATTCGCCACTCTCCCTGGTCTGGTGCTCACCTACTACCTGACGGATTCGCTGGGCGTCGCCGCCCTCGTCGCCGGCTCGGTCATCACCATCGCGAAGGTCTGGGACGTCATCATCGACCCGGTCATCGGCGCGCTCACCGATCGCGACCTCGCCCGCCGTGGCAGTCGACGTCGGCTCATGCTGATCGGTGCGCTCGCGCTGCCGCTGTTCTTCGCGCTGACCTTCGCCGTGCCGCCGGCCGTCGGCCCGGTCGTCGGCGGGCTCTGGGTGCTGATCGCGTTCACCGCGACCGCGACCGCGTTCAGCCTCTTCCAGGTGCCCTACATCGCTCTGCCTGCCGAGCTCACCCCGAGCTACGACGAGCGCACGCGCCTGCTCACCTGGCGGGTGGTCGTGCTCACGTTCGCGATCCTGCTCTTCGGCGCAGGCGGTCCGGCGCTGCGCAGTGCCACCGGAGATCCGGTGACCGGCTACCTCGTGATGGGCATCGTCGCGGGCATCACGATCGCCGTCGGCATGCTCATCGCGACGACGGTCGCCCGCCGACCGGTGCGGGCGACTTCTGCCGCCCCGGCGGTCGAGCCTGAATCCGAGTCGACTGCGGGAATCCGCGAGCACTATGCCGCGAGCATCCGCGCCTTCCGCCGCAGCGCCCCGTTCCGGGCCCTGCTGGCCACCTTCGTGCTACAGGCTCTGGCGACCGGCCTCATGCTCGCCGGCGCGCAGTACGTCGCCACCTGGGTGCTGCACTCCGAGGCAGCCGTCACGCTGTTGTTCGTCGCCCTGATCGCGCCCGCGCTCTTCGCCGCCCCGGTGTGGGGAGTCGTCGCCCGGCGCATCGGCAAGGAGCGGGCGTTCGCGATCGCGAGCGTCATCTTCGCCATCGCGGCGCTGTCGATCCTCGGCCTGCTGTGGGCGCCGGGCGAGTGGGTCTACCTGCCCGTCGGACTCGCCGGCATCGCCTACGCCGGCATGCAGTCGCTGCCCATGGCCATGCTCCCCGACGTCATCTCGCACGACGAGCAGACCCACGGCCCCGGTCGCGCCGGCGCCTTCAGCGGGCTGTGGACCGCCGGGGAGACGATCGGCTTCGCGCTGGGCGCGACGACGCTCGCGATCATCCTCGCCGTCACCGGCTACGTGTCCTCGACCGCGAACCAGGCGGTGACCCAGCCCGACGCCGCGGTCGCCGGCATCGTGCTGAGCTTCAGCCTGGCCCCCGCCGTCCTGATCGCGCTCAGCCTGCTCACGCTGGGCCGTTACCGACTGCGCCGCGCCGACATCGACGCCGGAACTCGGTAGCACGAGCGCCGGGACTCGGTCCCAGGCTCCGCGCAGTCGCACGACGTAGGCTTTACCCACCCCCCGCACGAAGGAGAGCGCCGTGCCGCCCACCGCTGAAGCCACCGACGCGCCTGCCGTCAAGGCCGCCAAGCCCCGCCAGAAGGCGCACGCGCCCGCCGCGCCCCTTCACGAAGCGCTCGATGCCGCCGTCGCGGATCTTCGTGCCGGCGCAAACACCTGGACCCACCTGACCCTCGACCAGCGCACCCGGCTCATGGAGCGCCTACACGACACGGTGTCGTCCGTCGCCGAGGAGTGGGCCGATGTCGCCTCGACGTCGAAGGGCATCGAGCCGGGGCATCCGCTCCGTGGCGAGGAGTGGCTCGGCGGTCCCTACGCGACACTGGTCGCGCTGGACGCCTACCGCGACTCGCTGCGCAAGCTCGCGAAGGGCGGCAGCCCCCTCGATGGAGTGAAGACGGATGCCTCGCACAACCGGGTGCGGGCGCACGTGTTCCCGCTGACCCCGGTGGACAGCCTGCTGCTGTCGGGCTACACCGGCGAGGTGTGGTTCGAGCCGGGCGTGACCGAGCGCGAAGCGCGGGGCACGGCCGGCCTTGGGCAGCTCACGCCGACCCGGTCCGGTGGCGTCGGGCTTGTCCTCGGAGCGGGGAACGTCACCTCCATCCCGGTCCTCGATGTGCTGTACGAGCTGCTCGCGGCCAACCGCACGGTGATCCTCAAGGTCAACCCGACCCAGGACGTCCTGGTACCGGTGTTCGAGCGCGGATTCGCGCCGCTCATCGAGTTCGGCTTCCTCCGGATTGTCCGCGGCGGGGGCGAGGTCGGCGCACATCTGACCGCACACCCGGGCATCGACCACGTGCACATCACCGGTGCGGCGCGCACGTTCGACACCATCGTGTGGGGCCCCGCGTCGGGCGCGGGCGCCGCAGCCACAGCGCGCCGCCGCAAGGACGGCACCCCGCAGCTCGACAAGCCGATCACCGCCGAGCTCGGCGGGGTTTCGCCGATCATCATCGTGCCCGGACAGTGGTCCGACGCGGATCTGCGGTATCACGCCGAGCATGTCGCGACCATGCGGCTGCAGAACAGCGGCCACAACTGCATCGCGGGGCAGGTCGTCCTCCTGAGCTCGGACTGGCCGCAGCGCGAGGCGTTCCTCACCGCGCTGCGCACGGCATACGATGCAGCTCCGCGGCGGTCGGTCTGGTACCCCCAGGCGGACGCGAGTCTGGCGGCCGCGGCATCCAGTTATCCCGAGGCAGCCTGGTCGGCCGACGGCACCAGGGCGATCGTCGAGGTCGGCGCGGGTGACGACGCGACCGCGCTGGAGACGACCGAATACTTCGCCCCCGTGCTCGGCATCGTCGAGCTTGCCGGAAACGGCCAGGAGTTCCTCGATCGCGCCGTCGCGCACGCCAACGACAAACTCACCGGCACCCTTGGTGCGAACGTCCTCATCGACCCGGTCACCGAGGCTGCCCTCGGCGACGGATTCGAGCGGGCGCTCGTTGCCCTCCGGTACGGCGGCATCGCGGTCAACGCCTGGACCGCGTTCATCTTCCTCACGCCGACGATGAGCTGGGGCGCGTTCCCCGGCGGGACGATCGACGACGTGCAGAGCGGCATGGGCATCGTCCACAACGCACTGCTGCTCGACCGCGTCGAGCGATCCGTCACCCGCGGGCCGTTCCGCCCGTTCCCACGCTCGTCCACCGCGATCGCAGGCAAGGGAACGTTCTCCGTCTTGCCGAAGCCGCCGTGGTTCGTGACCTCCCGCACCGGCGCAGCAGTCAGCGAGGGGTTCACCCGATTCCGGATGACCGGAAACTGGGCGAAGCTCATGGTCACCCTCACGCAGGCGTTCCGGGCATGAGCCCGCGGTGAGCCGCCCCGACGCCCTCACCGCCGATTACGTCATCGTCGGAGCGGGCTCGGCCGGTGCCGCACTGGCGGCGCGGCTGAGCGAGGATCCGGCGACGACCGTTCTGCTTCTGGAAGCGGGCGGGCCCGACAAGGCGCTCGAGCTGCACGTCCCGGCCGCGTTCTCGAAGCTCTTCCGCGGGCCATACGACTGGAACTACGACACGGTCCCCCAGCCGGCGCTCGAGGATCGCACGATCTTCTGGCCGCGCGGCAAGACTCTCGGCGGGTCGTCGTCGCTCAACGCCATGATGTGGGTGCGCGGCTTCGCGGCCGACTACGACGAGTGGGCGGATGCCGCGGGCCCGGCCTGGTCGTGGGATTCGCTGCTCCCCTACTTCCAGCGCGTCGAGCGCACCGAAGACCCGGTCGATGAGACCCAGGGTGCTGACGGTGCGCTGTCGATCGAGCACCAGCGCGACCCCCGACCGCACACGGCGGTCTTCCTCGAGGCGGTGCGGGAAGCGGGGCTCCCGGTGACCGACCCCAACCTTGCGGAGGGTCAGGGCTTCTCGCAGACGATGGTCTCGCAGCACCGCGGAGGCCGCGCCTCGACCGCGGATGCATACCTGCGGCCGGCGGCGAAGCGGCGCAACCTCCGTGTGGTCACGGGAGCGCTGGTGCGCCGCGTCACGTTCGGCGCCTCGACAGGCTCGGCGACCGACGGCGGAGCCGCGCCCCGGGCGACCGGGGTCTATGTCGAGATCGACGGCGTCACGCGCCAGGCGCTCGCCCATCGGGAGGTCATCCTCTGCGGTGGCGCGGTGAACACCCCGCAGCTGCTCATGCTGTCGGGCATCGGACCGGCCGAGCATCTCGCTGAGCACGGCATCCCGCTCCTCGTCGACAGTCCCGAGGTCGGCCGCAACCTGCAGGACCATCTCGTCGCCGGGCTCGCTCCGGCCGCCAAGGGCGGCACGCTGTACGGCGCGGAGCAGGTCGGCCAGCTCGCGCGCTACGTGACCGCGCGCCGTGGGATGCTCACCTCGAATGTCGCCGAGGCGTACGGCTTCGTGCGCACCGCGGTGGCCGATCGCGCCGGGATGCCTGCGAAGCTGCCGGACATCGAGATCATCTTCGCCGCGGCCCCCTACGTCGATGAGGGACTGGTGCCGGTGCCGGGCGAAGGCCTCACCGTCGGCGCCATCCTCATCCGGCCGCGCAGCCGCGGCACGATCCGGCTCGCCTCCGGCGACCCCGCGGCGAAGGCGGTGATCGACCCGGGCTACCTCACCGATGCGGACGGGATCGACGAGCAGACCCTGCTCGCCGGCCTCGCCGAGTGCGAGCGCCTGATCGACACCGAGGCCCTCCGCGCAGTGCTGACGGGTGGCTGGATCCGCCCGGAGGGCGGCGAGCGGATGACGCCGGAAGAGCGTGCCGAGCTCTCGCTCCGCCGCCATTCGCACACTCTTTACCACCCGGTCGGCACGGCGCGGATGGGGACGGATGCCGCCTCCGTCGTCGACGCCGACCTGCGGGTGCGCGGAGTCGACGGGCTGCGCGTGGCCGACGCATCCGTCATGCCGAACATCATCCGCGGGCACACCAACGCGCCCGCGATCGTCATCGGCGAGGTTGCCGCGGATCGGATCAATGCGAGCGAAGCCCGCGTTGATGCGATCCGGGGCAAGGTTGAGTAGGCCGCCGAAGGCGCCCGTATCGAAACCCCGCGGATCGGATCAGATTCCCGCAGGAGCGCTGATCCGAGCCGCGGGCGCCCGCTAGTGCGTGAAGCTCGGCCGCTGGCCCTCGACCGGCATCGGCGACTCGAGCAGGTTGAGGTAGGCGACCTCGCTGCGGATGTCGGCGAGCAGCTTGTCGGACATGTCGATGCTGAGGTCTTCGCGCACGACGATCCGCTGCACGATGATCTGCTGGAGATCCTCCGGCATCGGATAGGCCGGCACGAGCCAGCCCCGCATGCGCAGGCGATCGCTCAGGTGGTACAGGTTCCAGTTCTGCGTGTAGCCCTGCTTGAGCGTCCACGCGAAAACCGGAATGTCCGTCCCGTCGCTGAGCAGGATGAACGGGCCCATCTTCGCGATCTCGGATGAGATGTGCACTGCGACATCCTGCGATCCCTGCTGGACCGCCGTATACCCGGCGACGCCGAGCCGGAGGAACAGGTAGTACTGCAGGAGCACCTGCGCACCGGGCCGCGAAAAGTTGAGCGCGAGCGTCGGCATGTCGCCGCCGAGGTAGCTCACCCGGAAGATGAGGTCCTCCGGGAGCCACTTCTTCTCGCGCCAGACGACCCACCCGAGCCCCGGGTACACCCCGCCGTACTTGTGTCCCGACGTGGAGATGGAGTGCACGCGCTCGAGCCGGAAGTCCCATTCCAGATCGGGCTGCAGGAAGGGGGCGACCATCGCCCCGGAGGCTCCGTCGACATGGATCGGGATGTCGAACCCCGTCGTCGCCTGGATCTCATCCAGCTTCGCGGCGATCTGAGCGACCGGCTCATAGGCGCCGGTGTAGGTGACGCCCATGATCGCGACCACGCCGATCGTGTTCTCGTCGATGTACTTCTCCAGCTCGAACCCGTCGAGCACCGGGTGCTCCTCGCTGACGGGGACGAGCCGCATCTCGACGTCCCAGTAGTTGCAGAACTTCTCCCAGCACACCTGGACTGCCGAGCTCATGATGAGGTTCGGCTTCTCGGTCGAGGCGCCCTCGGCGCGGCGCCGATGCTGCCAGAGCCGCTTGAAGGCGAGCCCGCCGAGCATGCACGCCTCGCTGGAGCCGGTCGTGGACGTGCCGATCGCGCCCTCCGCGGTCGGGACGCTCCACAGGTTGGCGAGGATCCGCCAGCACCGGTCTTCGACAGCCGCCGTGGACGGGTACTCGTCCTTGTCGATCATGTTCTTGTCATACGTCTCCTGGTAGAGACGGTTGGCGTACTCGTCCATCCACGTCGTGACGAACGTCGCGAGGTTCAGACGGGCGTTCCCGTCGAGCATCGTCTCGTCGTGGACGATCTGATAGGCGGTCTGCGGGAGAAGCTCGTCGGGGCCCAGGCGCTCATGAGCCGACGCGCTGCCGCGGACCGGTCGATCGAAGACAGGGGTCAGTTCGGTGTCCATGGGCTCATCCTGGCGGATGAGGCCATTACTCCGCAGGGTGCTCTTGGTGAACAGCCGGATCGGCCGGGGAAGACGCGAACCGGTCGGTCGCCGCGCGCAGCGCAGCGGCGATGCCCGGCTCGGACGCCGAGTGCGCGGCATCCGCGATCATGACGAGCTCGGCCTCCGGCCAGGCCCGATGCAGCTCCCAGGCCGTCATCGGGGGCGTGCATACGTCGTAGCGGCCTTGGACGATGACGGCGGGGATGTCGCGGATCGCGTCCACGCCCGCGATCAGCTGCCCCTCGTCGAACCAGCCGCCGTGCAAGAAGTAATGGTTCTCGATGCGGGCGAATGCGGTCGCCGCCGCCGGCTCCGTCATCGTGGCGACCAGGTCGGGGTCGGGCAGCAGCGTGAGCGTCGACGCCTCCCACCTCGTCCAGGCGAGCCCTGCCTGCCCGTGGATCGCGGGATCGGGGTCGGCGAGGCGCCGCGCGTACGCCTCGATCAGGTGCGACCGCTCGAGCACTGGAATCGGAGCGAGGAAGTCCTCCCAGAGGTCGGGGAAGATCACCGAGGCTCCGCCCTCGTAGAACCACTCGAGTTCGAAGCGACGGAGCGTGAAGATGCCGCGCAGCACGATCTCACTGACCGCCTCGGGGTGAGCCTGCGCGTAGGCGAGCGCCAGCGCGCTCCCCCACGATCCGCCGAACACCTGCCAGCGATCGATTCCGAAGTTGCGGCGGAGCAGCTCCATGTCGCCGACCAGGTGCCAGGTCGTGTTGTGTCGGAGGTCGGCGTCCGGCTCGCTCGCGTGCGGCGTGGAGCGCCCGCACCCGCGCTGATCGAAGAGGATGATCCGATACCGCTCCGGGTCGAAGAACCGCCGGTGCCAGGGCGAGGTGCCCGCGCCGGGTCCGCCGTGCAGGAA
Organism: Microbacterium sp. P5_E9; assembly: GCF_054049175.1. NCBI lineage: Bacteria > Bacillati > Actinomycetota > Actinomycetes > Micrococcales > Microbacteriaceae > Microbacterium > Microbacterium sp. P5_E9. The sequence continues at coordinate 220,947 of NZ_JBFUMV010000004.1, read as the reverse complement.
GATGACCGGCTTGCCGTCGGGGTTGCCGCTCTGCTCCCAGTAGACGCGGTTGCCGTCGCCGACGAAGAGCTCGCCGGTCTCATAGGGTTCGATCGGCGGATAGAGGATGTCGTCGAGGTGCGCCGGTGGACTCACAGCTCATTTCCTTGCACACCGAAAGTGTCGCAGGCTCCGGGGCCCCCCTGATACCCCGCCATGAACCAGCGCTGCCGCTGCTCGCTCGATCCATGGGTCCACGCCTCCGGGTTGACCGGGGCACCGGACTCGCGCTGGATGTGGTCGTCGCCGACGGCGGCGGCGGCATCCAGCGCATCGCGCACCTGCGCTTCGGTCGGCGCCTGAAGGAACGGGACCCCGCTCTCATCCTTCTGCTCCCCGGCGTGGGCCACCCAGGCTCCCGCGAAGCAGTCGGCCTGCAGCTCGGTGCGCACGCTGTTGCTGTCTTCGCCGGTGCCGTTGTCGGGATGGTCCTGCATGATCCCGGTGATGTTCTGCACGTGGTGTCCGTACTCGTGGGCGAGCACGTAGAGCTGGGCGAGCGGCCCGGCGGACGCATCGAACCGCTCGCGCAGCAGCGCGAAGAAGGTCGGATCGACGTACACGGTCTCCTCGGGCGGGCAGTAGAACGGACCGGTCGCGTTGGAGGCCGTGCCGCAGCCGGTCGCGGCCTCGACGTCGACGATGATCAGCTGCGGCTTGCGGTAGCCGTCGACGGCGGTCGCCCAGTACTGGTCGATGTTGAGGGACGCGGCAGCGAGCCGACAGTCGTCGCGCGCGTTCGCGTCGGACCCCAACTCGCAGTTCTGGACCTCCTCATCCTGTGCCGAGCCGCCGCCGGCGGCTCCGCCGCCGAGCAGTCCCGAGAAGTCGCCACCGGTGAGCAGATTGAGCAGGAGGACCGCGATCACGCCGAGTCCGGCGGCACCGCCGCCGATCGCGACGCCGCGGCCACGTCGCCGCGCGGTATTGCCCCCGACCTTTGCGTTGTCGTTGAACGTCATGGCTTCACGGTACCGCGGGGGATTCACCAACCCCCGAAAACGCCCGACCCCTTGCGCAATCGACCGGAATAGGCTCTCGTCATGGCGACCACACCGAAAACCGTGACCATCACCGGCGCGGGAGGGCAGATCGGGTACGCCCTGATGTTCCGGATCGCCGCCGGCGAAATGCTCGGGCGGGACCGCCCGGTGCGGCTCAGGCTGCTGGAGATCCCACAGGGAATGCGCGCCGCCGAGGGCGCGATCCTCGAGCTGCAGGACTGCGCGTTCCCGCTGCTGGCCGGCGTCGACGTGTTCGACGATCCGAATGCCGCCTTCGAAGGGTGCGGGGTCGCTCTCCTGGTCGGATCACGCCCCCGCGGACCGGGGATGGAGCGCGCCGACCTTCTCGCGGCGAACGCCGGCATCTTCGCACCGCAGGGAGCTGCGATCAACGCGCATGCGGCTGACGACGTGCGGATCCTCGCGGTGGGCAACCCCGCCAACACGAACGCGCTCATCGCCGCGGCATCCGCCCCCGACGTGCCGGCCGAGCGATTCACCGCGCTCACCCGACTCGACCACAACCGGGCGATCGGGCAGCTGGCGGCCGCTCTCGACGCTCACCCGGACGACCTGCGCGGGGTCGCGATCTGGGGGAACCATTCCGCGACGCAGTTCCCGGATGTCTCGCACGCGACAGTCTCGGGCGTCCCGGTCATCGACGCGCTCGCTGCGAAGCTCGGCGGCACCGCTGCTGCCGTGACCTGGCTGGATGACGTGTTCATCCCGCGCGTCGCCCGCCGAGGGGCGGAGATCATCGAGGTGCGCGGGTCGTCGTCGGTCGCCTCAGCGGCCAACGCGGCGATCGCGCATGTGCGCGACGAGCAGCGGGGGACGGATGCCTCGACCTCGGCCGCCGTGGTCTCCCACGGCGAGTACGGGGTTCCGGAGGGTTTGGTCTGCTCGTTCCCGGTGACGTCGGACGGCTCCGGCTACCGCATCGTGGAGGGACTCGGCCTGGACGACCGCTCCCGTGCGCGGTTCGACGCCTCGATCGCCGAGCTCGTGGCGGAACGCGACGCCGTGCGCGACCTCGGACTGCTGTCGTAGATGGAGTACCTGGTCATCGCGATCCTCGGGGTCGTCGTCGTCGCGCTCGCTACGGCGGTCGCACCGCGGGCGAAGGTCGCCGGCCCGCTGCTGCTGGTCGCGGTCGGGATCGTGGTCAGCCTGTTCCCGTTCGTGCCGCCGATCGAGGTCGACCCCGAGCTCATCCTCGTCGGCGTCCTGCCACCGCTGCTCTACTCCGCGGCCGTCTCGCTTCCGGCGATCGAATTCCGTCGCGACTTCGGCCCGATCGCGGGGCTGTCGGTGCTGCTCGTGCTGTTCAGCTCGGTCGCCCTGGCACTCTTCTTCAACGCCCTGATCCCCGGCCTGGGCATCTACTACGCTCTCGCACTCGGCGCGATCCTGAGTCCCACCGACGCGGTGGCCACCTCGATCGTGAAGCGTCTCGGTGTTTCGCGGCGGGTCGTGACGATGCTCGAGGGCGAGAGCCTGCTCAACGACGCGACCTCCCTGGTGATCCTTCGCGTGGCCGTCGCCATCGCGATCACGGGGAACGCGCCCGAGGGCGGCATCCTCGGAACCTTCGTCTGGGGCATCCTCGTGGCGATCGTGATCGGCGCCCTGGTCGGCTGGCTGAATCTGCGCCTGCGCGCGCTCGTGCACAACCCCGCAGCCAATACCGCCCTCGGCTTCGTCGTCCCGTTCATCGCGTATCTGCCGACCGAGCGGCTCGGCGGCTCGGGACTCGTCGCGGCGGTGGTGGCCGGCATCGTGACCGGCCAGGGCGCCGCCCGGTGGTTCACTCCGGAGCAGCGGATGTCGGACGCGCTGAACTGGCGCACGATCGAGCTCCTGCTCGAAGGCGCGGTCTTCCTCCTGATGGGCCTCGAGCTTAAGGAGCTGCTGCGCCAGAACATCGAGGACGATCAGGGTCTCGGGCATGCCATCTGGCTCGCCGTCGCCGCCTTCGCGATCATCATGCTCGTGCGCGCGGCCTACGTCTCCTTCCTGGTCTGGCTGCAGAGCAGGCGCGCCCGGCACCGGGATCGCGCGCGTCTGGAATCGTTCAGTGAGCGCATCGAATCGATCGCCGCGGAGCCGCCCGATCCGGACGCCCCCCGCCGTGGGCGGGCGGCGCGAGAGCTCCCCCCGCCGCAGCCGGAGCAGCGTGAACGCTGGCTGTCGACCATGCGCACTCGGGCAACGCGGGCCCTCGCCGACATCGACTACTACCAGGGATCGCCGCTGGGCTGGAAGCACGGGACGATCATCGTCTGGGCGGGCATGCGTGGTGTCGTCACGCTCGCGGCCGCCCAGACGCTCCCTTCGGATGCACCGGAGCGCCCGCTCCTCGTGTTCGTCGCGTTCCTCGTCGCGGTTGGCAGCCTCATGGTGCAGGGGCTGACCCTCCCGTGGGTGGTGCGACGGCTCGGAATCGACGACACTGCTGCGGACGAAGTCAGCCGCAGCGAGCAGACCCGCCTCGACGAGGAGCTGCGGGAGGCCGCGGCATCCGCCCTCCTCGGCGACTCCCTCACCAAGCGCAACGGCACCGCGTTCGCACCTGAGCTGATCGAACGCATCGGCGCGCGCATGGCCGAGCCGCCGGACGAGGACATGAGCGCGATCATGCAGGACACGCTCGAACTGCGGCTCGCGATGATCGAGACGCAGCGGCGGCGCCTCACCGAGCTGTCGTCCGGTGGCGCGTACAGCACCGCGGTGCTGCGCCGGGCGCTCGCCGAGCTCGACGCGGATCAGCTCAGCCTCGAGCTGCGGCTCGGGGACGACGACTGACGGATGCCGCGTTCACGCCGTCTGCGCCGCGGTGCACAATGGACTCGGAGGTGCGGACATGGCGGATGCCACGAATACGACGGATTCCACACACGTGCACGCCGAAGCACCCCCGCTGGGCGCGCCCCACGCCGCGATCGAGTGCCCCGAATGCTTCACCGAGATGCAGCGCGACCGGGACTGGTGGCTCGCCCGCCCCGCAGGTGCGCGTCTGGTCGGGCTGGTCGTCTCTCGCGACGACATGCCGTCGGTGACCGTTCAGCGTGATGAGCTCACCCGATTCGGCGTGCCGATCGGGGGGTTCCGCCACCCGGCGCCCGAGACGCTCGAGTCCTGGGAGGAGCGCCTGGTGCGCCTGTTCGGGCGGCTCACCCACGGCGATGTGCTCGTCGTCACCGACGTGCACGCGCTCGGCCGCAACACCGACGAGGAGACCCGCACGGTGGCCGAACTCAGTCGGCGCGGTGTCGTGGTGAAGGTGCTGCGCCATGGCGCGCGCCACCTGAAGGACGTCCCGCGCTGACGGCGGCGCGGTCCTGAGCGAGTCTCAGCGCACGTCATTCCGGGGCGTTGTCGGCAGGTCCCCCGTGATCGAAGGGGGTGGTGATCCCCCGATAGGCCAAGTGCGTCACCATCCCGAGGGCCGCGTGCTCCAGGTTGTGGCAGTGATCCATCCAGATCCCGGGTTATCGGCATACAGCGCCACCACCCAGACCTCGCCGGGCCCGACGTCGAAGGTGTCGAGCCAGAGCGGCTGCGCGGGCGCGCGACCGTTCACCGACAGCACCCGCACGGCGTGCCCATGGGGATGCATCGGGTGAGTCTCGAACGTCCTGTTGACGAGTCGCACGCGAACCGTGTCCCCCGTGTCCACGATGGTGGGCTCGATGTACGGATACACCCGGCCGTCCACCGTGTACGCGTACGTCGGTACGCCGTCGACGAAGCGCGGAAGCCTGTCGAGGATCATCGTCCGGTCCACATCGAACCCCGCACCGTGCAGAGCGCGGTCGATCGCCGCGGCGGCGTGGGACTGCGGATTTCCCGCATCGAGCGGGGTCGCGATGAGGTCGCTGAGGGGGTCGAAGGCCGTCGAAGGAATCACCAGCGCGGGGATGTCAGTGCCCGCCGCCGGCACCCGGCCGAACCCCCCGCTCTGTTCGCTCGCAACCCCGATCCGCACCGGTGCGACCGGCATCTCAAGCACAACGTCGACTCGACCGCCCGCCGCGATGACGAGCGATCGATCAATGAGGGCGTCGGTTGCGACATCCATGCCATCGAGCGCAGCCACGCGGAACGGCGCGCCCTGCACGGCGAAGGTCTGCGGCGTCTGGTCGGTGTTGATCAGGCGCAGGCGCACCGAGTCACCGGGACGGACGACCTGCTCTTCGAGCACGTCGCTCGTGCCCAGCACGACCGTGCCCGAGAAGGTGTGGACCGGCATGGTCAGGTCGACGTCTTCGGTGGCGCCGGTCTCCGGCAGCACGACGAGCGTGCCGTAGAGCCCGCGCACAACGCCCTGCGACCCGCGCTGATGGGTGTGGTACCAGTAGGTGCCGGGCTGCGTCATGAGGATCTCGGCACGGAAGTCCTCTCCTGGACGCACCGCGTCCTGTGTGACCCCTGCGACGCCGTCGAAGGCGTTCGGAACGGGGTACCCGTGCCAATGCACGGTGGCGCCGACGCCGACATCGATGTTGGAGAGGTCCACGGACAGGGTGTCGCCGACCCGGGCTACTATCGCCGGACCGGCGAGCCCACCGTAGGTCCAGGCCTCGACCAGTCGGCCCGAGGGCAGTTCGACATCCTGCTGCTGAGCGCGCAGATCGACCGCGATGGTCTCGCCGTGGCGGCTTGGTTCGGTTGGCGCCGTCGTCAGGTCCGTGACCGGGCGCCCTCCCGGGCTGAGGGCGGAAGCGCTGCCGACCCCATGCGCGTGCGCTGCCGCGGGGCCGAAGCCGGCGGTCTGCAATGCACCCGCGCCCGATGCGGTCACGTTCCCGACGACCCCGATGCCCGCGATCAGGGCGATGACCGCGGCGCCCGCGGCAAGCGCGGGTCGTCGTGATCCGCCGGATCGCCTCGAGCGCACGAGCGCCGCCACGATTCCAGTCCCCACGACGGCGGCGATCACGACGATTGCCGCAGCAGGTCCCACCGGTGCCCCCACGGCAATGGTGAGCACGATCTCCGCACCCGCCGCCGCGGCGGCGGCCGCGAAGGCAGCCGCGACAAGTCCGTCACGCCGAGCAGACCCGGCCACGCCGGGGCGAGGCATCCACCACAGTGTCGCCGCGACGATCGACGCCGCCGCACTCACCGGCAGCCCGACGATCACCTTCTCCTGCGCGAATCCCAGATCCGGCTGGGCGAGGAACCACGCCACCGCCGAGCGGGCCGCGAGGGCGGCGAGTCCACCCGCGACGAGGAGACTCGTTGCCCTGGATCCAGACGTGTCTGCGGCATCACGGCGAGCGCCCTCGATTGCGAGGCCCCAGCACGCGGCGCCGACGGCGGCGAGCAGAAGGTACCCGAGACCGAGAAGAATCACGGACATGCGGACCTCCCCGGTTCACCTACGGGTCAGGCGATGGGCGCCGTCGCGGGCTGTGGCGGTTCGCCCGCCGGCGCCGGTTCGCCAGAGGGCCGCACCGCCATCGGCGACTCGTCCCCCGTGGACGCCAGGGATGTCGGCCGCTCGATCGGCCCCATTCCCTTGACCCGGAAGAAGACCCAGATCGTGAGCAGCAGCAGGAGCGTTCCGCCGAGACCGTGCAGCGCGAGGATGAACGATGTTCCCCCCGGGGTCGATGGGTTGGGCGGCGGGGACGCGCCCAACGCCCCAGCGATGATGAAGTACCCGGTCTGCATGGCCAGGAGCAGGAGGCCCAGGAAGGTGAGCCCGATGTTCCTTCGGCCGATTCGGGCGAGGAATCCGAAGACGATCCAAAGGATGATGAGGATCGGAAGCAGGAACCGCCCGTTCATCGCATGGAAGCGGAACAGGTCGTCCTCCGGCTTGGAGAACACCCCGAGCGCTGCGAGATACAGCTGTGTGATGAGCGACAGCGTCAGCAGCGCGTTGATGGTCAGAAATGCCTTGCGCACGGCAACCTCCTTCTAGTGATCTCGGGGTGGATCAGCCACCCGAAGGCTTTGGAGCATCGAGTGCTCGATGATGCCGACCGAGTCGTAGGCGGCCAGGGCCGCCTTCACCACGGCGACCCGGGATTGCATTTCCGCGTCCTTCAGCACCCGGTCGGCGCCCCGCGCAATCGCCCGTGCAGACGGGGTCTCCGTGCGCAGATCCACGGCCAGCCCACGGTAGGCCAGCCGGGCGTTGATGTCGCCCTTGCCCTCGCGTGTTCCGGCCGTCAGCAGGGGAACACCATGGCTCAGCGCGAGCAGCACTCCGCCGAGTCCTCCGTTCGTGACGTAGAGCTCGGTGTGCGGGAAGAGCAGGTCGAAGTCGACGAAGTCCTCGATCAGCACGTTGTCCTGCGGAAAGCGGGAACGCAGGTCGTCCGTTCCGACCCCGCCGGTCACGACGACGAGAAGCCGGTCGCGGCCCGCGAACGCCTCGATCGCCGGGATCATGAGCTTTCCGGGATCGTGGTTGTCGACGGTTCCCTGCGAGACCACGACCACCCGACCCGACCGCCTCACGATGCGTGGGTCGAGCGGCCCGGTCGCTGCCCCACGGTGCGGAAGGAGCGCGCCGACCCACTCGGTGTTCGGGGGCAGGTAGATGTCGGGATAGTCGAGCTCGGGGAGCCCGATGTTGAAGACGCGTCGCGCCACGTCGGGCTGCTGCGTGCAGTCGACGAAGTCCTCGACCAAGACGGGTGGCAGCCCCTCCTCCGCCAGGTATCCATTGAAGGTCGCCACGCCTTTCCGGCTGCTGGAGACGACCATCGCGCGGGCCGCGCGGTTGACGATGCGACCGACGAAAGTCCGCGGCGGTCGCAACCCGAAGAACGGCGTGACCGCGTTCTTCCCGCGGAGCGTCGGTGCAGCGATCGACCCCATCACGAACACGGGCACATCCAGGCGCTTGGCCACGAGGTAGCCGGCGTAGAAGGCGCCGTCGATCAGGAGAGCGTCGAACGGGAATCGCGCCCGCGCATCGCGGATGTCGCGGAACTGCGCCTGGGCAGGCCGGGAGAAGAACACATCCCCGTCGAACTCGATCGCCTTCGGACCTTTGAGCTTCTGGCGCTCCGGGAACAGCGCATTGACATTGTCGGCAGTGATCTCGACGGCCTCGTCGTAAGGGATCACCTCGATCCCGAGCCGCTCTGCCCGCTTCGCGTACTCGGGACCCGCATACCACCGGACGTCGTGGCCGAGTTCGGCGAGGCGTACGGCAGGACCGGTGAGGGGATTGAAGTGACCCGCTGCCGGGACTGTGGCGATGAGAATCCGCATGTCGGTCTCCTGACCTTGACGTAGGAATTTCCCTGTAGTGCGTCACTGTAGTCCTCCACTAGTGAGATTGTCTAGTAGAGTGTCGAGTGTGAGCGACGCCCCTCCCGAACCCAGCGCACCCAGCACCAGAACGCCGGGCGCTGCGGCCGCTCATCGCGAGTCGCGCCGGCAGAAGGCGCTCGAGACCCGCTGGCGGATCATGGATGCCGCGCATGCCGAGTTCACCGAGCGCGGCTATCACGACACGACGATGGCCGCGATCGCCGAACGAGCCGGTGTTGCGGTTCAGACGGTCTACCTCGGGTTCCGCACGAAGGCCGGCCTGCTCGAAGAGCTCGTCGGCAACGCCGTGCTGGGGCGCACGCGCGACGGTCAGATCGGGCCACCCGACGAAACGGAAGCGTACGGTCGCGCGCTGGCCGAGCCCGATGGTGCCGAAGCGCTCTCACTTTGGGTGGACGGCGCACTTCCCGTCTACGAGCGCACGTCCGCGATCGGTGATGCGGGTCGATCCGCGTACGCGTCGGATCCGTACCTCGCCGACTGGTGGGTGCGGAGCGAGGCACTGCGACTCGACGGCTGTGTCCGCATGGTGCAGGCACTCGCCGATCATGGCGCGCTGCGAGCCGGACTGAGCGTGAAGGAGGGCGCCGACATCCTCGCCACCACTCTGTCGCCGCAGTCGTACCTGGCCTTCACTGTGGATCGCGGCTGGACCGTCGATCACCTCGGGGCCTGGCTGAAGGATGCCCTGCCGCGGCTCCTCGTCGCCGACCGCGGATAGCCCGCCGACGAGACGAAGCGCGGTCCGTTCAGGCGGTCGCGCACCAGCATCCCGCGACGTGGTCGTCGACCATGCCTGCTGACTGCATGAGCGCGTACATCGTGGTGGGTCCTACGAACCGGAATCCGCGCTTGCGCAGTGCCTTCGAGGCCGCGTTCGACTCCGCCGTGATCGCGGGGATGTCGGCGAGTCCGGCCGGTCGTGGCCGCTGCGCGACGGGTGCGAACGACCAGAGCAGCGCATCGAGCTCCCCCGGCCCCAGCGTCGTCACGAGCCGCGCGTTCGAGATCGTCGCCTCGATCTTGGCGCGATTGCGTACGATGCCGGCATCCGCCATCAGCCGCTCGATCTCCGGCTCGTCGAACGCGGCCACCGCCTCCGGCTCGAACCCCGCGAACGCCTCACGGAATCTCGGGCGCTTGCGCAGGATGGTGATCCACGAGAGCCCCGCCTGAAACCCCTCGAGGCTCAGCTTCTCGAACAGCGCCCGATCGCCGTGCAGCGGGGTGCCCCATTCGTCGTCGTGATAGCGCCGATACTCCGCGTCGTCGCCGACCCACGCGCAGCGCGGGATGTCGTCCGGACCGAGGCGGATGTCGGGGCTCACCCGGTCAGCCTAGGCCGGGTGAGCCCGCTCGCCGGCTACTTGTGCTTGAGCGACTTCTCCGAGACGGGGCCCTCGCCGGAGGCGAGCAGCGCGGCGTGGTAGCCGGCGGCCTCGGCCTGGCGAACCTGCTCGGCACCCGATGCGATGGGCGCCCGCACGTGCTCGGGCTCGAAGCCGAACGCGTCGACGAGATCCTGCGCGTGCGGGCGAAGCCGCGCGCAGAGGCGGTCGATGTAGGCGGAGACGGCGGTGGCGCGCTTCACCGAGAGGCGCCCATTGATCAGGTACCAGGCGAGGTGGCGCTCGATGAGCGTGAGGCCGAAGAGGTCGCGCAGCCAGGTCAGCACCTGCTTGGTGCCGGCGTGTTCCATCGCGTTGACGGCGTCGGTGAGCGCCTCCCACTGCAGCAGCTCGCCGTGTGCCCGGGCGGCCTCGATCAGTTCGGACTGGTTGGCGTTGAACAGCGCCGCCGCCTCGTCACGCGGGAGCTTGGATGCCGGGCGCAGCCGTCCCGCGATATCCGCGATCATCTGCTGCACGCGGCCGGAGAGCAGCTCATGCTGGTGGTCGGCGCGCAGGCCGAGCTCGACCGAACGGGCGGTCGAGCCGAAGTCGGCGACCGACTGCCCGAACTGGCGCAGACCGGCACCGTGGAACACCTTGCCGGCGGTCTGGCCGAGCGCGATGCGGGCGAGCGCCGCGGCATCCTTGCCCTTGAACTGCTTGGCGTAGTCGGAGAGGAGGCGCTTGCCGACGAGCTGCAGCAGCACGTTGTTGTCGCCCTCGAACGTGACGTACACGTCGAGGTCGTGGTGCAGCCCGACCAGGCGGTTCTCGGCGAGGAAGCCCGCGCCGCCGCAGGCCTCGCGGCACTCCTGGATGGTGTCGAGGGCGTTCCAGGTCGACAGGGGCTTCAGCGCTGCGGCGAGCGTCTCGAGGTCTTCGCGCTCCTCCGGCGTGTCCTTCCTGCCGCTGAAGACGCCGTCGAACTTGCGCAGCAGCTCGTCGTTGGCGAAGAACTGGGCGTAGTTCTGGGCGAGCAGCGGCAGCAGGCGACGCTGGTGCTTGCCGTAGTCGAGCAGCACGACCTCGTCGGTGCCGGTGCCGGAGTCGAACTGGCGGCGCTGGTTGGCGTAGGTGAGCGCGATGTAGAGCGCGACAGCGGTGCCGGTGGTGGCGGCGCCATCGAGGGAGACGCGGCCCTGGACGAGCGCGCCGAGCATCGTGAAGAACCGCCGCCCAGGGCTTGCGATGTCGCTCGAGTACGTGCCGTCGGCCGCGACGTCGCCGTAGCGGTTGAGGAGGTTCTCGCGCGGGATGCGCACGTGGTCGAAATGCAGCCTCCCGTTGTCGATGCCGTTGAGGCCGCCCTTGACGCCGTCGTCCTCGCCGCCGATGCCGGGGAGGAACTCTCCCTCGTCATCACGCAGCGGGACGAAGAAGCAGTGCACGCCGTAATTGACGTCGCCGGTGATGAGCTGGGCGAACACGGTCGCGGCCTTGCCGTGCAGCGCCGCGTTGCCGAGGTAGTCCTTCCACGCGCCGCGGAACGGCGTGTGGATGATGAATTCCTCGGTGTCGGGGTCGTAGGTGGCCGTGGTGCCGATGGCCGCGACATCCGATCCGTGTCCCGTCTCGGTCATCGCGAACGCACCGGGGATCGAGACGTCCATGATGCCGCGCAGCCACTGGTCGTGGTGCTTCTTCGTGCCGAGCTGGTAGACGGCTGAGCCGAACAGTCCCCACTGCACGCCGGACTTGATCTGCAGGCTGGGATCGGCCAGCACGAGCTCCATGAAGCCTGCGAGGTTCGCACCGCTGTCACCCAGCCCGCCGTACTCCTCGGGGAACCCGCGGCGGGATCCGCCCGCCTCGGCGAGCGCGTGCAGCTGGGCCAGCACCCGCTCGCGGTGCTCGGCCATCGGCATGCCGTCGACGCGCCAGAACGCGGGGTCCTTGATGACGGCCCGCGCTTCGCGGCGGGTCTCTGCCCACGTCCCCATCAGGGCGTCGTTCACCTGAGCGACGTCGATGCGGGCTTCGGATGCCTCGGCCGCGGTGTGCGGTGCGGTCGGGGCTCCGCCGGCGGGGGTGCGCCTATTCGTGGCGGGTTTCTTCGGACGGACGGCGGCGTCGGTCATGGATTCACCTTTCGGGTGAAGAACAGGGAGGAGGTCATCATTGACGGTAGGAGTTCGACAACATCGCGCCAAACCCATTGCGGAAACCTCACAAGTGCGGCGGGGTACGGCGGTTGGGGCTGTTGTGCGATCCCGACAGCGCCGACTCCGTCACGGCTGGACTGGCGTGCGGCGGCGACGCTCGGCACGATGGAAGCAGAGCCGCGAAGGGCAGGCGATGAGGGTCGAATTGGTGCGATGGGGCGTGGACGACCTGCCCGTGCTGCAACGCGCGAACACGTGGGAGATGACGCGCTATTTCGGCGGGCCGGAGTCCGACGAAGCGCTCGCGCAGCAGCACTCGGGCTACCTCGCCGGGTGGGAGACCGGCCAGATGCGCATGTTCCGCGTCGATGTCGACGGCACGCCCGCGGGGTACGCCGGGTGGTGGGAGGAAGTGCACGACGGGATGCCGGTGTACGAGGTCGGCTGCTCCATCCATCCAGACTGGCAGGGCCGCGGCATCGCCTTGACGGCGCTTCGCGAGACGCTCCGCCTTGTCGCGGTGCTCGGCGATCGACCCTTGGTCGTCGGCTATGCGCACGTCGACAACGCCCCGTCGAACGCTCTGTGCGCGCGGGCCGGGTTCGACCTGGTGGGCACCGCGGCGTTCCCCCCCGAGGGCGATGTGCCGGGGATGTCGGTGAACGTCTGGATCATCGACGTCGCCGGGGGCGGGTGACCTCGACGCGCTGCCGCACCGGCTTCGCGTGGCACGCGTGCGGACGATCCCGCCGCGGCAGCGCTAAGAGGCCTGCTCGACCGCGGGCTCAGCCTCGCTCGCGGGCGCCGCGGGCAGGCTCGCCTCGATGGCCGCGATGACCCGGGGGTCATCGGGCACCGTCTGCGGGCGGAAGCGGTGGACCTCACCCGAGGGGCTCACCAGGAACTTCTCGAAGTTCCACGTGACGCGGCCTGCTTTGCCATCGGCATCCGGAGTCTTCTTCAGCTCCGTATAGAGGGGGTGCTCCTTGCGGCCGTTGACGCGCACCCGGTCGAGCACCGGGAACGAGATGCCGTAGGTCAGCGAGCAGTACTCCTTGATGGCCTCGTTGCTGCCGAGCTCCTGCAGGAACTGGTTGCTGGGAAAGCCGAGGACCTGCAAGCCGCGATCGCCGTACTCGCGCTGCAGCCGCTCGAGCGTCTCGTACTGCGGGGCGAGGCCGCAGCGGGACGCGACGTTCACGATCAGGACGGCCTTGCCGTCGTAGTCAGCGAGCGTCTGCTCCTCGCCCTCCATCGTGTGGAACGGGATGTCGCTGATGGTCATAGAGTCTCCAACTCGAGATCGGGTGCGGGAATTCCTAGAAGAGTCCGACGATTCGGCCCTGCTCATCGACGTCGATCGTGTTCGCGGCGGGTGCCTGAGGAAGTCCCGGCATGGTCATGATGTCACCGCAGATCATGACGACGAAACGGGCACCGGCGGCGAGGCGCACCTCCCGGATGTCGACGTCATGCCCCGACGGCGCACCGCGCAGTTTCGGGTCGGTCGAGAAGGAGTACTGGGTCTTCGCCACGCACACCGGATAGTCGCCGTACCCCTCGTCCTGAAGGCGCCGGATCTGGGCGCGCACGGCGGTCGAGGCAGTGATGTCGGAGGCCCCGTAGATGCGGGTGGCGATCGCGCGCATCTTCTGCCACAGTCCGTCGCTGTCGGGGTAGGTGAAGCGGAGTTCGGATGCCTCGCCGCAGAGCCGCACGACCTCGCGGGCCAGCTCCTCGGCGCCTGAGCCGCCTTCGGCGAAGTGGCGGGCGACCACCGCCCGGCCCCCGGCACGCTGGACCGCGTCGACGAGCGCCTGGACCTCGGCATCCGTATCTTCGGCACGATGGTTGATCGCCACCACCGACGGCAGGCCCCAGGTCTCGCGCACGGTGGTGAGGTGCCGGACTAGGTTGGCGGTGCCGCGCTCGAGCGCCGCCACGTCCTCGTGCGGGAGGCCCTCGACCTCCACTCCGCCGTGGTACTTCATCGCCCGCACCGTCGCGACGATCACCGCGGCCGACGGGCGCAGCCCCGAGGAGCGACAGAGGATGTCGATGAACTTCTCCGCGCCGAGGTCGGCGCCGAACCCGGCCTCGGTCACCACGTAGTCGGCGAGATGGAGCGCCGACTGAGTCGCGATCGCGGAGTTGCAGCCGTGTGCGATGTTGGCGAACGGGCCGCCGTGCACGAAGGCGGGCGTGTGCTCGAGGGTCTGCACGAGGTTGGGCGCGAGGGCGTCGCGCAGCACCGCGGTCATGGCGCCGTGCGCCTGCAGGTCGCGGGCGAGCACCGCCTTTCGGTCGCGAGTGTGCCCGATGACGATGTCGCCGAGGCGCTCCTTGAGATCGGCGACGCTCGTCGCGAGACAGAAGATCGCCATCACCTCGCTCGCCACGACGATGTCGAAGCCGGATTCACGCGGATAGCCGTTGTTCGGACCGCCGAGTCCCACGACGACGTCGCGCAGAGCGCGGTCGTTCACGTCGAGCACCCGCCGCCACGTGATCCGCCGCACATCGATGCCGAGCGCATTGCCGTGGTGGATGTGGTTGTCGATCAGCGCGGCGAGCAGGTTCGTGGCCACCGAGATCGCCGCGAAGTCGCCGGTGAAGTGGAGGTTGATGTCTTCCATGGGGACGACCTGGGCGTAGCCGCCGCCCGCCGCACCGCCCTTCATCCCGAACACGGGTCCGAGGGCAGGCTCGCGCAGGCAGATCATGGCGCGCTCGCCGATGCGCGTGAGTGCGTCGCCCAGCCCCACGGTGGTCGTGGTCTTGCCCTCGCCGGCGGGCGTCGGCGAGACCGCAGTGACGAGGACGAGCTTGCCGCGAGGCGTGTCTTCGAGCCCTCGCAGGAAGTCGAGCGAGACCTTGGCCTTGAACCGCCCGTAGGGCTCCAGACTCGGCTCGGGAATGCCGAGCGCCTCCGCCACCTGGGTGATGGGCCGCATGGTCGCGGCCTGGGCGATCTCGATGTTGCTGAGCGGCACTGGTTCCCCGTTCGTCGGCGTCGACGCTCGCCAGCCTACGGCGACGGATGCCGGGGGCATGGCTCACCTGCGCGGTTGACGCAATGTGGCCATAGGTTCGGAATTCTCATTGAACTTCGTGCTCACATGAGCCCAGGCGACGGGTCGACGATCGGCGAGAATTCAGGCCGCCGCGATGACCGCGAGCACGGCCTCGCCGTACGCTTCGCGCTTCTTGTCGCCGATGCCGGTGATCCCGTGCAGATCCGCGAGGGACGCGGGTCGGTGCTCGGCGAGCGCGCGCAGCGTCGCATCGCCGAAGACGATGTAGGCGGGCATCCCCTGCTCTTTCGCGACCCGCGCACGCCATTCGCGGAGCGATTCGAAGAGGGGCCGCGCCGCGGCATCGAGGGCATCGGATGCCGAGGCCTTGCGTGCGCGAGGGGATGCGCCAGCTCTGCCGAGCACGTCGCGACGGAGCGGCACCGGGGCCTCACCGCGCAGCACGGGCATGGCGGCATCGCCGAGGGCGAGCGTGCCATAGTCGCCCTGCGACACGAGGATCTGCTGCGCCAGAAGCTGCCGGACGACGCTGCGCCAATCCTGATCGGTGAGGTCGGCACCGAGGCCGTAGGTCGACAGCTTGTCGTGCCCCTGCTGGCGGATGCGGTCTGTCGACGCGCCGCGCAGGATGTCGACGAGATGCCCCGCGCCGAACGCCTGGCCGCGCTCCCGCTGGAGCCGCACGATCGTCGACAGCAGCTTCTGCGCGGGGACGAGTCCGTCCCACGTCTCTGGAGCCTCCAGGCACGTGTCGCAGTTGCCGCACGGCGTGGATGCCTCGCCGAAGTAGCCGAGCAGGTTCTGGCGACGGCATCCGACCGTCTCGCACAGCGCCAGCATCGCGTCGAGGTGCTGGCCGAGGCGGGTCTTGTACGACCGCTCGCCCGGCGATTGATCGATCATGCGGCGCTGCTGCACGACGTCGCCGAGGCCGTAGGCCATCCAGGCGACGGCGGGCTCGCCGTCGCGACCGGCGCGGCCGGTCTCCTGGTAGTACCCCTCGACGGACTTCGGCAGGTCGATGTGGGCGACGAAGCGCACATCGGGCTTGTCGATGCCCATGCCGAAGGCGATCGTCGCGACCATCACCACCCCGTCGTCGCGGAGGAACCGGGACTGGTTCGCGGCCCGGACGGATGCGTCGAGCCCGGCGTGGTACGGCAGCGCATCGATCCCCTGCGTGCGCAGGTAGTCGGCGGTCTGCTCGACGCTCTTGCGGCTCAGCGCGTAGACGATCCCGGCGGCGCGCTCGGGCTGGGCCCGGATGAAGGCGAGCAGCTGCTTGCGCGGTTCGACTTTCGGGTCGATGCGGTACTGGATGTTCGGCCGGTCGAAGCTCGCGACGAAGTGCTGCGCATCGGTCAGCCGCAGGCGGTCGGTGATCTCGCGGTGCGTCGCGTCGGTGGCGGTCGCGGTGAGGGCGACGCGGGGCACGCCGGGGAACTGCTCACCGAGGTCGCCCAGGGTGAGGTAGTCGGGGCGGAAGTCGTGCCCCCACTGCGAGACGCAGTGGGCCTCGTCGATCGCGATGACGCTCAGGGCGCCGCGCTGCAGCAGCGCGCGCGTGGACGCGTTCGAGAGCCGCTCGGGCGCGACGTAGATGAGGTCGAGCTCGCCCGCGAGGTACGCGCGCTCGACCGCCGCGCGCTGCGGCGCGGACTGGGTGGAGTTGAGGTAGGCGGCACGGACGCCGTTCACGACGAGCGCGTCGACCTGGTCGTGCATGAGCGCGATGAGCGGGCTGACGACGAGGCCCGTCCCGTCGCGGACGAGAGCGGGGATCTGATAGATCAGGCTCTTGCCGCCGCCGGTGGGCATGAGCACGACCGCGTCGCCGCCGGCGACGACCTGGTCGATCGCGGCGGCCTGGTTGCCGCGGAACGCCTCGAAGCCGAAGACCGTGTGGAGGGCCGCAAGCGGAGTGGGGAAACGCGATGGGGTGGCCCGCGGGGTGAGGGGCGGGGCGGATGCCCCGACCGGGCTCGACCCTCGTGCGACCGGGCCGCTGAACCTGCCGTCGAACGCGTCGTCGGGCGGCGGCATCCAGCCGTCTTCCGGCGGAGCCCAGTCGTCGGCCGGAGGGGTGAGGTCGGCCCGATCCCAGTCGATATCGGCGTAGGGGTCGGCGTTGCTCACCCGCCCCAGCGTAGCTGGGCGCGCCGACACGGCCGGGCTAGAGCCGGACGACCTCGGTGACCCGCACGACCGCGGTGCCGTTCTCCTCCGAGGCGGCGAGGTCGACCTCGCCGCGGATGCGCCAATCGTGGTTGCCCTCAGGATCGTCGATCGTCTGCTCGACTTTCCAGACGCCGGATGCCGCGGCATCCGTCTCATCGATGGTCACGAGTCGCGGCGAGCGCGCGGGCCCGCCCGCCAGCAGCTCGTCGTGCTCGTCGAAGTACGAATCGAGGGCCGCCGACCAGTCCACCTCGGGGTCGAGGGCGGCGAGCTCATCGTCCTTCTGCAGCGCCGCGAGCCGCACCCGCCGGAACAGCTCGTTGCGCACCAGCACGAGGAACGCGCGGCGGTTCGTCAACACCGACGGCGGTGCCGGCGGCACCACCGGCGCGGACGGGTCGGCGACCGGGTTGATCAGGCTCTCCCACTCGTCGACGAGGCTCGAGTCGACCTGGCGGACGAGCTCGCCCAACCATGCGACCAGATCGAGGAGGTCGGGAGTCTGCGCCTCGACGGGCACGGTCTGGCGGATCGCCCGGTACGCGTCGCTGAGGTACCGCAGCACGAGGCCCTCGCTGCGGGCGAGCTGGTACAGCGAGATCAGCTCGCCGAACGCCAGAGCACGCTCGAACATGTCACGCACCACCGACTTGGGCGACAGCTCGAAGTCGCGCACCCACGGCTGGCTCGACGCGAACACCTCGAAGGACTGCGCGAGCAGCTCTTCGAGCGGCTTGGGGTAGGTGATCTCCTCGAGCAGCTCCATGCGCTGCTCGTACTCGATCCCGTCGCGCTTCATCGCCGCCACGGCTTCGCCGCGCGCGAGGAACTGCTGCTGCGAGAGCACCGGGCGCGGGTCGTCGAGCGTGGCCTCGATGATGCTCACGACATCGAGGGCGTAGTGTCCGGTGCCGGCGGAGCCCGACGCCCCTCTCAGAGTTCGCAGATCCGCGCGAGCTTCGGACAGTTCGGCGTATTCGCTGCGAACTTGGTCGCCGCCTGCGAAGTCTGTGAGCGGGATGCGGCGTACGGGTGAGTCATCGGGGTCGAGCAGGCCGATGGCGGCGAGCGCGAAGGGCGACAGGGGCTGGTTGAGCGCGAAGTTCGGCTGCAGCTCGACGGTGAGACGGATGCCGCCGCCCTCGTCGTCGTGAACCACCACCTGTGCCGCGACGAGGGTGCGGAAGATGCCGAGCGCGCGGCGGGCGAGCTCGTACTGGCGCGCCTTCGGCTCGTGGTTGTCGAAGACGAGCGACCGGACGTTCGAGAACACATCGCCGCCACGGGCAATCACGTTGATCAGCATCGCTGCGGTCAGCTGCAGCTGCGGCACGAGCGGTTCCGGCTCCGCCTCGACGAGCCGCTCGAACGAGGCCTCACCCCAGTTGACGAACCCCTGCGGCGCCTTCTTTCGCACGATCTTGCGGATCTTCTTCGGGTCGTCGCCCGCCTTGGCGATCGACGCCGCGTTCTCGATCTCGTGGTCGGGCGCCATCACGACGACGGTCCCGGCGGTGTCATAGCCCGCACGCCCGGCCCGGCCGGCGACCTGGTGGAACTCGCGGGCGCTGAGCTGCCGCATCCGCTGTCCGTCGTACTTCGCCAGGGCCGTGATCATCACTGTGCGGATCGGCACATTTATGCCGACGCCCAGGGTGTCCGTGCCGCAGATGACGCGCAGCAGACCTCGCTGAGCGAGCGTCTCGACGAGCCGGCGGTAGCGCGGGAGCATGCCGGCGTGGTGCACGCCGATCCCGGCGCGGACGTAGCGCGACAGCATCCGTCCGAATGCGGTCGTGAAGCGGAAGCCGCCGATCGCCTCGGCGATGGCGTCGCGCTGCTCGCGACTGACGATCCGGATCGAGGACAGCGCCTGGGCGCGCTCCATGGCGGCCGCTTGCGAGAAGTGCACGATGTACACCGGCGCCTGCCCGGTCAGAAGCAGCTCCTCGACCGTCTCATGGACGGGCGTGCGGGCGTAGGAGAAGTGCAGAGGCACGGGACGCTCGACCCCGGTGATGCGGGCGGTCGGACGGCCGGTGCGGCGCGAGAGGTCGTCGGCGATCGTGGTGACGTCGCCGAGCGTCGCCGACATGAGGATGAACTGCGCGCGCGGCAGCAGGAGGAGCGGCACCTGCCACGCCCACCCCCGGTCCGGATCGCCGTAGTAGTGGAACTCGTCCATGACGACCTGGTCGGCCGCGGTGTCCGCTCCCTTGCGCAGCGCGAGGTTCGCGAGGATCTCGGCGGTGCAGCAGATGATCGGCGCGTCGGGGTTGACCGAGGAGTCGCCCGTCACCATGCCGACGTTCGCGGCGCCGAAGATGTCGACGAGCGCGAAGAACTTCTCGCTCACGAGCGCCTTGATCGGCGCCGTGTAATAGGTGCGGCCGCCGCGGGCGAGGCACGCCGCGTGCGCGGCCACCGCGACGAGCGATTTGCCCGTGCCGGTGGGCGTCGACAGCACGACGTTCGCCCCCGACACGATCTCGATGATCGCCTCGTCTTGAGCGGGGTAGAGGGTGAGCCCCTGTTCGGACGCCCACTCGACGAAGCCGAGGTACGCGGTGTCGGCGTCAGCGCCGACGGGCACGTGCTCGAGCAGCGTGTGGGGCATCTCATGAGTCTGCCAGGCCGGGTGGCGAGACCCGGCCTGGCAGAGCAGAAGCACCGGCGGGGTGAGCGGTTGCCACGCCCCGCCGGCAGGATCGGTCGAGCGCGGGTCTACCCGGGTAGCGTCGCCGCGATGGTGGCGGCGATGGCCTGCTGGCCGGCCGCGTTCGGGTGGAACCCGCGATCCTTGGGCTGACCATTGACGAGCCCGCTGACCCAGCGGTCGCTGCTGTCGCAGAGCCCGTGGGTGGCGAAGGCGGCGGTCAGGTCCACGTATTCGATGCGGTTATCCACCGTGCCGGTGGCGTCGTGGTACGCGCGCAGGTATGTCCACATGCCTGCGTAGACCGCGGAGTTGAGGCCGGTGACCCCGAGGTCGTCCAGCATGTTCGCCTGGGCCTGCCCGAACTTCATCGGCGTGCCCGGTCCTGCCGCGCCGACGCTGCACGTTCCGTCGAATGCTCCGAAGAGGAACGGGTAGCCGGTCACCCTGATCAGCGCGGTCGGGGCGGCCGCCCGGACGACCCCGATCGCGGTGGCGAGGCCGGCCGGGATTCCCGCGGCGGGGCCCGCCGGGTTTCCGAGGAGACCCATCGCACCCTGGCACTGCTCGAGCGAGCCCAGGTTGCTGCAGGCGCCCAGAACGAGGATCCAAGGGAGGTCATTCACC
This sequence comes from Microbacterium sp. P5_E9, assembly GCF_054049175.1. Classification (NCBI taxonomy): domain Bacteria; kingdom Bacillati; phylum Actinomycetota; class Actinomycetes; order Micrococcales; family Microbacteriaceae; genus Microbacterium; species Microbacterium sp. P5_E9. The sequence continues at coordinate 200,616 of NZ_JBFUMV010000004.1, read as the reverse complement.
CCTGCCGTGATCGTCACGAGCTGCGTCGCCCAGCCGAGTTTGCCCTGCTGTGCGAGCGCCGATGCCTGCGCGGCGATCTGTGTCGTGTTGTTGCCAGAGCACGCGGCCGACTCCACAGTGCCGCCCATCAGGCCGGCGAGCACCGTCGGGTAGGCCTTCTTCGACCGCAGGCACGTGGAGTCGTAGTACGGCATGAGGCCGTTGCCGGAGGCGACCGAGTCGCCGATGGCCACATACGGCACGCCGGGTGGAAGGACCGACGCTGAGGCGGGCGCGGCGCCGACCAGCGCCGTGACGCTCAGGGCCGTGACCGTGAGGATGGTGGTGAGCAGACGTCGTCGCATGATTTCCCCAAATCGAACGGATTCCCCCCGGAATCACTGGATCCGGCATCTTTGCCGGACTTGAAGCCGACCTTAGACCTCCGCCCGCGGGCGCGCCAGAGCCGCGCCGCTGGTGGAATGCCGGTGGCGCCCCTACGTTGAAAAGGACGCACGAAAGGATGCCGATGGCCGCGCACGATGAAGAACTCACGGTCCGCCGCAACGATGAGGCGGGTCGCTACGAGATCCTGGTCGGCGACGTGCTCGGCGGCTTCACGGAGTTCGAGGTGGAGAGCCCCGGGCGCCTCGTCTTCCCGCACACCGAGATCGACCCCGCCTATCGCGGCTGGGGACTCAGCACCGTGCTCATCTCGCAGGCGATGACGGATGTCGCGGCCCGCGGCGAGTCCGTCGTGCCGGTGTGTCCCGTTGTTCGCCGCTATCTGCGCCAGAACCCCGTGCCTGGGCTCACCGTGGAATGGCCGGCAGCGCTCCCCTGGGAGGCGGACGCATGACCCGCCTCGACACCGACCCCACCGAGCTCGCCGCCCACTCGCCCGACGCGTCCGCGGACATCGGCCCGCGCTGGCTGCTGCTGGACTCGCGCGAGGTGCCGCTCGGCGGCGTGCGCGGGATGGAGGTGCACCGCAGCCTCCCCCAGCGCGATCTGCCGATGGTCGGCGCGTGGTGCTTCCTCGACCGGTTCGGACCGCAGGTGACGCGGATGCGCGTCGAGCCGCACCCGCACATCGGGCTGCAGACGGTCACCTGGCCGTTCGTCGGCGAGGTGCGTCACCGCGACACCGTCGGCAGCGACGTCGTGGTGACGCGCGGGGCGCTGAACCTCATGACGAGCGGTGCGGGGATCGCACACTCGGAATACTCCGTCGGCGAGGAGGCCGTCCCGCTGGACGCGCTGCAGCTCTGGGTCGCCCTCCCCGAAGATCGCCGGCACGGCTCACCCGCCTTCGAGCGGCACGATGACCTCCCGATCGTCGCCCTGCCCGCCATCGAGGGACCGGATGCCGCGGCCGTGGTGGTGCTCGGAGAGTTCGGTGGCGCCGCATCCCCGGCGACGACCTACACGCCGATCGTCGGCGCCGAGATCCGCATCCCGGCCGGATCGCGCGTGCGGCTTCCCCTCGACCCGGCCTGGGAGTACGCCCTGGTGGGCATCGACGGTGGGCTGCGGGCAACGCAGAACCCGCCCCTTGCGGACGACGCGGCATCCGCCGCCGACCTTCATTCCCTGCGACTTCTCTACCTCGGCACGGGGCGCGAAGGCGTGGAGCTCGGAAGCTCCGAGGGCGCGGTCGTCTTCCTGCTCGGCGGCGCTCCATTCGAAGACGACATCGTGATGTGGTGGAACTTCGTCGGCCGGACGCACGAAGAGATCGTCGAGGCGCGCGAGGCGTGGGAGGCCGGCTCCGACCGGTTCGGTCGTGTCGAAGGGCACGGCGACGTGCGGATTCCCGCACCTCCGATGCCCGCTGTCCGCCTCACCCAGCGCCGGCGTCGGCCGTAGCGGAACCCATGTAAGGGTCGACTAACCCGGGCACTACGCTTTACAGGTGGCCACGGCATCCCGACTCTCGACCAGCGTCCTGCTGACGTGCGCCGCGATCGGCGTCGCGACGGGTGTCGTCGCCGGCATCGCCGGATGGGTGACCCCGGTCGTGCTCGCCACTGTTCCGATCGTCTACGGCTTCGTGCTGGGCGCGCACGTCCTGCCGGGCATCGTCGCCCAGGAGCTGCTCCGCAAGCCATGGGTCGCCCTGATCGCACACCTCATCGCGGCACTCGTGGCGAGTGCGATGGCACCGCAGTGGGCGTTCCGGTTCCTCGGCACCGCCATCCTCTTCGGCGGCATTCAGGAGCTCGTCGCGGCGATCACGCGCTACCGGGTCTGGAACGCGTGGCGGTTCTTCATCTCGGCGCTCTTCATCGGTGTCGTCGTCGCTGCGGCGGTCTTCTTCGCCGCGCACCTGTCGACCCTCGCCCTGTGGGCGCAGATCGTCTACCTCGTGCTCGCGGTGCTCGGGCCCGTCGCCTGGACCGCAGTGGCGCTCGCCATCGGATCCGGCCTGCGCCGGGCCGGCGTCGCCCGCACCGCCCAGCGCTGAGCCGTGGACGGCAGCCCCACACCCTTCCTGCAGGTGCGCGATCTGGCGATCACGCACGCCGGAGCGGATGCCGCGACCCCGGCCGGGATCTCTTTCAACGTGTCGCCGGGCGAGGTGGTGCTGGTGCTCGGCCCGAGCGGCTCGGGCAAGTCGACCCTCGCCCTCGCCCTGAACGGCCTGATCCCGCACGACCTGCCCGCCACCATGTCGGGAACGGTCATCGTGGATGGGCTCGATGTCGGCGCCACCCCGGTCGCGACGCTGAGCACCCGCGTCGGCATGGTCTTCCAGGACCCGGACGCGCAGCTCGTCACCGGGACGGTGCTCGATGAGGTGGCGTTCGGGCCGGAGAACCTGCGCATGCCCGTGGCGGACGTGCTGGCCCGTTCCGAGGCCGCGCTCCGCCGAGTGGGACTGTGGGAACGCCGCGGCGAGAACCCCGACCGCCTCTCCGGCGGCGGGCGGCAGCGGCTCGCGATCGCGTGCGCCCTCGCGATGGGATCGCCGCTGGTCGTACTCGACGAACCCACGGCGAATCTCGATCCCCAGGGCATCGACGAGGTGTACCGCGCCCTCGCCGAGCTCGTCGCCACCGGCGACCGGGCGATCGTGCTGGTCGAGCACAACCTCGATGCGGCCGTCGGATTCGTCGACCGGGTCGTGGTGCTCGACGCCTCCGGCCGCCTCGTCGCCGACGGACCGGTGGACGAGGTGCTTCGCGGCCGAGCCGAGGAGCTGCATGAGCTCGGCGTCTGGCTGCCGATCTCGGCCCTGGCCGCGCTGCGGCTGCGATCGGCGGGGTTCGTGCTCGATCCCCTCCCGCTGACCCCGGCGGAGCTCCACGCCGCGTTGGAGTCGGCGCCGCCCCCAGCTGTCGCTGAGCTCGTCGAAGCGTCCGCGTCCGCGCACGCCGAAATCAGCCCGCGGACCCTTCGACAAGCTCAGGGACCGCTGCCGCCCGCCGACCCGCTCATCCGGGTCCGCGGTCTCACCGTCCGCCGCGGCCGCACCGAGGTGCTACACGACATCGAACTCGACGTGCGGGCGGGCGACTTCGTCGCGGTCGTCGGCGCGAACGGCGCTGGCAAGACCACCCTCATCCAGGCGATCGCGGGGGTCATTCCGCCGCCGCACGGCACCGTGCACATCGACGGCATCGACGTCGGCCGCAGCGATGCGCGCACCCTCTCCGCACGCGTCGGGTTCGTGTTCCAGAATCCCGAGCACCAGTTCATCGCCCACACGGTCTTCGACGAACTGGCCCATGGCCTGCGGCTCCAGCATCTCCCGGATGCATCGGTGCGCGCACGCACCGATGCAGTGCTCGAGCGGTTCGGGCTCTCCGACAAGGCGCACACGCATCCCTTCCTCCTCTCCGGCGGCCAGAAGCGCCGGCTGTCGGTCGCGACCGCCTTGGTCGCGGGGGCGCCTGTGCTGGTCCTCGACGAACCGACCTTCGGCCAGGATCGCGCCCGCGCCGACGAGCTGCTGATGCTCCTGCAGGAACTGAACCGGGACGGCACGACCGTGCTCGTGGTGACCCACGACATGCAGCTGGTGGCCGAGTACGCCGACCACACCGTCCTACTCGGTGACGGGCGTCTGCTCGCCGCCGGACCTACCGCAGAGGTCTTCGCCGACAGCACCCTGATCGAGGGCGCGGGGCTGCGGCTGCCCGCGCTGCGCCGCGGCCTGCAGGGGCTCTCGCGGCATCCGTCCCTCTCCCACGTGGGCCGGCTCGCCGACCTCCCCGCCGCGCCGCCGCAGCCGGGACCTCCCGCAGCGGAGCAGACGAAGGGGCGGATGCCGTGACCGGCCCCGCTTTCGTGCCCACGGCCCCGCCGCCCGGAGCGGCGCCCGATCCCTACGCGCAGCCCGAACCTGCGGCTCCGGTCCGCTTCCTCTACCGGCTGAACCCGCTCGGCAAGCTCGCCGGTCCCGCGCCGGCGATGCTGCTGCTGGTGTTCGTGCGGGATGCCGCGACCCCGCTCGCGTTCCTTGCGCTGGCGTATGCGACCGTGCTGATCGGCGTACGTTTCACCCGACAGCTCGCGCTGCTGCTGTTCGCTGCGCTTCCGGTCGGGGTGGCCGTCATCGGCGCGGGCTTCGCCCTGTGGACCGATCCTGCTCAGGTCGACCAGACCTCCGCGATCTGGCAGGTGGGCGGTTGGACTCTTTATTCGGGCGCCCTGGAGCTGGGCTTTGCGACGGCGCTGCGGCTCGCCGCGATCGTCGCGCTCGCGCTCCCCGCCGGTCTCAGCACGAGCGGACCGGACCTCGTGCGCGCGATGGTGCAGCAGCTGCGGGTGCCGTACCGGATCGGCTACACGGCGCTGGCCGCGTTCCGCTTCGTGCCGCGCTTCGGTCACGAGCTCGAGGTGATCCGGCAGGCGCATCGCGTGCGCGGCGCCCATGGCGGTCGCGGGCCGTTCGCCGCGACGGCACGATGGGCGGGGTATCTCGTGCCCCTGCTCGCCGGGGCGATCCGGCACGCCGAACGCGTCGCGCTCGCGATGGATGCCCGCGCCTTCGGCGCCTATCCCGACCGCACCGAGCGTCATCTGGTGCCCTGGCGTGCCCGGGACACGGTCTTCGTCATCCTCTTCCTGGCGGCGTCCACCGCGATCTTCATCGCGCTGCAGCCCTGGGGGCTGTGACCCGAACTCAGCTCGCCGTGTCGCGCGGCGGGTTGTGCATGAATTCGATCCGGATGCCGTTGTCGTCTTCGACGAACGTGGCGTAGTACCGGTCGTTGAAGCGCGGGTACAGCTTCGGCTCGCGCACCGCCGACCAGCCGGCATCGAGCGCGAGCGCATGCAGCCGATCGACCTCCGCCCGCGAATCGAGCGCGAACGCGAGGTGCTGCCAGCCGACCCGGCCGTGCCGGTGCGGACCGCTGCCCGGTTCGCGGGCGGGGAACAGGATCAGCTCGGTTTCACCCTCCCGCCACCACGACACGGAGCTCTCCGCGTCTGAGCGGGTGAATCCGAGCCCTGCCATCACGGGATCGAACTGCGCGATCGAACGGGCCAGATCATCGATGGTGATGCCGAGATGGTCGAAGACAGCCATGGAGCCGAGTCTTCCGGATCGCTCCGACATCGTCGAGACTGAAGGGTCGAGGTCGGGCAGCCGAGCGTGGCTCCCCCCTTCCGGCTCGAACCCGCATTCCGAGGAGCACACGTGAAATCGATCAACCTGTCCGCAGCCGGCATCGTCGCCCCCAATGTCGTCCTCGGAGTGATGCGGATCGCCGACATGTCCGACGACGATGTCCGCGAGCTGGTGCGCTCGGCGCGGGATTCCGGCATCGACTTCTTCGACCACGCGGACATCTACGGCCGCGAGCGGCACGGCTGCGAACGACGCTTCGCAGAAGCGCTGCAGCTCTCCTCCTCGGAGCGGGCGGAGATCACCCTTCAGACGAAGACCGGGATCCGGCATCCGGGACCGTACTTCGATTTCTCGGCGGAGCACATCATCAAGTCCGTGGACGAATCGCTGGAGGCGCTGCAGACGGACTACATCGACATCCTGCTGCTGCACCGCCCCGACGCCCTCGTCGAACCCGACGAGGTCGCGGGCGCCTTCGACCAGCTCGAGGCCGCAGGCAAGGTGCGCGCCTTCGGCGTCTCGAACCACACTCCCCGCCAGATCGATCTGCTCAAGAAGTCGGTGCGCCAGCCGCTCGTCGCGAACCAGCTGCAGCTGTCGGTCACGCATTCGCCGATCATCGCCCAGGGCGTGGCGGCCAACATGGTCGCCGAGGCCCAGTCGGTCGTGCTCGACGGCGGCGGCATCGTCGACTACTGCCGGCTGAACGACATCACGATCCAGGCGTGGTCGCCCTTCCAGGGCGGCTTCTTCACCGGGGCCTTCCTGGACTCCCCCGAGTATCCCGAGCTGAACGCGGTCCTCGACCGACTGGCCTCGACGTACGACGTGCCGTCGATCGCCATCGCGACCGCGTGGATCACCCGGCACCCGGCACAGATGCAGGTCGTCCTGGGCACCACGAACCCTGAGCGTGTGCGGGGCGCGGCGCTCGGCTCGGACCTCGCGCTGACCCGCCCCGAGTGGTACGAGCTGTTCCGCGCGGCGGGGCACATCGTCCCCTGAGGAGACGGCGGATGACCGGTTCGTCGGCGGTCCGTGTAGCGTCAGCCGCATAGGGTCACCCTGGCTCTCGAAGGAGCACGACCCATGGGCGAGAAGTCCACTCGTAAAGAAGGCGGCAAGACCGCACCCGCCAAGACGCTCAAAGAGAAGCGCACCGCGAAGCACGACAAGAAGGCGGCCAACAGCCGCGCCGCCGAGACGGACTCGATCACGAGGATCAAGAACCGCTAGAACGAGCGTCGCATAGCAGGCCCATCGGCCCGCGGTCAATGGGTCGGCGTCAGGATTCGCGCGCAGATAATCTGATCGAGCAGTGCCGCGCTGCGGTCGAGACATCGGCGTTCGGGTCGCCGCACAGACTCCCGTCTGCGCGATGGCCTCGGTGGTCCCCAGCCACCGAGGCCGTCACTGCGCCGCGACACCCGTGCGAGCTTCGGCTGATCCCCGGCAGACAGGCGAGTCCCATGCTCTCGATGTTCATCGCAATCGCGGTGCTGCTCGCCGGCGCGGTGCTGCTGCTGGCCGTGCGGCGCCGCGCCGAACGAGACATCGCCGTCAGCGCTCGCGCCGCCCGGATCACCGGCTCGATGCCGGTCGCGCCCACCGACCCGCCGGATGCGCCCGCGGCGCTGGCGGCGGCCGAGGCCGTCGGCAGCGCGATGATCCAGGCCGGCTACTCGGTGGAGACGGTGCAGGATGTGCTCGGCGACATCGCCCGCGTCAACGGCCTGCCGGAGAGCGAGGTGCTGGTCTTCCCGAACGCCCTCCTCGTCTCTGCGCGCGGGCAGGGTCAGCACCGCACTGGCGCGGTGAGCACCGGCGACGGCCGGCTCCTGCTCTCCCAGATCGACGAAGTGCAGCAGACGGTGGATGCCGCGCGCACCGGTGTCCTGAACCCCGCGTCCACCATCGAGCGGATCGACCGGATTCACGAGATGCCACCCGGCTACGGTCCGGTCCTGCGAGTGCTCGGCTATGGGCTCCTGAGCGCGGCGCTCTCCGTCCTGCTCGGTGCATCGTGGACCGGCGTCGCCCTCGCCGCCGCACTCGGGCTGGGAACCGGCGCCGCGCTGCTCCTGAGCGAGCGGGTGCCGCGGCGCTACGGTGCGCTGATCACGGTCGCAATCGCGTTCCTCGTGGCGGCCATGGTGTTCCTGCTTCTGCGACTGGGGTGGGGGTCCGGCATCGAGGCGGCGCTGCTCGCTCCGCTCGTCGTTCTCCTTCCCGGCGCCCTGCTCACCACCGCTGTCCTGGAGCTGTCCACGGGTCAGATGATCTCCGGCGCGGGACGCGCGGCGGCGGGGGCGATGCAGCTCGTTCTCCTCAGCGCGGGCATCGTGACCGCCGGCGCTCTCGTCGGCGTGCCCGATTTCGACTTCAGCCCGCACCCCGACCATCTCGGGCCGATCGCGCCGTGGATCGCCGTCGCCGTGTTCGGCGTAGCGATCTCGGTGCACCGCTCCGCGCCGCGCCGCTCGATCCCGTGGATCCTGTTCGTGCTCTACATCGCCTACGCAGCGCAGGTGCTCGGTGGTCTCGTCGTGGGCGGGGTGCTGTCGGCGTTCGTGGGCGCGCTGTGTGTGACACCGGTGACCGCCCTCGTGGCCCGGCAGCCGTCGGGACCCGCGGCGCTCGTCAGCTTCACACCCGCGTTCTCGCTGCTCGTGCCTGGTGCGCTCGGACTGGTGGGCGTGGCCGATGTGCTCGGCGGCGACTCAGCGGCATCGGCCTCCCTCGTCGCCACCCTCGCGACGATGGTCGCGATCGCTCTCGGAGTTCTGGCCGGTTCGAGCCTGTCGAACCGGATGCGGCGGCCCGCGCTCTGACAACCTGGTCAGCGCCCAGCGTCACCGGGTGAAGGCGACCTCCGCCGTCGGCACGACCTTGCCCGCACGGCCCGGAGCCGTCTGGAACGTCCAGTACAGGTTGGCGTGCGCGATCACCTGAGCGGGCGGCGGCGCACCCCACTCGGTGAGGTCCTCGGTGGTGTGCGCGTCCGAGACCAGTGTGACGTCGTAGCCGCGGACGAAGCCGCCGTGCAGGGTGGCGCGCACGCACGCGTCGGTCTGCGCCCCGCTGATCACGAGGTGCCCGATGCCGCCCTCGGCCAGCACCCGCTCGAGCTCGGTCGCCTCGAACGCGTCGCCATACTCTTTGCGGATCACGACGCCTTCGGCGGCCGGGGTGAGTTCCGGCACGATCTGCCAGGCGTCGCTGTCGATCGGGAGACCCTCGTCGGAGTGCTGGACCCAGACGACAGGCACCGACTCTGACCGGGCACGGCCGATCAGGGCCGCGATGTTGGTAACTACGGCATCACGCTGGTGCGCGCCTGCCAAGACTCCGTTCTGGGCGTCGATCACCAGCAATGCGGTGCCTGGACGGTCGATGGGGCTGGTCATTTCGTCCTCCGATTCCATGGCAGCGAGGTAGCCGTCACGCTACTCGCGGCATCCGACACCAGACTCCCACCCCGGTGACCCCGCCGATCAGCCGGCAAGCACGGTGTCGCCGACAGTGATGGTCGCGTTCGCCGGCGAGGATGCCAGCTCGGGCACGAGCCAGACGCCGAACCAGGTCTTTCCATCCCACCGGCGGTGCTTCGCGAGGGTGCGGATGGGCTCCTTGCCGCGCACGAGCGACACCGGGTCGATCGTGGTCATGACGCACCGGTCGCACACCCCACTTACGCTGAATCGCACCTCGCCGAGCTGCACGAACGGCCAGTTGTCTTCAGCGAACGGCTGGTCGGGGTCGCCGTCGACCACCACGTTCGGGCGGAAGCGGAGCATGTCCAGCAGGGGCGTCTCGTCATCCGTCCACCGGTTGAGCTGGGCGAGGGAGGACTCGTTCGCCAGTAGCAGCGGTCCGACATCGGCGAGGGAGACCCGATCGTCCGGCCGGCCTCCGTGCGACGGATTCACCGGTCGCACCAGCGGGTCGGGCTGCCACACGAGTCGCACCGGTCGGCCGAGGCGGGCGGTCAGCCAGGCATCGGCCTCTGGGCCGGCGGGCAGAGCCGAACCCTGACGCGAGTGGCCCACCGTGACGGGTGCGGCGTGCACGGGCACCGCGACCCGCAGCGCCTCACCTCGTTCGTCGCGGTCACCGAGCAGCAGGCCGCCGTCGCCCTGCGCTTCGGCAGTCAAGGAGAGGAGCACGTTCGCCTCGCGCGCCGTCACCGGCTCACCGTCGGGATCGACCACTGCCCACCGGCGGTCGTCGGCGAGTCCCCACGGCAGCACCCGCGCCGTTTCGATGTCGAGGCCCGCGAACGACTTGACGGGATACACACGGAGCCGGGTCACCTGCACCCATGAACGCTACCGCGCGACTGACCGCACTGGCCGAGCGGGCCACTCGGCTCCCGTCCAGGGCCGCAGCCGCGGAATCCACGGTCTCGCGACCGACGTTCGCTGGACCTACTCCCCCGGCACGGCTGACGCGCGGGCTGCCAGCGCAGCCGCCCGGCGATTGCCGCGCTGCGAGGTCGGGAATCGGGCGATCATCTCCCGGAGCTCCTTGCCGTCGACGTCGGCGCCGAAGGGCTCGGTGCCGGGCTCCAGCTTCACGCCGTCATCGAGATCTCCCACCACGACCGGGTCGAACCCGAGGTCGTCGACGATCCCCGCGACGATGTCGAGGTCGCGAACGTCGTCCCCGGCGATGCCGATCGCCTTCCGGCCGGCCTGGCCGGTCGGCCGCGCCTCGTCTTCGAGGTCGTGATACCCCATGTGGTTGAACGCCTTGACGACCCGCGACGCCGGCAGGAGGTCGCGCACGAGCGCGCTGCTCGAAGCCAGCGGATCGGTGAACTCCTCGGGGAACCCGTCGACCTCCCACCAATAGTTCATGGCATCGATGACGAGCTTGCCGGCGAGGGCGTCGACCGGAATCGTGCGGTACTTGCCGAGCGGGAGAGCGAGGATGACGATGTCGGCCCTGGCGGCGGCATCCGTCGCCGACGTGGCCACCGCACTCGGTGCGAACACATCGACCGTCAGCGCGATCCGCTGCGGGTCACGGGAGCTCGCGATCAGCACCTCGTAGCCGGCGGCAGCGGCGAGTCGCGCCAGCACCGTGCCGAGCTTGCCGGCACCGAGGATCCCGATGACGACCTTGCCTCCGGTCATGCGTGTACGGCCTTCCCGTCTGCCGTGATCCGTGCGGGCGGCATTCCGCTCGGCATCCATTCTGCGTCGTCCTCCGCGAGAAGCTCCCGCACCCGTGGGGCCACCTGCTCGCCGAGGAGTCGGATGCTGCGTTCCCGCGCGGCCCGCGGCAGGTTCAGCAGGTCGTACTTCAGGTCGAATCGGCTCAGGTGGTTGGCGCGGGCGACGAAGGCGATCTTGCGGGCGACGGTGTCGGGCGAGCCGACGAACAGGGATCCGGCCTCGACCTCCTGCCGGTACCGGTCGGTGGTCGGCGGATAGAAGCCCCGCTCCTCGCTCATCCGGGTGACCACGGGCTGCCAGTAGTTCCAGTAGAGCTCTCGTGCCTCGTCGTCGGTGTCGGCGATCATGCCGATCGAGTGCTGACCGATCGGCAGCTCGGGCTCGCCGAACTGCTTCAGCGCGCGCAGGTACAGCTCGGCATGCCCCGCGAACCGCTCGGGGCGACCACCGATGATCGCCATCATGAGGGGCAGTCCATAGCGCGCGGCCCGGACGACAGAGTCGGGGCTGCCGCCGATCCCGATCCAGGTGGGGATACCGCCCTCCGGCATCCGCGGGTGCAGGCGCTGGTCGGTCAAGGGGGTGCGGAAGCGGCCGGACCAGGTCACGGACTCCTCGCGCTGCAGCTTCATGAAGAGCTCGAGCTTCTCGTCGAACAGCTCCTCGTACTCGGCGATGTCGTAGCCGAACAGGGCGAACGACTCGATGGCCGAAGCGCGGCCGAGCACGAGCTGCGCCCGCCCGTTCGAGATCGCATCGACGGTGGCGAACTCCTGATAGAGGCGCACGGGATCCTGCGTCGACAGCACCGTCACCGAGGTGCCGAGCCCGATCGTGGTCGTCGCCTGTGCGGCGCCGGCCAGGATGACAGGCGTCGCCGAGTCGTTGTGTCCGTCTCGGTAATGCTCGCCGACGCTGAACACGTCGAGGCCGACCGACTCGGCCAGCTGCGCCTCGTCGATGAGCAGACGGACGGTCTCGGCATCCGTCATCACCCGATCGCCGTCAGTGGGGTTCTCGCCGAAGGAGTTCAGACCGAACTCGAAACGCTCCGGATCCAAGGGTCCTGCGCCCGAGGGCGCCGCATCAAGCGAACTGGTCATGATCTCTCCTGTCACAGCATTGCTCAGGTCATCCCTTTGCACGAGGTGAAAACATCTATGCGCACGCATCTATTCCGTGGGGCAGTCGTCCCCCGATCGGCGCGCGATGTCACACGCGGGGGCTGGCCGGTGTCTTCATGTCGAAGGATCGAAACCGCCACCAAGGAGGCAGCCATGACCAGCGAATACCGAATCCCCCCGATCCCGGTGACCGGCGCGTACGGCGCGGTCGTGAAATTCGCCGCCCGCAAGATGCTGGGCCGCGTGCCCGAATCCGTCGGGGTGCTGTGGCACCATCGCGCCGTCATGAAGGACTCCATGAGCATCGGCGGAAAGCTCGAACGTTGGCATGAGCTTGCCCCGGACCTGGCGTCGTATGCCGCCATGGCCTCGGCAGCCGCCATCGGGTGCAGCTGGTGCCTGGACTTCAACTACTTCATGGCGCACAACCACGGTCTCGACGAGGCGAAGGTGCGTGAGGTGCCGCGCTGGCGTGAGTCGACCGTCTTCACCGCCCTCGAACGTCGGGTCATGGAATACGCGGATGCCGCGAGCCAGACACCTCCGGTAGTCACCGACGAGCTGTCCGATGCGCTCCGCGACGAGCTCGGCGCACCGGCGCTCGTCGAGCTGGCTGCCCGCGTCGCGTTCATGAACATGTCGGCGCGGATGAACATCGCGCTCGGCATCCACTCCGAAGAGTTCGCCCCCGCGTGCGGTCTGGCGCCGCTGGCGGAACGATCTGCCGTTTCGGACGCCGCGTAGGCTCGCCGACATGAGCGACGTCGCACGCGAAGACGACGATCCGTTCGTCGTCCACCGGCGGCTGCTGTTCACCGTGGCGTACGAGCTCCTCGGGTCGGCTGCGGACGCCGAGGACGTGCTGCAGGAGTCCTGGATCCGATGGGCGGCGGTCGATCGGAGCGACGTGCGCGAGCCGCGTGCCTACCTCGTCCGCATCGTGTCCCGGCAGGCGCTGAACCACCTCCGCACCCTGGAGCGGCGGCGCGAGGAGTACGTCGGCGAGTGGCTGCCGGAGCCGCTCCTGACGAGCCCTGACGTGGCCGACGACGTCGAGCTCGCCGAGAGCCTCTCGATCGCGATGCTCACCGTGCTCGAGACCCTGGGCCCGGCCGAGCGCGCCGTCTTCGTGCTGCGTGAAGTCTTCGACGTGCCGTACGACGAGATTGCGGATGCCGTGGGCAAGACCCCTGCCGCGGTGCGGCAGATCGCGCACCGGGCCAAGGACCACGTTGCCGCAAGGCGCCCGAGGGTCCGCGTCGTGCGCTCCGAGCATGAGGAGGTGGTCGACCGGCTCGTCCTCGCGCTCAACACCGGCGACCTGCAGAGTCTGATGGACCTCCTCGCCCCTGACGTGGTGTCGGTCGCCGACAGCGGTGGCAAGGTCCGCGGCGCGGCGCGGCGACCGGTGGTGGGCGCGGACCGGCTCGCGCGATACCTCGTCGGCGGAATGGCGAAGGCCGGCGGCGCTGTCACGGCGGCGCGGACCCGGGTGAACGGTCAGGCCGCCGTCCGGATGGAGCTGAACGGGCAGCTCGTCGGCATCGCGAGCATCACAGTCGAGCACGGACGGGTGACGAAGGTCTACTCCATCGCCAATCCCGACAAGCTCGGCCGTCTCGACCGGGAGAATGCGCTCGGCCGCTGACGCCCGCGCTCCCGATAGGGTGCGTGCATGGCCACTGACGTCACCCTCTACATCGGCATCAGTCCCTACAACGCGAAGTTCCATTTCACGGATCCCGTGGTGTGGGCGACCGTCCGGTCTCAGATCGTCACCGCGATGAAGGCAGGCAGCGGAACGATCGAGATCGACCGGAAGGGAGACAAGATCGTCTACGTCTACAGCCCGTTCCTCCCGGTGAACTGGATCGAAAAGGGCGCCTGACTGCTGCTACGAGCCGGCGTCGAGTTCAGCCTGGAGATACTTCGGCGCCTGGACCCGCCACGCATCCATCACCAGTTCGGCGAGATGGTCGTCGTCGATGCCGGCCATGCGGAACGCGATCTTCGGCTCGCCCCACGTCGTCGACGTGCGCAGGAACACGTCCGGCGCCATCTGGACAAGGGCGAGCGTGTCCAAGGGGTCGGCGACCTTCACGCCGACGACGAGTTCAGCCTCGAGGATCTCGCGGATGTCTGCAGGCGTGCTCGGCCACGGCTGGCACTCCCACGCGTACAGCTTGCGGCGCACGAACCACGCGGCGCCACCGGTCGTCGCACGCTCTTCGCTGCCAGGCAGTCTGGCAGCGATGCGGCGCAGGTCATCAAGAGTGGCCACGATGCCAGCGTATTCCGCGCCGCGGACAGCGATCCACTACCCCTGGAGGCGCATCCGACCACGGAGGAAGGGCAGCGCGGGCGCGCGGTACTCCAGCGCCGGAGGGTGGGTCGGTTCGAGCACGAACTCGGCCTGGCCGAACCGCCATAGGCGGTTGAAGAGGAACACGCCGAGCACCACCGGCTGATCGGCGGGAACCTGCCAGGTGCCGAGGCCCCACTGCACCGGCTGACCGCGCCCCGCGATGACGAGCGTCGGCTTGATCCAGGCATAGAGCGCGAACCAGGGCTTGTGCAGCGTCAGTTCGATGCGGCGGGTCACACCTTCGACCGTAGCGCGGGAGTCCGCGCATGCTCATCGCGCGGGCTCGGTGTCGTCCTGTCGCGTCCACGCGATCGCGATCAGCTGGCGCAGCATGTCGAGGTCGAGGTCGTCGAGCTTCCTGGCGTAGACGCAGCTCACGCCCTGCGTGTACGTGCCCAGCTTCGGAAGAAGCGCCTCTGCCTCCGGAAGGTCGTTCAGACCGTAGAACGTCAGCTGCGCCTTGCGCGGCGAGAACCCCGTCTTGAACCAGTTCCCGCGGGTGCGCGGGTTGGCGCGGGAGATGTAGCGGAAGCTGCCATATCCCACCATCGTGGGTCCCCACATGACCGGGTCCACACCCGTAACCTCGCCGAAGATCTCGGCGAGGCGCAGCCCTTCCTCACGTCGGCGGGGCGTCGCGGCGGCCTCGAGGAACTCCTGCACATCGGCATCCGTCGGTTTCGTCTTCGGTTCACTCATGACTGACAGTGTGATTCAGAACCCGTCATCCCTCGAGCTGGGCGAGGAGTTCGACGTTGCCGGTGTTCCCGGAGAACTCCGCGATGCGACCTTTTGTCACGCGGTACATCGCGAACTCGGCGACGTTCGCGTGTCGTCGCGTCGGCGCGATACCGCGGAACTCCCCGAGGTGTGTACCGCTGGCGCGCAGGTGGGCGGCGACACGATCGTCCTCGACGACCAGCTGGATGCGACGCCAGCGCCAGTCGGGAAACGCGCGGAACAGGTCGGCCATGTCGGCCACCCACGCATCGGCGCCGCCCGGCAGGTGCGCACGCCGCACCGCAGGATCGACGAAGGAGCGGATCGCGTCGAGGTCGTGCCGGTTGCACGCGTCGAGAAATTCGGCGTACCACTCACGCATCTCCCACGGCTCCACCACCTCATTATCAGCGGCGGCCGCGCGGCCGATCGCTAGCGCGAGTTGGAGAGCAAGCCAGCTATCTCATCGAGGACGGACTCCTCTCCGGCGTAGATCCCCTCCGCCCGCGGCCAGTGCGCGACCACATCGGTGAAGCCGAGCGACTCCGCGCGGCCCACGGCGTCCTCGTACGCTGCGGCGCTCGCGAGCGAGTAGTCGGACTCGATGTCGATCGACAGAATGCGGGCGACATCCTCCGAACGACCGGATGCCTCGTACTCGGCGTCGAACCGCGCGGCGAGAGCGGCTATCCCCGACCACCACTCCTCGCGATCGTCTTCACTCCCGCCGGTGGTCACCCATCCCTCGCCTTGTCGTGCAGCGAGCCGGATGGCCTTCGGCCCGTTGCCGGCGATGAGCAGCGGCATCCGCGGCTGCCGCGCCGGTGTGCCGACCATCCGCGCCTGCTGCGCGACGAACCAGTCGCCGGGGAACGAGATCCCGCCCGAGCCGGGCTGCTCGAATCGCAGCAGCGCATCCAGGGCATCGACGAACGCGACAAATCTCTCGTGCCGCTGGCGCGGGGTGAGCTCCGTCTGACCGAGAACGTACGCATCGAAGCCGGTTCCCCCCGACCCGACACCGACCAGCACGCGTCCGCCCGCGATGTCGTCCAGCGTCGCGAGCTCCTTCGCGAACGGCACCGGATGCCGGTAGTTCGGGCTCGCGACGAAGAGCCCGAGACCGATGCGGTCCGTGACGGTCGCCGCGGCCGTCAGGGTCGGGATCGTCGCATGCCACGGCTGATCCGCGAGACTCCGCCAGGACAGGTGGTCGTACGTCCACGCGTGATCGAACCCGTACTCCTCGGCCTGGCGCCACCGACGCGCTGCCATGGGCCAGCTCTCCTGCGGCAGGATGACGATTCCGTGTCTCACACCAGCCACGCTACGCCGACCGCTCGCCGAGGCGAGCGAATGAGAAGCCGGATCAGACGGTGTGACCGAACTGGGCCATCAACTCCGTGAGTCGTGCTCTCGCTGCGTCGTACTGCGCGGTGCCCTGGTGCCCGCGGTACCGGGTCTCGATGATCATGATCAGCACCAGATACAGCGTGTACAAGCGACGCCGGGCGGGCTCCGATCCGGCCAGGGCGGCCCGCCCGTAGCCGCGGATGAACGCGGTCGGGTCTCCGAACGCGGCGAGGTCGAGTCCGGCGAAGCCTGCCTCGAAGAGCGGGTCTCCGAAGAACGCACGCTCGTGATCGATGATCGACACGATCGTGCCATCGCGCACCATCACATTGCTCGGCCAGAGATCCCATTCCACGAAACGCGGCTCGGTCACGTCGTCGAGGGCTGCAGCATTCTCAGCGATGACCGCGCGAACCGAAGAGTAAGGCCATCCCAGGTCGAGGCCGGCACGCTCGCCGTCGCGGAGGACGTTCTCGATCATCGACTCGAACGCGGGTCGCCAAGATGTGAATCCGGGTCCGCGGATCGCGCCGTAGTGCGCGCCCACGATCGTGTTCAGCTCGCTGTTCATGGCGCCGAGCTGCTCCCGGTACTTCGCCGACTCGGATGCCTGCAGTTCGCCGTGTTCCAGCAGAATCCCGAGGTTGTCGGCTTCGATGAACGGCATGAAGAAGTAGTCGGCATCGATCAGCTCCCGGGACAGATCGCCGAAGTCCACGTGCGGAACGGGAACCCGAGTGTGCGACTCGACGAGCGCAATGGCGGCGAGCTCGTTCCGCATCATCCCCTGCTCGTAGGTCATCACGTCAACATGGGGCGGCGGCGCGATCTTGAGGACGACCTGCGTGCCATCCCTGAGGCGCAGCCGGTAGGCGACGTTGAACCATCCGTGCCCGAGTTCTTCGGCGAAGCCGGGGTCGGTGGGCACTTGGTCGGCACCATAGGCGCGCTCTACCCTCGCGAGCAGCATGCTCGCCGACTGACGATTCTTGGTGATGCTTTCCACTGCGGCTCCTGTCGCCTGCTGCTAGCCGAGTTCGGATGGGTGGGTGAGCCGCCACCACTCAGTCGGCGGGGTGATGCTCCCCTCGATTTCGACGTCTGCTGTCACGGTGTTCGGCCCGGCCGTCCATGTGACAGTCCCGACGACCTCGCCATCTTCATAGGTCGTGGGCGTCGTCGTGTCCATCGTCACGGTGATCGGGGTGTCCGACCACGTGAAGATCGAGGCGCCGTCGCCCAGCACCAAATGCGCGGTCGAGCCCCAGGGTGTCGTAAGGGTGCCGACTTCCTGGCCGTCTGTCGCCAGCTGCACGGAGTGGAAGCCATCGCGGATGCTGTGCAGCAGAGTGAGGACGACTTCGTCGACAGCGGCTCGCGAGTAGCCGCCGAGCATCACTCCGGTGACGCTCAGCGGCTGAGCCGCTCCGACATCGAGGGATGCCGTGTACAGCAGGCTGTAGTTTCCGTCGCCCAGATTGCCGGTCTTGAGCCCCGTGATCCCGTCGCGGCCCAGCAGATCGTTGGTGTTGGTCATCCCGCCGGGGCCGCTGAGTTCCATGTAGGAAGTCGCGACGATCTGCGCGATCGCTGGATTGGCGGCGGCGAGCTTTCCGATCGCGATGAGGTCGCTCGGAGTGCTCGTGTTGCGAGGGCTGATGCCGGTCGGCTCGACGATCGTTGTGCCGGCGAGAGCGTGCGCGGAGAGCCACTGCCGCGCCGCGCTGAGGAACCTGCCCTGGGACCCGAACGCCCAGGTGGACACCGCCTCGGCATAGTTGCTCGCCGACGGGATCAGCATCGTCGCGAGGGCGTCGCGCAGCGACATCGCGCTGCCGGTCGGCATCGCGGCGATCTTCGCGCCCATCACGTAGTACTTGTCGTAGAGGTCGTGGTCGGCCTTGTGGAAGGTGATCGTGGGTCCGGGATCGTCGGCGCCCGCGAGCGGCTTCGCGTCGAGGACCACGAGCGCGGTGATCAGTTTGCTGATGCTCGCGATCGGGCGAGGATCGTTGGTGCCGCTGCTGGTCCAGATGCCGCTTGCCGTGGTGCCGAGGTACTCATCGGCTCCGGAGATGCTGATCGCCGAGGCGCCATCCACGGGGAGGACGATCGCGGCGGCATCCTGCACCGGCGCATGCGGCGCCTGCGATGCGACGACCGGTGCGCTCAGCGGCGCGTTCAGAGCCCAGCCGACGTAGCCTCCGGGCGCGCCGACCACGACCGCGATCACGACCGAGGTGATGATCAGGCCCCGGCGCCGGCGGGCACGTCGCGCCTTGGGTTCGAACTGTGGCGCGTGATCGGGGAACTCTTCCTCGTGCCGCATCAGCTCCGCGAAGTCGGAAAGCTCATCCGGCGATCGATCCTGCGTCGTCATAGTGCCCCGTTGATGAGTGAAGAGATTCCATCCTGCATCAGCACGGATAGGACGACCAATCAGCTGCCCGGCCCCGACGGGGACCCTCCATCACTCCGGATGCCGGCTGTGGTCTGCGACGTCAGGTGTCGACCGCAGCACGTCGGCGATCTCCTCCTCCGGGCGCGGCGCGATGTTCTCGTCGACCTCGAGCTCGGGGACGCTCGGCTCATCTGGGCCGGGGATGTGATGCTCCGGGGAGTGCTCGTTGGGAGTGGACACGGCGGCTCCTTCGGTCAGCGACATCCACAGCGTAGGCCGAGTTCGCCGCTGGGGCAGAGGCTGGCGTTCCAGTCGTCGTGACGACGATTCGGGGCGGCGGGTAGCCTCGCCCCTAGGAGGAACCCATGGCCATCAAACTGGAGAACGTCGGCATCGCCGTTCGCGACCTCGACGCGACGATCGCCTTCTTCACCGACCTCGGTCTCACGGTCATCGGTCGCGACACGGTCAGTGGCGAGTGGACCGACACCGCGGTGGGTCTGGACGGCAACCACGCCAACATCGCGATGCTGCAGACCCCGGACGGACTCGGCACCCTCGAGCTCTTCGAGTACATCCACCCGCAGGCGATCGAGACAGAACCTACCCGTCCCAACGAGATCGGCATGCACCGCGTCGCCTTCTCGGTCGACGATATCGACGAGGCGCTGGCAATCGCTGCGAGGCACGGCTGCCTGCCGCTGCGCGGCGTGGCCACCTACCAGGACATCTACAAGCTCACCTACGTCCGCGGACCCAGCGGCATCATCGTGATGCTCGCCGAGGAATTGAAAAGGGACCCCACATGATCGCTCGATTCGAAGAGCTCGACTGGCAAGAGACGCGGATGGGCGAACTGACCCTCCGCCGGCGTGCCGACGCGGAGACGGGTGAGCTGATCTACGAGGTGAAGCTGAAGGACGAGTACCTGATGTCGAGCCTGTTCACCGTCGCCGAGGAGGAGCTCGCGACACTGGGCCTCGCTCCGGTCGAAGGCGCCGACCTGAACGTGCTCGTGGGAGGGCTGGGCCTGGGTTACACGGCCGCGACGGCCTTGCACGATGACCGCGTGCGCCGGCTGGATGTGATCGATGCGCTCCCCGCGGTCATCGGGTGGCATGAGCGCGAACTCCTCCCGGTGTCCGCGCAGCTGGTGCGGGATCCGCGGGTCACGCTGGTCCACGACGACTTCTTCGCCGTGGTGCGCCGGTCACCCGCGCCAGAGGACGTCCGGTACGACGCCATCCTGCTCGATGTCGATCATTCCCCACGTCACACGCTCGATCCGAGTCACGCCGACCTCTATACCGCGGCCGGACTCGAATCCCTCGCCCAGCACCTCGCCGACCGGGGCGTCTTCGCCCTGTGGTCGGACGATCCCCCCGACGCCGACTTCATGACCACGCTCTCCTCGGTCCTCGACGACAGCGCAGCGCACGTCGTGACGTTCGCCAACCGCCTCACCGGCGGCACCTCATCGAACACGGTCTACGTCGCAACCCGGCGGCAGGAGACCCAGTGAGCGGCGCGACCTCTTCTGAGGAGCTGCTCGATGTTCGGATCCGCCCCATTGTCGTCACCGATGCGGCCGAGGTGTTCACCCTCCAGCGCGCGGCCTTCATCGAGGAGGCGATTCTCTACGACACGCTCGACACCCCGGCACTCACCCAGACGTTCGACGAGCTGAAAGCGGAACTCGCGACGAACAGCGGCTGCGTGGCGCTGGTCGGATCGCGGATGGTGGGCTCCGTCAGGGCGCGATCGGTCGGAGATGTGCTGAGAATCGGACGCCTCGCGGTGGTCCCCGATCTGCAGGGTCGGGGAATCGGAACCCGGCTGCTCCAAGCCGTCGAGGCGCGATCGGATGCCGCGGAGGCCGAGCTCTTCACCGGAGCGCTCAGTGTCGCGAATCTTCGCCTGTACCAACGCGAGGGTTACGTGGAGACACATCGGGTCGCGCTGCCCGCGGTGGAGCTGGTCTACCTGCGCAAACAGCTGTCGTAGCGCCCAACTGACCCCGAATCCGCCGCCCGCGGACCAAAGGATGCCGCGACCCAGGCCCTCGATGGGCCTCAGGCCGCGGCATCCGCGCTTCGTCGCGAAGTCAGCGCTTGGCGAGCTCGCGGCCGACGATCTCGCGCATGATCTCGTTCGTGCCGCCGTAGATGCGGTGCACGCGCGCGTCGAGGAATGCGCGCGCGATCGGGTACTCGGTGATGTAGCCGTAGCCGCCGTGCAGCTGCACGCAGACGTCGATGACGTCCCACTCGCGCTCGGTCGCCCAGAACTTGACCTTCGCCGCTTCGACGGCCGAGAGCTTGCCGTCCTTGTAGGCGAGCAGGGCACGGTCCATGTACGCCCACAGCGCGTCGACGGTGGTGGCGACCTCGGCCAGCTTGAAGCGGGTGTTCTGGAAGTCGATGATCCGCTCGCCGAAGGCCTCGCGGTCCTTCGTGTACGCCAGCGTCCACTTCAGCGCGGCCTCGGCCGCGGCGGCGCCCGCGATGCCGATCGAGAGGCGCTCGAGGGGCAGGTTCATCATCAGCTGGATGAAGCCCTGGCCCTCTTTGCCGCTGATCAGGTTCTCTTCCGGAACGAACACGTCGCTGAAGGACAGCTCGGCGGTGTCGTGGCCCTGGAAGCCCATCTTGTGGAGCTTCTTGCCGTGGTCGAAGCCCGCCATGCCGTTCTCGATCAGCAGCAGGCTGAAGGCATCCGCCTTGTTGCCTTCGCCGGTCTTGACGAACGTGACGATGACATCGGCGGTCTTGCCGCTCGAGATGAACGTCTTCGCGCCATTGACGAGATATCCGCCCTCGACCTTCTTGGCGGTCGTCTTGATGCCGCGCAGGTCGCTGCCCGCGCCGGGCTCGCTCATCGCGAGGGCGCCGAGGATCTCGCCGGTCGCCATGCCGGGGAGCCACTTCTCCTTCTGCTCCTGCGTGCCCATGTGCACGAGGTAGGGGATGGCGAGGTCGTCCTGGATGCCGAAGGCGCCGGCGAGCGAGCCTGCGCCGGCGAGGATCACCTCTTCGTTGACGATGGCGCGGAAGCGGTAGTCCTGAAGCATCCCGGCACCGCCGAACTCCTCGGGGACCGAGAGTCCGATGAGGCCCGACTCGCCTGCGGCGAGCATGGTGGCACGATCGACCTCGCCCGCGGCATCCCACCGCTCCCGCGCCTCGTTGGTCACGTAGCGCTTGATGAACTCCTTGACGACGTCGCGGAACGCCTCGTGGTCCTCGTCGTAGATGTCGCGCTCCATGCGCCCCTCCTCGTTGAAGTCTGCCCGGCGATTCCAGACCAGGAAGACCCGGACGATCGCGCGGCGGATGACATTGCATCTCACCTATAACGGTACTCGGTATCACGGACTGCGGATGCCGCCACCTCGGTCGCGCGCAGGCTCAGCCGACGTAGTCCGGCGCCGCGGGCATGCCGAGGAACTGTTCGAGCGTGTGCCAGGCACCGGCGTGATACTCCGCCGCGAGTTCGGGGCCGACGTAGCGAAGATGCCACGGTTCCGGCGAATAGCCGGTGATGTCGGTGTACCCGTCCTCATAACGGACGATCCACCCGAACTCCCACGAATGCGCGGCCACCCACTGCTGCTGCGCCGTGCCGGCGAAGCTCTCGAGCCCGACGCAGCCGCCCGAACAGGCCGTGACGTCGGCAGCGAGTCCGGACTGGTGCTCGCTGTAGCCGGGCCGCGCGCTGACGGTGTCGGCGTGCGCTCGCCCATTCGCCGACACCTGTGCTCCATAGGTCGACTGCTGCGTCCGGTAGGACCGATACCCGCTGTCGAGCGCGATCTCGCCCGCACCGGCGGTCTTCGCGGCTGCGACCATCGTGGTGAGGGCGGCTGCGGCATCCGTGCGAAGCGATCCGCCGCTGATGTCGCGCACGGCCGCGGGCGCGCCCAGGGGCGACGGCCGGTAGTCGATCGGGTCGTACGGCCGGGTCTTGTTCACGAGCACCCAGACGTGCGCCGGGTCGTCGAGGGGAACGCATGGTGCCGTGCCCGCCGCCACCGTGGCCCGGAACGGCTCGGCACCCCCGGCGAGCGCGAGCGCGGTCGTATCGTCGCCCGCGCCGATCGCGGCGACGAATTCCGGGTTCGCACAGACATCGACGAGCGCCGGAACCGCGGACGAGGACGGAGCGGGGATCGCGGCCACCGACTCGGGAAGGGGGACGGGATCAGGCTCGTCGGCGACGGTTCGGGTGGCGGTCGTCTTCATGGGCGTCGTCACCGCCGCCGTGATGACCATCGTGCCGCCGATCAGCAGCGCGGCAGCGGCGACAAGACCGAACCCCGCCCGGATCCACGCCGCCCGCCGGGTGCGCAGATGCCGGGCCGGCGTGACGTCGGACTCGAGCAGCTCGGTCCCGCGCACCTCCCGACGGGTCGGGCCGGTGCTGGCCGGGGGCTCTTCTGTGCGGTTGTGCTGCTGTGCTGGGGCGGCTGACACAGCGGCCTCCCGCGCGCGGAGCTCGCGACGGGTCAGGCCGGTTGCAGTCGGCGTCGCCGGCGTTCGGGTCGCCCCGTCCGGGGTCTCCCGGGCATTCTCAACGCCGGGAGCCGGCCCCGTTACCGGAACATAGTTCGAGCGGTGGCGCGCGGGCATCGGAGCGGGTGACGCGGCTCCCACCCAATCCGGAAGGTCGTCCCTGTTCCCCGCAGACGAGTCGGAGTTCGTGGCATCCGCCTGCCGTTCGGGCGCACCAGTGTCGTCGCGAGGCTCGCGAGCCGCGCGACGGCTCGTGGGCGGAGCGTGCGGTCCGGGTGCCGTCACTCAGCCATTCTCCCCCGAGTTGCCGCGACGGATTCAGGCATGACCGATTCGCGGCATCCAAATCGTCTTTTTGTTCTATTCTGCTTGACACACATTCGTACGTCTGTTCTCATGAGATGGTGCGATGGCAAGGTCAGGAACTGGGAGTGGCGGATGCCGCGGCCCTGCCTGGCATGGAACAGCTCAATGGACTGGTGCGATCGGTGACGACGCCCGAGTTCTCCGGCATGACGTTCCACGAGGTGATGAGCAAGAGTGCCCTCAATCATGTGCCTGGGGCCTCCGCGATGCCGTTCGACTGGACGGTGAACCCGTACCGCGGATGCAGTCATGCTTGCTCCTACTGCGTAGGTCCCGACACGCTGGTGCTCTGCGCGGACGGTCGGCAGCGGCGCATCGACGAGCTCACGATCGGTCAGGAGATCATCGGAACGGAGCAGCGTGGCGACTACCGTCGCTACGTCCGGACGCACGTCGCGGCGAAGTGGGCGACACGCAAGCGCGCTTACCGCGTCACTCTCGCGGACGGAACGGAACTCGTCGCGAGCGGTGACCACCGCTTCCTCACTGAACGCGGGTGGAAGCATGTCAAAGGCGCGATGGGTGGAGCAGATCAGCGGCCGTACCTCACCACCAACAACCGACTGATGGGTTTCGGCCTCGGCGGTCGCGCCGTCCTCGGCCCTCATCTCGGCGGCGACTATCGGCGGGGTTACCTCTCTGGCATGATCCGCGGCGACGGGATGCTGTTCCATCGCTCGTATACGGATCTTGTTCGCACAAGGGCGATCCATCGCTTCCGGCTCGCGCTGGCCGACGTTGAGGCACTCGATCGAACCCGACAACTTCTCGCCGACGAGGGGATAGCCACCGACACACGACCTTTCACGACGGCCACCGCGACGCGACGCGCCATGACCGCGATCCACTCCGCACGTCGAACGGACGTGGAGGCGATCGAAAGGATCATCACAGTCCCGCGGTTGCGGACCCATGCCTGGCATGCGGGGTTCCTGGCGGGAATCTTCGATGCGGAAGGCTCTCACTCGGGCGGCATCCTTCGGATCAGCAACAAAGATCCGGAGGTGCTCCGGCTGATCGGCGAGGCCCTCACCGCGCACGGTTTGTCTCACGTCGTCGAGCCGGCGAACGCGAACGGTGTTCGCAACGTCCGCGTGTCAGGTGGACTCCCCATGCGACAGCGATTCTTCCGAATCACCGAGCCAGCGATCACCCGGAAGATCGACATCGTGGGCACTGCGGTCAAGACGGTCGCCGACCTCCGGGTTGTGAGTATCGAGGATCTCGGGCATGACATCGAGATGGTCGACATCACGACAGGCACCGGCGATTTCATCGCCAACGGCGTCATCAGCCACAACTGCTTCGCCCGGGGCACGCACGAATACCTCGACCTCGACGCGGGGCACGACTTCGACTCGCAGATCGTCGTCAAGATCAATGTCGCCGAGGTGCTCCGCCGCGAACTCGCCCGCGGCTCCTGGCAGCGCGACCCGGTCATGCTCGGCACGAACACCGATCCGTACCAGCGTGCGGAGGGACGCTACCGGCTCATGCCGGGGATCGTCTCGGCCCTGACCGACGCGGGCACGCCGTTCTCGATCCTCACGAAGGGAACGCTGCTGCGCCGGGACCTTCCGCTGCTGCGTGAGGCCGCGGCATCCGTCTCCGTCTCGATCGCGATGTCGATCGCGGTGTTCGACGATGCCCTGCAGAAGGCGGTCGAACCGGGCACGCCCACTGCGGCGGCGCGGCTCGACACCGTGCGGGCGGCGACCGAGGCCGGCTTCGAGGTGACGGTGTTCCTCATGCCGATCCTCCCCCACCTCACCGATTCGGTCGCGGCGATCGACGATGCGCTGCGGCGGATCAAGGATGCCGGGGCCGTTCGGGTCGTCTACGGCGCGCTGCACCTGCGGCCCGGCGCGAAGGCCTGGTTCATGCAGTGGCTGGAGCGCGAGCATCCGGAGCTCGTCTCGTCGTACCTCGGCCTGTACCCGGGGATGTCGGCGACGGCGCCGAAGGCGTACCGCGCGTGGCTCGCCAAACGGGTGCGGCCGCTCGTGCGGATGCACGGGCTTGACGGGCACTCGGAGGAGGAGGGGCAGCGCCGCTCCGAAGTGCCCGGGCTGGCCGGATCGCCGGTGATCGTCACTTCGCGCGGCAGAGCGGTGCAGGCGAGCACCGCGCGGCGCGAATCGACCCCGGCCCCCGCGATGCTCTTCTGACACCTTCTGATGGCGGGCAGGAAAAGCGAAACGCGCCGATCCCCGAAGGGGACCGGCGCGATTCGAGTCGTCCGAAGGCTACGCCGTGATCTCCGCGACGGACGCCTGGCGTCCGGCGAGCTCGTCGATCAGGTCGTCGCCGACGCGCACGTCGTCGAACGGCGCCTCAATCTCGGCCCGCTGCAGCATCTCGGTCATGCGGCGGCGACGCTGGCGAGTCACGAGCGTCACGACACGACCACTCGCCCCGGCGCGGCCGGTGCGGCCCGAGCGGTGCAGGTAGGTCTTGTACTCGTCCGGCGGGTCGGCCTGGACGACGAGGCTGATGTCATCGACATGGATGCCGCGTGCCGCGACATCCGTCGCCACGAGCACATTTACCCGACCAGAGGTGAGCCGCTCCAGGTTGCGCGTGCGCTTGGCCTGGTTGAGGTCGCCGTGCAGGGCGAGCGCGGGGATACCTGCGTCGTCGAACTGCTCGGCGAGCATCTCGGCGAACGCACGAGTGCGGGCGAAGACCAGGGTCTTGCCGTCGCGGTCGACGAGCGAGGTGAGGATCTCAGCCTTGTCGCGCTGGTCGATGACGAGCACGCGGTGCTCGATCGTGCCCGAGTCCTGGTCTTCACCAGCGACCTCGTAGACGGCCGGCTCGACGAGGAACTCGTCGACCAGCGACGCAACCTCGCGGTCGAGCGTCGCCGAGAAGAGGAGCTTCTGGCTGCCGTCGGCGGTGAGGCGGAGGATCCGCTGGACGGGCTCGAGGAACCCGAGCTCGCACATGTGGTCGGCCTCGTCGATCACGACGACCTGCACCTCGGAGAGGTCGAGCTTGCGCTGCTGCACGAGGTCTTCGATGCGCCCGGGGGTGCCGATGATGATGTCGACGCCCTTATGGAGCGCACCGACCTGGCGGGCCTGCGGCACGCCGCCGTAGATCTGCGTGGTGAACAGGCCCACGCTGCGGGCGATCGGCTGGATCGTGCGGTCGATCTGCAGCGCCAGCTCGCGCGTCGGCGCGAGGATCAGTGCCTTGGGCTTGCGGCCGAACTCGCGGCGCTGGCCGGCCTGCGAGCGCAGGACGTTCTCGACGAGAGGTGCGCCGAACGCGATGGTCTTGCCCGAGCCGGTCCGACCACGGGCGAGCACGTCCTTGCCCTCGATGATCGGCGGGATCGTCGCGGCCTGGATCGCGAAAGGCGTCGGAGCACCCAGATCGGCGAGGGCGCGGACGATGTTGTCGCCGAGGCCCAGGTCACCGAAGCCGGTGCCGGTGACGTTCTCGGCTTGAACGGCCTCAGCCTGCAGGCGCTCGTGCACGACATCGACGTGCTGCTCCTGAGCTGCGGAGCGCTCGGGCTTGGAGTTCCAGTCCGAGCGATTCGCCTGCGGCGCGGAGTCGCGGCGCGGGCGGTCGTCGTAGGAACGGGCCGGGCGGTCGCTGTACGAACGCGCGGGGCGGTCATCGTTCGAACGCGGCGGACGGCTGTCGTACGAACGGGCCGGGCGGTCGCTGTACGAACGCGCCGGACGGTCATCGTTCGAACGCGGCGGGCGGCTGTCGTACGAACGAGCCGGACGGTCGCTGTACGAACGCGCCGGACGGTCATCGTTCGAACGCGGCGGACGGCTGTCGTACGAACGCGCCGGGCGGTCATCGTTCGAACGCGGCGGACGGCTGTCGTACGAACGCCCCGGGCGATCGTCGTAGGAACGCGGCGGACGGCTGTCGTACGAACGCCCCGGGCGATCGTCGTTCGAACGCGGGGGACGGTTGTCGTACGAACGCGCCGGGCGATCGTCGTAGGAACGCGGCGGGCGGGTGCCGAAGTCCCGCGCCGGACGGGCATCGCCCGACTGGCGAACCGGGCGATCGTACGAACGCGCGGGGCGGTCGTCGTTCGACCGCGGGGGGCGGTTGTCGTACGAACGCGCGGGGCGGTCGTCGTAGGAGCGCGCGGGGCGGTCGTCGTAGGAGCGCGCGGGACGGTCGCTCGCGGAGTGGGTGCGGATGCTGCGGGCCTCGTCGCGGCCTGCGCGATCCGACGCGTTCCAGCGCTTCTTGGCCGGGGCCTCGGGCGCGTCGGCGCGGTAGCCGCGGTGACCGGGGCTCTTGCTGCCGGGCTTCTGCGGTCCGCGGGCGGCGGCCTCGCCTTCGGGGCGTCGCTTGCGGTCCTGGTAGCTGGTCTTCGCGCCGTAGCGGGGCTCGAAGTTCTTGGCCGGGCGTCCGCCGGCAGGCTTCTTGCTCTTAGGCATGGTGGTGTCCTTCTGGGTTGTTCTGCGTGAGAACAGCACTCCTCGAAACGCGCACAGCTGCGCGGCCGCACAAGCGGCACGGAGTAACCCGGACTGTCGTCGGCCGGGGGCCATTCACTGATGGTCGTCGGAGCGGATTCGCTCCCACCATCGGCCCCTTGGACTCACAAACCCATCTGCGCACAGCGCAGTGTCCAGAGCCGACCTTAGAACCTTACCGGTCCAACCTGAGAGGTCACCCGCCAGGCACCGCCCGGTCGCAATGCGCGCGACACATCGGAGCACCACAATGGTGCGTGGGCCGGCACGCACCCGACCCGGAGAGGCCGACATGAACAGCACCGCCGACCCCACCGGCACCCAGTTCGAGCTGCGCAGCCCGGACGGGCCCGCCACCGCGTCGATCACCCAGGTCGGCGCCTCGCTGCGCGGCTTCACCGTCGACGGCGTGGATCTCGTCCCGCGATACCCGCTCGGCACCCCGGCGCCGGCCGCCTCCGGCGTGGTGCTCGTGCCCTGGCCTGGTCGCGTGCGCGGCGGGCTCTGGACCCAGCGGGGCGAGACGCGTCAACTTGCCATCACGGAGCCCCAGACCGGCAATGCGTCGCATGGCCTGCTCCGCTTCGGCGCGTACACCGCGATCGCCCAGGACGAGGCATCCGTCTCCCTTGCCGCGACGGTGTTCCCGCAGACCGGGTATCCCTTCCAGCTCGACACCGAGGTGACCTATGCCGTCAGCGGCATGGCCCTCACCGCGACGCACCGGATCACGAACGTCGGCGCGTCGGACGCTCCGGTGGCGCTCGGCACCCACCCCTACCTGTGCATCGGCGACGTGGCGACCGCCGACCTCGAGGTGCGGGGGTCCGGTGCGACGCGCTTCTTCTTCGACGACCAGAAGATCCCGGTCTCACAGGGACCGGTGGATGCCGCGACCGACCTTCGCGGCGGGCGCCGGGTGGGCGACGTCGATCTCGACATGGCCTACAGTTCGCTCGCACGCGACGTCGACGGTCTGGTGCGGACGAGCCTGACGGCGCCGGACGGACGCCGGCTCACCCTCTGGCAGGGGGAGGGTTTCGACTACCTCCAGGTCTTCACCACCGACCGCTACCCTGGGCAGCCCCTCTCGATCGCGATCGAGCCGATGACCGCACCAGGCGAGGCGCTGAACTCCGGGCTCGGACTGCGCTGGCTCACCCCCGGCGAGACGTGGGAACTGCGGTGGGGACTGCTGTTCGAAGACGCGGACGCCGCTCGCCCTTGATGGCGTTGGGCGAGCTTACAATTCCGCTATGCCCGAACCCGTCGACACGGTCGATCACCCCGCCTCCGCTGCATCGCCGCAGGGAGCCCCCGCGCCCTCTCTGAGGGTCATGTCCGAAGGGCTGTCGACCGGCGCGGCCAGCGGCATCCTCGGCCTCATCATCGGGCTGGTCTCGGCCTACGTCTGGCCGAGCCTCCCCCTTTCGGGCGATGGCTCATTCGGCCAGCTCGCCGCCGTATCGGCCGGGGTCGTCGCCGCCGCCTCCACCGGCGTCGGCTACTGGCGCTCGCGGCACTCCGCCGGACAGGAGTGGCGGCTCACCCTTGCGCCGTGGAAGTTCACGGTCAACACGATCTCGGTGGTCGTGGTCCACACGATCCTGGCGATGCTCGCGACGCTCGCGCTCTATTACGTGCTCGGACTGGCCTTCATCGGACTGACGATGGTGCCGTTCTGGTCGGCCACACTGTTGGCCATCACCCTCGGCCTCGCCGGGCACCTCACCTACACGTCCTCATCGCGGATGACGACGCAGCGCATGTCGTCGCTGCTGATGGCGTTCGTGCTGATCGGCGTGCTCACCTCGATGGTGACCACCACCGATCCGGATTGGTGGCTGCTGCACTTCAGTCAGCTCGGCACCTTCGACTCCATCTCGAGCGTCGTCTTCAACGGCACGCTGATCGCCGGCGGATTGCTGGTCACGACCTTCGCCGTCTACGTCGGCAACGACATGCGGGTGCTGGTCGACCGCGGGCTGCTCGGCAATACGAAGAGCCCGCGGACGGTGTCTGTCCTGTTCGTGGTGATGGGCATCATGCTCGCCGGGGTCGGTCTCGTGCCGGTGGACGTGAACCTGGCGATCCACAACCTCTCGGCGACCGGCATGGCGATCGTGTACGCGAGCCTGCTGATCGCCGCTCCGAGACTCTTCAAGGGGATGCCGCGCACCTTCTTCGTCACGTCTTGGGGCTTCCTCGCTGCGACCGTGCTCTCGGTCGCGCTCTTCGTGAGCACCTACTTCGGACTCACCGCATTCGAGATCATCGTCTTCGCTCTCGTGTTCGCCTGGATCGCCACGTTCATCCGGTTCCTCGGAGTGACCGCCCAGCGCATCGCGTCGCAGCAGTGACAGATGCCGAAAGCCCGGTGCGTCACGTGACGCACCGGGCTTTCGACATTTCGTGAGGATCAGGCCTCGACGGGGTCCTTGCGGGACCGGCGGGTCTGCTTCACCGGCGCCGACGGGGTGAGCGCCTGCGCTTCGCCGTCAGCCGGGCCTCCGGCATCCGGGTCGTCCCCGCCTCCGGCGGCCACGGCATCCGCTCCCCCGGCGCGTCGCTCGGCGCGACGCTCCTTGGCACCCTCGACGAGGTTGTAGAGGGTCGGCAGCACCAGCAGCGTGAGCACGGTCGACGAGATCAGACCGCCGATCACGACGATCGCGAGCGGCTGCGAGATGAACCCGCCGTGACCCGTGATGCCCAGCGCCATCGGGGTGAGCGCGAAGATCGTCGCGAGCGCGGTCATGAGGATCGGACGCAGGCGTCGCGCGCCTCCGGCCATCGTCGCGTCGTGGGTGGTGAGGCCCTTGTCGCGGTACTGGTTCACGAGGTCCACGAGCACGATCGCGTTCGTGACCACGATGCCGATCAGCATCAGCACGCCGATGAGCGAAGCGACGCCGAGCGGCACGCCGGTGATGATCTGCAGCAGGATGGCGCCGGTGGCCGCGAACGGCACCGAGATCAGCAGCAGCAGCGGCTGACGCAGCGACTTGAAGGTGGCCACCATCACGATGTAGACGATCAGGATCGCCGCGAGCAGTGCGAGCCCGAGCTGCGTGAACGCGTCCGACTGCTGCGTGACGACACCGCCGAGGGCGGCATCCGCCCCGGTGGGCAGCTCCACATCGGCGAGTGCCGTTGTGACCGCCGCCGATGCGGTGCTCAGGTTGTCCGTCGACGGCGTCGCCGTCACGGTGGAGGTGCGCTGGCCGCCCTGCGAGGTGATCGAGGTCGGACCCTCCGTCTGCTCGACCGTGGCGATCTCCGAGAGCGGGATCAGACCCGCCGCGCTCGGAATCTTCAGATCCTGCAGCGCCTCGATCGTCGTCGGCGGGTCGGAGACCGCGAGATAGACCGTGAGCGACGACTCGTCGATCTCGACGGTGCCGATCGAGCGGGGCTGCATCGTGTTGTTGACGAGTGCGCCGATCGCGACCTCCGACAGGCCGAGCTCCGCTGCGGCATCCTTGTCGACCGTGACGGCGACATACGGGAGGGAGGCCGCGAGGTTGCTGGTGACCTGTCCGATCCCGTCCGCATCGGACACGGCGTCGACGACCGCAGTGGTGGCCTCCTCGAGGGTCGCCTGGTCGGGAGCGGTGACATCGATCTGGATGTCGGTCGAGCCGAACCCGCCGCCGCCGGACGCGACCGCGACCTCGCCGACGTCCTCGAGATCCGCCAGCGCATCCTGTACGTCCTCGCGGACGGCGACCTGGTCGACGTCGGGATCGGTGGTCACCGAGTACGTGACACCTCCGCCGCCCCCGCTGAACGCGTCTCGCAGTGCCGATCCGCTCGAGCCGATCGAGGTCTGCACGGTCTTGACGCCGTCGACGGACAGCAGCGCGTCCTCGACCTTCTTGGCCGCGGCATCCTCCGCCTCGAGGCTTGCCGCGGGCCCGACCTGCTGCGTCACCGTGAAGGTGTTCTGCCCCGAGTCGCCGAGGAAGTTGGTCTTCATGAGCGGCGACACGGCGATCGTGCCGACGAGCACCAGCACGGCGAGGCCGAGCGTGATCCAGGAGTGCTTCAAGGTCCAGTGCAGGATCGGGATATAGGCCTTCTGCAGGCGCGTCGGCGGAGCCTCGGGATCCTCCGGGTYGACCTCCGCCCCGTTCGCGTCGAGCAGCGGCTTGCCGGGCTTGAGGAACCAGTAGGCGAGCACCGGGACGATCGTGAGCGCGACCAGGAGTGAGGCGGTCATGGCGATCGTGACGGTCATCGCGAACGGCCGGAAGAGCTCGCCGGTGACATCGCCCACGAAGGCGATCGGCAGGAACACGGCGACGGTCGTGATGGTGGAGGCGGTGACGGCCGAGGCCACCTCGCGCACGGCGCGCTTGATGGAGTCGAGCTTGTCCGCGTCGCCGACGTAATGCCGCTTGATGTTCTCGATGACGACGATCGAGTCGTCGACCACGCGGCCGATGGCGATCGTGAGCGCGCCGAGAGTCAGGATGTTGAGCGAGTACCCGAACGCCTGGATGCCGATGAAGGTGATCAGCACGCTCGTCGGGATCGAGATCGCCGTCACCAGGGTGGCACGCACCGACAGCAGGAACAGCAGGATGACGAGCACGGCGAAGAGCAGGCCGAGCATGCCCTCCTGTGCCAGCGACTCGATCGACTGCTGGATGTACGGGGCCTGGTCGAAGACGACGATGAACTCGGAGCCGGAGCCGATCGAGTCCTGCAGGTCGGGGAGCGCTGCGGTGACCGCGCGCGAGACGTCGACCGTGTTGGCGGAGGGGAGCTTCGTCACGGCGATCGTGAGGGCCGGCTCGCCGTTCACCCGCGAGATCGAGGTGACCGGGTCCTGCTCCTGCGCAACGGCGGCGACATCCGCGATCGTCACGGCGCCGGCCTGGGCCTGAGCCGGGGTGGAGGGCACCAGGGGCAGCGCCGCGATGTCCTCGGAGGACGTCAGCTTCGTGCCGGTCTGCACCGTGAGGGTCTGGTCGTTCTCGGTGACGGTTCCGCCCGGGAACAGCACGCCGTTCTGCGACAGGGCGTCCGAGATCGCCTGCTGGGTGTATCCGGCCTCGGCGAGCTTCTCCGGGTCCGGCGTGATGGTGACCCGCTGGCCACGGCCGCCGACGACGCCGGCGCTGCTGACGCCCTCGATCTTCTCGAGATCGGGAATGACGGATGCCTCGAGCTGCGCCTGGATCGTCTCCTCGTCGTCATAGCCCGAGACGGCGAGCTGGATGACGGGCAGGTCGTCGAAGCTGAACGAGACCACGTTCGGCTCGACGCTGTCGGGCAGCTGGCTCTTGATGCGGTTGATCGCCTGCGTGATCTTCTGCTCGGCGGTCGTCAGGTCGGTGCCGTACGTGAACGACGCCTGGATGATCGACGCGTTCGTCGTGCTGGTCGCGCTCGTCGTCTCGAGTCCGGGGATCCCCTGGATGGCCGATTCGATCGGCGCGGACACGTCGTTGCTGACGACTTCGGGCGACGCGCCCGGGTAAGTGGTGACGATCGAGAGCTGCGGGAACTCGATCGAGGGGATGAGCTCCTGCTTGAGGCTGGTCAGCGCGATCCCACCGAAGACGGCGGCCACAATCGTGATGAGGGCGATGAGCGCGCGGTTCTTGAGGCTCAGAATGGCGAGGTTCGACACGGGGGCCTTCGCTGTGATTTCGGGCTTGCTCCGTCTCATCCGGAGAACCCGGAGAGGCGTCGATACGTGAATGTATCGGGGTCAGTATCCCATGGAGATTCAGGACGGCAGAAACCCGGCGACGAGACGGCCGAGGGTGAGTCCGAGTCCGGCGGCGAGCACCGCGGCGACGAGCGTGCCGATGAGGTTGGCCCAGGCCCAGTCGCGTCGGCCGCGTCGGCCGAGGAGCACCGTCTCGCCCGAGACCGTGCTGAAGGTCGTGTACCCGCCGAGGGCCCCGACGCCGATGATGGTCGCGATGTCCCCGCCGATCGCGCTGCCGAGCCCCGTGACGATCCCGAGCGCCAGCGCACCGGTCACATTCACGATCAGGATGCCGAGCGGGAACGCGCCTCTCCGTCCGCGCATGACCGCGACATCGACGATGTAGCGCAGGCCTGCCCCGAGCCCGCCGGCGGCCGCCGTGACGGCGAACAGCACCCAGCCGGTCATTCCGCCGCCTCCGGAGCGACTGCTTCCTGGCGGGCGGCCGGACCGCCGCCGACCCTGAGCCCGATCGCCGCGGCGAGCACGCCGCCGAAGATCGACACGGCGGCGAGGATCAGGCCGACGACGGGGGCGGCGCCGCCCACCTCGACGACCTGCACCGCGAAGGCGCTGTAGGTCGTGAAGCCGCCGAGCACCCCCGTGACGAGGAACGCCCGAAGGCGCGGCCGCCGGTCGTCGATCCGGCCGACGACCACGCCGAGCAGGAACGACCCGACGACATTGATCGCCAGCGTGACCGCCGGGACGACCAGCGGATGGATGCCGGCGCCGAGCGGCACGACGAGCGCCGCGCGCGCGGCGACCCCCACCATCCCGCCCACGACGACGAGACCGAGCGTGCGCGCATCGATCCGGACCGGCATGCCCTCACCATATGGCGGCCGAGGCATGTTCCCCGGCATCATCGCCGTGCGCGCGGCACAGCGTTGCCTCAGCGCCCCGCTTTCACCCCAGCAGTCGCCGAATCGCCGTCTCGGGAGCCACGGTGAGATCGAGAAGCTCTCCCCGGGCGTATTTCGTGAAGATGCGCGGGTCGATGTAGCTGGCGCGTGCCACCACCGCGGTGTTGCCGAGGGCGGCCGCCGTCGCACGGGCCGCGAGCCGCGCCGCCTGACTTCGATCCGTCGAGGTTTCCGCCGGGCCGATCCGCGCCAGCGCCTCGGCGGCGAGGATCGTGCCCCGCAGGGTGCGGAAGTCTTTCGCGGTGAAGGCTCCTCCGGTGAGCGCGTGCACGTGCGCGTTCACCTCCGCGGGCGTGAGCGGGACGCGGCGGCGCCCGTCGAGGTACGACAGGAGCGGCAAACGGGGGTGCCCGACAGCGAGGTCGGCGATCGCCGCCGCGAGATCCGGATCGTCGATCTCGAGCCGTGCGCGCTGCCCGCTCTTGGCCGGAAAGGACAGCGTGACGACGGATGCCTCGACCGCGGCATCCCCGCGCTGCAGCGTGGTCAGACCGCGACTGCCGTGGCGCTCCAGGTATCTTGACGAGCCGACCCGAGGAGCCGCGGAGTCGAGAAGCCGGAAGGCGACCGCGAGCACCCGGTCCTTTTCGAGGCCGGTGCCGCGGAGGGCGACCGTCACCCGCCGGCGCGCCGCCGGCAGGGCCTCGGCGAGCGCGAGCGCCCGCGCGTACTTGCCGCGGTCTCGGCGCTGCCGCCACCGCGGGTGGTAGAGGTATTGGCGGCGGCCCGCGGCATCCGTTCCCACCGCCTGGATGTGCGCGAGCGGATCCGCCGCGATCCACACGTCCACCCACGCGGGCGGGATCACCAGCGCGTGGATCCGTTCCCGGTCACGACGTGATGCGGGCGAACCGTCGGGTGCGAGATAGCGGAATCCCGACCCCGCTCGCACCCGGCGAAGGCCCGGGTCGTCGTTGGGGCTGACCCGGACGAGCCGTGCGCGTCTGTGCTCCGTGGGGCTCAATGGCTGCGGAGCATGGCGATCAGCTCGGCCTTCCGCTTGCCCGAGTAGCCGCGGAGGCCGATCTCCTTGGCCCGCGTGCGGAGCCGCTCGACCGTCCAGTCCTCATAGTCTCCGGATTCGCCGCCGCGGCGGCCGACAGCAGCTCGTCCGTCGCGGGCCGCGGCGTTCGAGATGCGGGCGGCCTTCTCCTTCGACGCTCCGTCGTCGCGCAGCTCCTCGTACAGCTCGGGGTCCTTCAGACTGCTCGATCCGCGCCCTTTCGGCATGGCATCCTCCTGCGTGCGCTGTTCGCTACACGGGCGAGGGTAGGCGGGAAGGGACCCGCGAGTGCAGGGGATTGACACTCGATCGTGCGGTCGCTATCCCGTGCAGAGCGCACTCCGGGGTCGGTTCGAGCGGCGGCGGCGGTTAGCCCACTGACCGGCGGTCGTCAAGCCCCTGCCCGTCTGCGGGGGCCGATGCGAACGTTGAGTCTCACGTCGGACCTAGGCACCTCGCCACGAACGGCCGACTGAGAAGGAGAACTCCCGTGAATATCGCGCTGATCATCATCATCGTCGTGGCCGTCGTCCTCGCCATCATCGGCGGGCTGAACTCGGCCCTGAGCTGGCTGCTGTGGGTTGCGATCATCGCTGCCGTCATCGCGCTGATCGTCTTCCTCTTCCGGGTCATCGGCGGCCGAAACCGCGTCTGACCCCAGCCTGAGCCCCCGAGAGGGCAGAAGCGCGACCCCAAACGCGCTTCTGCCCTCTCGGCTTTTGTGTGCTCGAACCGCTACAGGTGCGCGGCGGCGTACGCCTGCAACGCGTCCCGCACGAACTCGGCGCCATCCTGGCCGCCGTAGTTCTGCGCGAAGCGCGGGTCCGCGACATACATCTCGCCGAGGCCGAGCAGGTATCCCTTGAGATCCCCACCCGGTGTTCCCGCCGGCGTGCCGGGGATGCCGGTCAGCCAATCGACGTGCCGCTGCGCGAGCGCCTGCGCTTCATCGCCGGCCGGGTCGATCCCCCGCTCGGCCGCCGAGACCCAGTCCTTGCCGAGCAGCTCGACACGGGACTTCCACGCCGCCTTCTGCGCGGCATCCATCCCCCGCCACCAGCGGTCGCTGTCGGCGTAGGCCTTCTTTCCCCAGCGCTGTTCGACTTCGTCCTGGTGCTGCGTGTGATCGAAGCCGTCGAACATGTTCTCTGCCATCAGTCGTTCACCTCCCTTCAATGTCGTGATCGTCGATTCGACCGACACGATCTGCCGTGCCAGCCGGTCCTGCTCCTGTCGCAGCCAGGCGAGGTGACCCTCGAGGGCGCGCTCCTCGGAGGTCTCGCGGTCGATCACCTCGGCGATCTGCGGCAGGCCGAGGCCGAGGTCGCGCAGCAGCAGGATCCGCTGCAGACGCACCAGAGCCGTGCCGTCATAGCGGCGGTAGCCGTTGCCACCCACACTCGACGGGGGCAGCAGCCCGATGTCGTCGTAGTGCCGCAGCGTGCGGCTCGTCGTGCCGGTGATCTTCGCGATCTGCTGGATCGACCACTCCATGTGCTTCCTCCTGTCCTCTCTGTCCACGGTAAAGGTTGACGTCGCGTCAAGGTCAAGCTCTCCCTCTTGACTAACTCGCGATATATCGTGTTATGCTCTGGATACGCGATATATCGCGAACTCAGTCATCAACCCCAGGAGTACTCCCATGACCCTCGAAAAGTGGATCATCCAACCAGGTGAGACGCGCGTCATCGACATCGAGACCGTCCGCAAGCTCAAGGTCAGCCTGGTCGGCGGCCAGATCGACGTGGTCGCACACGACGAGCCCGGCGCGCGCATCGAAGTGCACAGCGTCACCGGCAAGGACCTCCGCATCGAGGTCACCGGCGATGTCGTCGAGATCGACCACCCCCAGCTGCGCTGGGACAACTTCCTCGAAGTGTTCAAGAACTTCGGGTCGGGCGGGCCGAAGAGCGAGATCAGCGTCGCCGTCCCCCGCGATGTCGCGCTCACCCTCGGCGTCGTATCGGCCAGCGCGCTGGTCTCGGGCATCCGCAGCGACGTCCGACTCAACACCGTGTCGGGCGACATCATCGCCGACAGCCTGATCGGCGACATCTCGGTGAACGCCGTCTCGGGCGACGTGCAGATCCGCGAGCTGGCCGGCGCCCTGAGCGCCAACAGCGTGTCCGGCGACGTCGCAGCGACCGGCGCCCTGCGCAAGGCGACGATCGACACCGTATCGGGCTCGATCCTCGTGGATTCCACCGGAGAAGTGAGCTCGGTCAGCCTGAACACGATCAGCGGCAGCGGCACGGTCCGCCTCGACGAGGGTCTCCCCGCCAACTACGTGGTGCACAGCGTCAGCGGTCGACTGCAGGTCGACGGTGTCGTGCGCTCCGGCATGAGCGGATTCACCACCAACTACGCCGGCTCGATCGGCGAGCTGAGCGGGCGCTTCGTCGACGTCCGGGCCAACTCGGTCTCGGGCAACCTCACTGTGCTGCGTCGCACCCCGGTCCCCGCGCCGGACGCTGCGAACGACGAAGAGGAGGAGTGGTGATGACCCCCGTCTTCTCCCACGGCGATCTGCGCCTGTACCTGCTCAATCTCCTCGACGAGGGCCCACGGCACGGCTACGACATCATGCAGGCGCTCTCCGATCGCACCGGGGGCACTTACACACCCAGCGCGGGCACGATCTACCCGCGCCTGGCGAAGCTCGAAGAAGAGGGTCTCGTCAGCAAGTCGGTGGACGGACGCAAGACGGTCTACGCGATCACCGCGGCCGGGCACGCCGAGGTCGAAGCGCGCGCGGGTGAGCTCCAGGGCATCGAGGCCGGCCTCGCCGATTCGGTGCGGCTCATCGCCGACGAAGTGCGCGGCAGCGTGCGCGACGCCATGAAGAGCCTGCGCGCCGACCTCGCCGCCGCCGCACAGGACGAGCGGGCCGGTCGCACCGGAACCACCCGGACCGAGGCCACCTACACCTCAGGCGCCCCGGCTGCGGACGACCCCCGTGTGCTGAGCCGAGACCAGCTGCACCGCGCCGAGTCTGTGGTGGCGGAGTTCCGGGCGCGGGTGCGCAGTGATCTGCGCACGCACGTCGCCCGCGGCGGCGGGCTCGCGGCATCCGTCATCGACGATCTCGAGGGTGCGCTGGACACTGCCG
Source organism: Microbacterium sp. P5_E9 (assembly GCF_054049175.1). Classification (NCBI taxonomy): domain Bacteria; kingdom Bacillati; phylum Actinomycetota; class Actinomycetes; order Micrococcales; family Microbacteriaceae; genus Microbacterium; species Microbacterium sp. P5_E9. The sequence goes on along the minus strand of NZ_JBFUMV010000004.1, from coordinate 161,813 downwards.
CACGGGCGGTCACGCGCGCCCTGCGCTGACCCGCAGACGACTTCGACGCGAGGGGGTCTCGCCGGCGGATCAGGCCGGCCAGATCTCCTCGTCGTCCGTGATGGGCTCACCCAGCGGGACGACCAGGATGGGGCGCTGCTGCCGGTGCGCAAGGCGCGCCGCCACCGAGCCGGTGAAGAACTCGCGGATCGACTCGCCGATCCCGCGGCGGCGGGTGCCCACCACGATGAGCCGCGCATCCACGTCGTCGGCGAGGTGCTTCATCGCCAGAGCGGGATCGCCGACGAGCTGACGGATGCTCCAGGTGATCCCCGACCCGTCGAGGACCGCGGTCGCCGTGGTCGTCACGGCCGACAGGTCGGCTTCGCCCCCGGTGAGGTTCATGTCGATGGGCGCCGAGTGCACGTACCCGTCGGGATCTTCATAGGTCACGAAGCGCGTCACGTCGACGTGGGCGATCAGCAGGGGGGCGCCGAACAGCCGCGCGTAGCGCGCCGCCTCCTTGAGCACCCGGGTGGGCTGCTCCGGGATGACCCCGACGATGACGGCGCCATGAGCGGCGGCATCTGCGGCAGCTTCTGCGTCGATGGATTCGGATGCCTCGTCGGCCATAAGCGCCATCGCCCCTTTTCGCGCCGGTATGGGAGCCGCCGGCCACCGGAAGCTCCGTGTTATTCTGAATGCTACTCTTACCGGCTTCCAGCCGGATCGTGACTGCCCGGGCTACATACTGCGGGATGCCCGCGCACAGAAGCCCGCGGCTCTTAAAAATGAGGGGGTCTCGCATGGGTCGTGGCCGTCAGAAGGCAAAGCACACCAAGATCGCGCGCGAACTCAAGTCCTACAGCCCGAGCGTGAACTACACCGCGCTCGAAAAGGAACTGGGCCACCCCGACGAGGATGCCTACGTCGACAAGTGGGCAGATCAATACGCCGACGAGTACGAGGACGAGAAGGCGTAGCAGCCTCTTCGATCAGGCGACAGTCGCTCCGGCGCTCTTCTTGCGCGCCCGGCGTTACGCCGCGGCCGCCTTCTTGCGCGCGCGACGCGCGTTCCACCACGCCCAGAACTTCGCGAGCTGCCGTTTGAGCCAGCCGGAGATGCGCCGAGCCCAGTGGAACTCGGTGCCGAGGATCCCCAGCCCCAGGAATACGGTGAGCCAGCCGGGGCCGGGCAGCGCCAGCAGCAGGAGTCCGGCCAGAGTCAATGCCCCACCCACGACGCCGACTGTGATGCGATAGGCCAGGTTGAAGCGCGGGTGCTCCGCGACCCAGGCGCGCATTCGCGCCATCATCCGCACGACCGGCCGATCGGGCTGCTCCGCGGCCGTGATCTCGGCGCTGACTGCGCCTTCGAGATCGGTCGGGTTCGGCATCCTCCGACGCTAACACGATATATCGTGATCTTCCTGGGAGTTGCGGCGGACTGAATCACGACCAGGGGCCGTGCCGGGACTCCCATTCGTCCTCGAGGGTGTGCGGTCGCGCCACGACGAAACTGGCCGGGATCGCCACCGCGATCACGCCGGCGATGATCCACAGCGGCAGGGTCCATGAGTCGGTGAGGCCGTGGATGATGCCGATGCCCACCGGGAACAGGGCGACGATGCTGTAGCCGATGCTCTGCACGAAGCCGCTCAGGGCTACGGCACCCTCGTGCGTCCGCGAGCGGAGGCCGATCAGCACCAGAGTGAGCGGGAACAGCAGGGGCGCAATTCCCACGAGCACCACCCAGAGCCAGGGGGCAGCCGCTGGGGCGAACAGCAGGCCCGCGATGCCCGCGAAGCCCGCCGTGACCGCGATCGCGAACAGCAGTCGCACCGCGTTGTAGCGCGAGACGAGGAGCGGAACGGCGAGGGATGCCGGCAGACCCATCGCGGCGAAGAGCGAAAGGAGCTGCCCTGCCTGAGCCGGCGTGACCCMGGCCGTGTCGATGAGCAGCGTCGGCAGCCACGCGAACGACGTGTATGCGATGGTGCCCGACACCGAGAACGAGATCGTGAGCGCCCAGACGAGTGGAAGCCGCCACAGCCTGCCGAACACGCGGGGGTTGGCCGTCTCGATGTCCTCGGCACTCGCGCCGGCGCGTTCGCGCACCAGCAGCATCACCCACGGGATGATCGCGAGCACCGCGAAGACCGCCCACATGCCGAGCGAGAGCCGCCAGCCGGCCGTGTCGGCGATGGGGACGGCGACGAGCGGCGGCCCGAACGACGCGACGGCCATCGTCGTCGAGTAGATCGTGGTCATCAGGCCGATTCGATCGGGGAAGTACTTCTTCACGAGCGGCGGGAGCAGCACATTGCCGACGCCGACGGCCGCGAAGATCACTGCCGTCGACCCGAGCAGGGTCCAGGCATCGACGGCCAGTCCGCGTGCGGACATGCCGATCACGGCGACGACCATCGCCGCCACCGCCAGCCGCTCGAGGCCGAACCGACGCTCCAGTCGCGGCGTGAGCAGGCCGAAGATGGCGTAGCAGACCGGCGGCGCCGAGCCGATCAGTCCCACGATCGCGGGCGGCACCGGGAAGTCCGCCTGAATGTGGTCGAGCACCGGAGAGAGGGATGCCACAGCCGACCGCAGCGAGAAGGCGAACAGGACGATGCCGACCACGGCGAGTGCCCGGCCCTGCCATAACGGACGTGCCGGTGCGGAGCTCACCTTTCGAGCCTAGGGGTGAGCTCTTTCGAGGTGGTCCCCCGCACGATCGAGTCGGTCGCCGCAGCCGCGCCCGGCGTCACGTCGAGGCGCGGACCACCAGCTCCACGGCCGCCCGCGACGGAACCGCGGGAGGCACATCGAGGTCGACCCAGTTCACGAGCAGCTCAGCGCACATGCGGCCGAGCTGATCGGGGTGGTGATCGAGGGCGGTGATCCCCGGCGTGACGTAGCGGTATGGCGTGCTGTCGGTCGCCGCACAGAGCAGAACGGATGCGCGGCGCTCGCGGAGGACATCGAGCACGGCCAGGGCGGCGCCATCGGGCACGCTGACGATCGCGTCCGGCGGCGAGGCGGCGTCCAGCAGCTCCACCGCTGCCCGCGCCACTTCCGCGGGGTCGGCGGTGAAGGCGGTATGGCGCACCGTCGTCGGAACCCCCCGCGCTTCGCACCAGCCGGTGTAAGCCTCGGCGGTGCGCAATCCCCACGATGAGTTGGTGCCGGCGCCCAGGAACGCGGGGCGGTGTGCGCCTCGGCTTTCGAGGTGGTCGAGGAGCAGGCCGACCGCCTCGCGATGATCCGGCTCGACGACGACGATCGACCCGCCGTCCTCTGACAGCAGCCGCTCACTCGAGATGATGGGCAGGCCGCTGCGTACGAGGTCAGCCACATGCGGGTCGTCCGACAGCGGGTCCACGAGGAGCACGCCGTCCACCGCGTCGAGACGCACCTCATCATCACGTCCGGCAGCGAGGATCGTCAGGGAGCAGCCCGCCTCCCGGGCGGCCTGGGCGGCACCGAACACGAACCGCATGTAGTACTCGAGGAGCCCGACTCGATGCGGCAGGTAGACCCCGAGCACCCCGCTCCTGCCCCGACGGAGGTGTCTGGCGACGACGTTGGCGCGGTATCCCAGGCTCTCGGCGACGGCGCGCACCCGGTCGCGGGTCGAGACTGAGATCCGTCCCGAGCCACTGAGCGCGGCGGAGGCGGTGGTGCGCGAGACTTCGGCCGCGCGGGCCACATCGAGGAGGGTCACTGGCTGCTGGCTCATGGCGCCCTCATCATAGATGCCGAGATTCGTTGCAGGATCGCTCGGGTTCTCCTACACTCGCGGATGCGGGATCGATTCCGCAATCCCCACGCGCTGCGCGCGACCACACTCGTAAGGAAGCGACATGATTGACGTCGTCGAAGCATCCATCAGCGACTTGCGCGCCGCGCTGGAGTCCGGAGCCACGACGGCGGTGGCACTCCTGCGCGCGTACCAGGCGCGCATCGACGCGTACGACAAGAGCGGGACGCCGACCGCGCTCAACGCGGTGGTCGTCCTCAACCCGGACGCAGACGCGGAAGCCGCGGCGTCCGACGAACGGCGCGCGCGTGGCGAAGAGTTCGGCCCCCTCGACGGCATCCCCTACACCGCGAAGGACAGCTTTCTCGTGAAGGGCCTCACGGCTACGGCAGGCAGTCCCGCCTTCGCGGCGTTGGTGGCACAGCACGATGCCTTCATCATCGAGCGCCTGCGCGCCGCCGGCGCCATCTGCATCGGCTTGACGAACATGCCGCCGATGGCCAACGGCGGGATGCAACGCGGTGTGTACGGCCGGGCCGAGAGCCCGTATAACCCTGCCTACCTCACCGCCCCGTTCGGATCGGGCTCGTCGAACGGTTCGGGCACCGCCACCGCCGCCAGCTTCGCGGCGTTCGGTCTCGGATCCGAGACCTGGTCCAGCGGGCGCGGTCCCGCCTCGAACAACGCACTCTGCGCCTACACGCCGACGCGTGGTCTCATTTCGTGTCGTGGGCTGTGGCCGCTGGTCCCCACGCAGGATGTGCCGGTGCCGCACGCGCGCACCATGCGAGACCTGCTCGAAGTGCTCGACATCATCGTCACCGACGACGAGCAGCCGGCCGGGGACTTCTGGCGGTCGCAGCCCTGGATCGAGATTCCGGCCACCTCTGCGCAGCGCCCGGCGTCCTATCCGGCGCTCGCCATCGATGACCGGGCCGAGGCGAGCGCCGCACTGGGCGGGAAGCGCTTCGGGGTCCCGCGGATGTACATCAACCGCGACGCGGAGGCAGGCACCGGACCGAACCCTGGGATCGGCGGCCCGACAGGTCAGCGCATCGCGACGCGCCCGTCCATCATCGATCAGTGGGAGCAGGCTCGCGCCGCGCTCGAGGCCGCGGGCGCCACTGTGGTCGAAGTGGACTTCCCGGTGGTCTCCAACTACGAGGGCGACCGCCCCGGCGCGCCGACGATCGCCGCCCGCGGCTTGGTGTCACCCGAGTACCTGAAGCAGGAGATCCTTGACCTGTGCGCATGGGCGTGGGACACGTTCCTGCGGCTCAACGGCGACCCGGCGCTGAACACGCTGGCGGCCGTCGACGGCGCGACGATCTTCCCCCCGCCGACGGGCGCCCTTCCCGACCGATACACCGGCTTCGACGACGACATCGCCGTGTATCCCGATTGGGTTCGCGAGCACCCGGACGCGAGACTCGACGATATGGATCGCCTGCCGGATGGGCTGCGGGGCCTGGACGCGACGCGGCACGTCGACCTCGACGACTGGATGCGGCGGAACGAGCTGGATGCGGTGGTCATGCCGACCGTGGCGGATGTCGCGCCGGCGGACATGGACGTGAACCCCGAGTCCGCCGACATCGGGTGGCGCAACGGCGTGTGGGTCGCCAACGGCAACCTCGCGATCCGCCATCTCGGCATCCCGACGGTGACCGTTCCGATGGGCACGATGAGCGATATCGGGATGCCGGTCGGATTGACGTTCGCCGGGCGCGCTCACGATGACGTGGCTCTGCTCCGGTTCGCTGCCGCCTTCGAAGCACTGCAGCCGCGCCGCACCGCACCTCCGCGAACGCCCGCACTGTGACCCCCGCCCGGTGATCACCCGCAGCCTCGGCTAGCCGGCAGACGGGCCCGAGGTCCGTGCGACAAGGAGATCGCGCAGTTGCCGCACCACCGCGGGCACGGCCCCTCGGCGGCAGACGAACGACGTTCTGCGGTATCCGAGATCCTGGACCGCCGGGCGCAGGACAACGGGAAAGCGCCGATCGACGGCGGCTTCGGTGGTCAGCGTGCAACCCAGTGCCTCGCCGACCAGCCCGTGGATCATGTTCAGATCGTCGGTGCGCATCAGCACCCGGGGATCGAAGCCGACGGAGCGACACACCCGGCGCAGCACACGATCCGACGCTTCGCTCTCGTTCCGGCTGCACACCCAGTCGACGTCGGCGAGCCGTGAGAAGTCCAGGACTCTTGACTGCGCCAGCTCGCTGGAAGCTGCGACGAGAATGCCGTACCGCTCTTCGAGCAGGACCGTGAGATCGAGGTCCGCGGAGGTGAAGGCCGGGTCACCGGCGGAATCGTAGATCAGTCCCGCGTGCACCTCGCCCTCGCGCAGCATTCGCACGACGTCGGTCGGCTCGGCTTCGACGACCTCCACCCGTACCGACGCGGTGGCCCGCAGTTCCCGGATCGTGGCCGGGAGCATCCGCGAGCCCACCGACGCGAAGGTTCCCACCCTGAGCGTGCTGAGGCCGGCGTCGCGTTGTGCCGCCACCAGGCGTTCGGCTTGCGCCAGCCGGGCCAGGATCTGCTCCGCCTCGGTGGCCAGCGCCTCGCCGAGCGGCGTCAGGCGGGCCCCACGGCGATCGCGTTCGACGAGCGAGGCGGCGACCTGGCGCTCGAGTGCCTTCAGATGGTGCGCGATGGTCGGAACCCCGTAGCCCAGCGCGTTTCCGGCCCGGGTAAGGGACCGCTCGTCTCGGATCGCCAGCAGGACACGCAGCTGCTGCGGCTGAAGCATGGAATACATTGTATGACGCTTCCCCATAGTTCCTGATATTCCCTCAGAGTCACCACGTCAATACTCTGGAGTGCGTGCCGAACATAAAGGACCTGAGCACCCAGCAGAGGACGCCGTATGCGGACGCCCTCCGGTCGCTGGCAGCGCGAGACTGGCAGCGGCTGCATGTGCCCGCTCACCAGGGCGCCGCCGCCAACGCGCCCGGCATCGCGGAGCTCTTCGGCAGTGAGATCCTCGCGATGGACTTCCCGATGAGCGTCGTGAACATCGACCAGCAATCGTGGCAGGCCTCAGCGCCGGGTCACGCCTCGCCGCTCAGTCAGGCACAGGCGCTGGCCGCCGAGGCATGGGGCGCACGCCGCACATGGTTCCTCACGAACGGCGCCTCGGGAGGCAACCACATTGCGACCATGGTCGCTCGTGCGCTCGGCCCGACCGTCATCGTGCAGCGCAGTGTGCACTCCAGTGTCATCGACGGCATCTGCCACGCGAGCCTCGAACCCCACTTCGTCCAGCCCGCCGTCCACCGGGGACTCGGGGCCGCGCTCGGACTCACGGCCGCTCAGATCGAACAGGCCTTGAGCGACACCCCCGGAGCCGCCGCCGTCGTCATCGTCAGCCCGAGCTACTTCGGCACGGTTGCCGATGTCGCCGCGATCGCTCGCGTCGCGCACGCCCACTCCGTCCCGCTGATCGTGGACGAGGCGTGGGGCGCGCACTTCGGGATGCACCCGGGGTTGCCGGACAACGCACTCAGGGCAGGTGCCGACCTCGTCGTCTCCAGCACGCACAAGGGGGCCGGGTCCCTCACCCAGTCGGCGATGCTGCACCTGGGCGACGGCCCGCACGCTGAGCGCCTGGAACCGATCGTCGACCGCACCGTGCGCTCCTATCAATCCACCAGCTGCAGCGCGATCCTCCTCGCGTCGCTCGACCTCACCCGGCATCACCTCGTCACCCGCCCGGATGCGATCGCGCAGGCACTCGAATCCGCGAGCCGCATCCGAGCCGGCTTGTCCGCCAGCAGCCGCTTCCGCGATGCAGACGTCGACCTCCGGCTGAGTCCCGACACAGTTGCGACCGACCCCCTGAAGGTGGTCGTCGATGTCCGCGAGGCCGGAATCACGGGCAACGAAGCCCAGCACCTTCTCATCGCCGAGCACGGGATCTACGCCGAGCTCGCCACCCCCGCCGCGCTGGTGATCATGATCGGCGCGAGCTCACCCACCGACCCCGACCGCCTGCTCAACGCGTTGGAGAACCTCCCGATCCTGCACCAGTCCCCCCCGGCCACCCTGGCACTGCCGGATCCTGGCCCCCGCGTGCTCAGCGTGCACGAAGGCTTCTTCGCGCCGACCGAGCTCGTCACGGCCGAGAATGCTGTCGGCCGGGTCTCTGCGGATTCGCTCGCGGCCTACCCTCCCGGCATCCCGAATGTCCTCCCGGGCGAGATGCTCACCGCCGACGTCGTCGCGTACCTGCGCGCGATGGGCGCGGCACCATCCGGGTTCGTCCGGGGTGCCGTCGACCCCAGACTGGATCAGTTCCGCGTCGTCGCGTGACACTTCGGGGTCTCGCTCACAGCGGCGAGACGACCCTCCCCGTGCCGTACCCGCGCGCGTCCAGCATGTGCCCCATGCGCTTGATCGTGCGGAGGTTGATGAGGCTCTGGCGCACCTCGAGCGAGGGCATGGTCGAGCCCATCCACGTCTCCAGGCGCCGGAACTCCTCCATCGATCGACTCGTCGTGGTGAAGATCAGATTGGCGTCACCGGTCACACTGACGCACAGCCGCAGCTGCGGCAGCGTGCGCAGCTGCGTGCTCACGGCCGGCAGCTCCGCGGGGCGCACGCTGGTCAGCCAGGTGCATTCGATGGGCCAGCCCGACACGGCCGCGCACGTATCGCACCGGAGGATGATCTCGCCGCTCGTGAGCAGCTGGGTGAGATAGCGTCCCGCGGTCGCGGGTGTGAGCTCGAGCAGCCGGGCGACCTCGGCGGCGGAAATCCGCGGATTGATGACGAGCAGGCGCATCATGGCGGTCTTGACCTCCTCGGGGAGGGGCACTGATCGCTCGGTCGGCGGCTTTCCGCCCGCGGCCGTGAGCGCGCGCTCACGAGCGTCGAGGGCACCCGGCCGCCAATCCGATCCCTCGGCATAGAGTTCCGTGATGACGCGGGTGCGCGTGTCGGTGACGCCGCGTCGCTGACTCAACTCGTCGAACACGAAGCCGCCGAGGTCCGTGAGGCTGGGGAAGCGCACGGTGGTGAGGAAGTCGCTCGGACCGGGGTTTGCGAGGATCGTCAGCACCCGGGGATCGTCGCGCATCCATTCCGCCAGCCGCGCACGATGCTTGGGGGTGCAGCTCACGTCGACGAGCGCGGTGACTCCGTTGCGGTGGCTCATCGCGGGGTAGGCGACCAGCCACGCGATGCCGTGCTCCGAGAGCCGGGACCACCGCGCCGACACGGCCGAAGGTGACAGGCCGAGGATCTCACCGGCAGTCGCCCAGCTGACGCGAGGAGCGACCTGAAGCAGATGGATCAGCTTCAGATCCACCTCGTCGACGATGGCTGCGCTCGGATCCATCGCGCACACCTCCATCGGTGAAAGAAACCAGCGCGGCCGTGCTCCGGCCTGCGCATTTCCGCGGTCTGCAAGGCGACGCGCTCGTCATCTCCGAGAGTAGTCCCGCAATCGTTCGAAGGAGAATCATGGATGCACTCGCCCTGGCGCATGCGCAGCGCGACGATCTCGTCCGCCTGCGGCACGCCCTCCACGCCTTCCCCGAGATCGGCCTGGACCTGCCGCGTACGCAGGCGCATGTGCTCGCAGAACTCGCCGACCTCGGCCTCGAGATATCGACGGGGACGGACTGCACCTCGGTGACGGCCGTTCTGCGCGGCACAGCTCCCCGCCGGGGCGATGAGGCTCCGGCCGTGCTGCTGCGCGCCGACATGGACGCGCTCTCCGTACGCGAGGCGACCGGCCTCGAATGGGCATCGACCATCCCCGGGGCGATGCATGCGTGCGGACACGATCTGCACACCTCGATGCTCGTGGGCGCCGCCCGCATCCTTGCCGCGCACCGCGACGAGCTCGCGGGCGACGTCGTGTTCATGTTCCAGCCCGGCGAGGAGATGCACGACGGTGCTGCCGTCATGATCCGCGAGGGGGTGCTGGATGTCGCCGGCCCGCGCGTGCGCGCGGCACTGGGTCTGCACGTCATGTCGACCGGCATGCGCCGTGGCGGCTTCACAGCACGAGGCGGCGTCATGATGGCCGCCGCGGACGGATTCCGGGTCTTGGTGCGCGGTCGCGGCGGCCATTCCTCGGCGCCGCACCAGGCCGTGGACCCCATCACGATCGCGGCCGAGATGATCCTCGCGCTGCAGACGTACGTGACGCGTCGCTTCAGCGTATGGGACAGCGTCGTCATCGGCGTCGGCGGGGTTCGCGCGGGCGACCTGGCTGCGCCGAACGCGATCCCCGAGGAGGCCGAGTTCACCATGTCGGTGCGGTCGTGGTCGGTTGCGTCACGCGCGGCGGTCGCCGAGGCGATCACCCAAGTCGTCGAAGGCATCGCGGCGGCGCACGGAGCCGCCGCAGATGTCGAGTGGTTGAACGGCTACCCGGTCACCGTGACCGATGAGGATGAGACGCGGTTCGCCGCCGAGACCATCGACACGCTGCTCGGACCGGACACCTTCGAGCCGATGACCGACCCGCTCGGAGGCTCCGAAGACTTCTCGCGTGTGCTCGCGCTGGTGCCCGGCACGTTCGTGATGATCGGCGCCACACCGATCGGCCTCGACCCCCGCAGCGCGGCGCCCAACCACAGCCAGTACGCCGTGTTCGACGACGAGGTGCTCCCGATCGGGGCGGCCGTCTATGCCGAGTTCGCCTGGCGGCGGCTCCTCGCGTTCGACGAGAGCGCCGCGGTCGCAGCATCCGCTTCGTCCCTCAATGCCCCCCTTTCCCCCGTCCTATCCCACTAACACAACAGAAGGTGATTCAACGATGACCACCACCACCGGTCCGCGCGGCGACACGTCGCGCGCAGAGTCCACGGCCCCTGGGCTGACGGCGCGTCAGCGCGCAGAAGCACGACGGTCGCTCGTCGGCACGGGCGTCGGCAACGCCTTGGAATGGTTCGACTGGTCGATCTACGCGACCTTCGCGCCATTCTTCGCGGCGAGTTTCTTCGATCCCGAAAATCCGACATCGGCTTTCCTGGCAGCGCTCGTGGTGTTCGCCGTCGGATTCGTCGCACGTCCGGTGGGCGCGATCGTGTTCGGTCGCATGGGCGACCGGCTCGGGCGCAAGAAGGCCCTGTCGATCACCGTCACGCTCATCGCGATCGGCGCCCTCATGATCGGCGTCTCACCCACCTACGCCATGGTCGGCGTGTGGGCCTCGGTCTTCCTGGTCACCGCACGTCTCGTGCAGGGGCTGGCGTATGGCGCCGAGCAGCCGACGGCGGGCGCCTACCTCTCGGAGCGGGCCCCGGCCAACCGTCGCGGACGGTGGGCTTCCCTCGTCTACGCGTCGGGCACCATCGGAGTGGTCGCGGGCTCGGGCCTGGGCGTCGTGCTGTCGGCCACGCTGGGCAAGGACGCGATGTTCGAATGGGGCTGGCGGATTCCCTTCCTCGTGGCCGGTCTCGGTGGCCTGTTTGCGATCTGGATCCGTCGCCGCATGCTCGAGACCGAGCAGTTCACCGAGGAGATCAAGTACGCCGCGGCCGGAGCTGAGAAGCCCCACCTGTGGCGCGACATGTGGACCATGCGCCGTTCCGTGCTGCGGGTGATCGGCATGAGTGTGGGTCTCACGGTCGCTTACTACTACTGGGTCGTCGCGGCCTCCAGCTACTCGATCGCCATCCTCGGCGCCGACCCCGGCGCGGTGCTGTTGGCGTCGATCCTCGCCAACGTGGTCTTCATCGGCGTCGTGCCGCTGTGGGGCATCCTTTCGGACCGCATCGGACGCCGACCCGTCATGCTGATCGGCATCGTCGGAACCGCGGTGCTGATCTTCCCGCTGTCGTCCCTCATCGACGGCGACCCCGTGCACCTGTTCGTCGCCGTCACGATCGCGTGCATCTTCATCGCGGCGCCGTGTGCCGTCGGGCCGGCGGTGAACGCGGAATTGTTCCCCACCCGGGTCCGTACCGCGGGCGCAGCCATTGCGACGGCCGTCGCAATCTCGCTGTTCGGCGGAACCGCCCTCTACCTGCAGACCTGGCTCAGCACCACGGTGGGTTCGTGGGCGTTCCTCGTCTACGTCCTCGTGCTGCTCGTTGTCACGGGGCTGACGATCGCCTTCATGCCGGAGACGAAGGGCCGCATCCTCAACGACGACACCGCCGTGTTCACCCGGGAGGCGTGACTCCCAGCTGGGCCCACGGCGCGGGGCGGCACGCGGGATTCCGCGTGCCGCCCCGCGTGTCGTTGCGCGTCAGCTCTCCTGCGAGCCCTCGACCCAGGCCAGGTACTCCTCCGACACGGTGCCGGTGACGTACCGGCCGTCGAAGCAGCTCATGTCGAGGTCCTCGACGTCGGAGCCCTCCAGGATCGCGGCCTTGAGGTCTTCGACCTCCTGGTAGACCATGTAGTCCGCGCCGAGCTCCTCGGCGATCTCCGGGATGGTGCGGCCGTGGGCGACGAGCTCGTGTCGCGACGGCATGTTGATGCCGTAGACGTGCGGGTAGCGCACCGGCGGCGCCGCCGAGGCGAACGTGACCGACTTGGCCCCGGCATCCCGAGCCATCTGGATGATCTCTTTCGAGGTGGTCCCCCGCACGATCGAGTCGTCGATCAGCAGGACGTTCTTGCCCTTGAATTCGCTCGACATCGCGTTCAGCTTCTGCCGCACGCTCTTCTTGCGGACGGCCTGCCCGGGCATGATGAACGTTCGCCCGATGTAGCGGTTCTTGTAGAAGCCCTCGCGGTACTCGATCCCGAGCTTGCGGGCCACCTGCATGGCAGCGGGGCGCGACGAGTCGGGGATCGGCATCACGACATCGATCGCGCCCATCGGGGTGTACTTCGCGATCGTCTCGGCGAGGCGCTCGCCCAGCCGCAGGCGCGCCTCGTAGACCGAGATGCCGTTCATGATCGAGTCGGGGCGCGCGAGGTAGACGTACTCGAACGAGCACGGGTAGAGCTTCGGGTCGGTCGCGCACTGCTTCGTATGCAGGTGGCCGTCCAGATCAATGAAGACGGCCTCGCCGGGCATGACGTCGCGGACGACCTCGAAGCCGCCGTTCTCGAGCACGAGCGACTCACTCGTCACGACCCACTCGTACTTGCCGTCTTCGCCCTGGCGCGTGCCGATGATGAGCGGGCGGATGCCGAATGGATCACGGAAGGCGAGGAGGCCATAGCCGGCGATGAGGGCGATCGCCGCGTACGACCCTTCGACGCGGTCGTGCACGCGGCTGACCGCCTGGAACACCTGCTCGGGATCGAGATCGAGCCCCGAGATCGCCGACTGCAGTTCGTTGGCGAGCACATTGACGAGCAGCTCGGTGTCGGAGCTCGTGTTCAGGTGCCGGCGGTCCTTGTGGAAGAGCTCCTCGGTGAGCTCCCGCGTATTGGTGAGGTTGCCGTTGTGCACCAGCACGATCCCGTACGGTGCGTTGACGTAGAAGGGCTGCGCCTCTTCTTCGCTGGATGCCGTGCCCTTCGTCGCGTAGCGCACGTGACCGAGCCCGATCTCGCCGAGGAGCGACCGCATGTCGCGCGTGCGGAACGCCTCCCGCACCTGCCCCTTCGCCTTGGCGATGTGGAAGACGCCGTTGCGCTCGGCGGTGGCGATGCCGGTCGAGTCCTGCCCGCGATGCTGCAGCAGCAGCAGGGCGTCGTAGACCTCTTGATTGGCCAGGCCGCCGCCCACCACTCCGACGATTCCGCACATAGGGGGTTATCTCGCTCCGTGCTCGCTGTAGCTGCCGACGAGGCGAACCGCCCCGCCGTCGACGCCCTTGGCGCCCTGCTCGAACTCTCCGGCCGGCCGGTCACCGGTGTGCACGACGCCCACCTGCCAGGTCGCGATGCCTTCGAGGGCGAGAGCGGATGCCGCGGCATCCGCCTTCTGCGCGTCGACGACCGCGAGGAATCCGATGCCGAGGTTCCAGGTGCCTTCGGTCGCCGTGAGTTCGATCTCACCGAGGTCCGCGAGCACCCGGAAGACCGGCGGAGGGGACCAGGTCGACCGCTCGACCTCGACCCACGCATCCTGCGGCAGCACGCGGGCGAGGTTCGCGGCGATGCCGCCGCCCGTCACGTGGCTGAGGGCGTGCACGCCATCGCCTGTGCCGGCGATCAGCCGGAGCAGCGGGCTCGTGTAGAGGCGGGTGGGCTCGAGGAGCGTCTCGCCCCACGTCGTGCCGAAGTCGGCGGCGTGACCGCCGTACGAGATGCCGGCGCGCGTGACGATGTGGCGGACCAGGGAGTAGCCGTTCGAGTGCAGACCGCTCGAGGCGAGCGCGAGCACGACGTCTCCGGTGCGCACGCGGTGCGCGCCGAGGATGCCGTCGGCCTCGACGACCCCGGTCGCCGCGCCCGCGACGTCGTAGTCGTTGATGCCGAGAAGGCCGGGGTGCTCCGCCGTCTCGCCGCCGACGAGCGCGGTGCCGGTCTCGGAGCAGCCTGCCGCGATGCCCCTGACGATGTCGGCGATGCGCTCGGGGAAGACCTTGCCGCACGCGATGTAGTCGGTCATGAAGAGGGGGCGTGCGCCCACGACGACGATGTCGTCGACGACCATGCCGACCAGGTCGAGCCCGATCGTGTCGTGCTTGTCGATCGCCTGTGCGATCGCGACCTTGGTGCCGACGCCGTCGGTGCTGGTCGCCAGCAGCGGCTTCGCGTACGCCTGGAGTGCGGACGCGTCGAAGAGGCCGGCGAAGCCGCCTACTCCGCCGAGGACTTCAGGTCCGTGGGTGCGTCGCACCGCGGATTTCATCAGTTCGACGGCGAGATCGCCGGCGGCCGTGTCGACCCCTGCTTCGGCATAGGGGTTCACGGCGTCGCGGGAGGGTGAGGCCACACCTCCAGCCTACCGGCGGGGCGCATGTGCGGATGCCGGACCGGAGCTGCCGGGCGTGGGATTGGAGGTGCGAGACCGGAACCGGGGTCCGAGGGCGGATCTACAATGAACGCATGGGCAGCGGCGGGGCTCCGGAGTGGGTGATTCGCGAGGATGCGAGTCAGCCCGTTCTGCTTGCCCTCTACCTCCGCCAAGTGCTCGGCATCCGCTCCCCGGATGAGCTTCCGCACCTGCGCGGCGTGGTCTCCCGCCCGGCCGATCGCGATGAGCAGGCGCAGGCGCGCCTCGAGCGACAGTGGCGCGAGTACTGGGCGATGACGGTCGAACCGCAGGCGCATCCGTCGCCCGTCCCGCTCGATCTCGTCGACGGGTTCGAGACGCTCGTCGCACTCCCCCTCGAGGGCTGCGACGATCTGCGTGACGCGATGACCCCCTTCGGTGCGGAGGCGATCGCGTACTCGCAGTCGGCCAAGGAGCGCTACCGCAAGGACGCCGCCGCCAAGCCAGGGGTGTCGTATCGCGCGTATGCCAGCGCCATCGCCGAGCACGAGCGGCAGGTGGGCCGCCGTGCGCATTCGTTCGAGCTCAACGTGCAGGTGCTTCCGCTGACGCAGCGCGGGGTGTGGTGGATCGGATCGCTCACGATCGCGGTCACCGATGGCCTCCGGGGGGATGTCGCGGCCTTCGACGCCGCGATCCACCCGATCATCGCCGAACTCGCGTAGGGCGCCCGTCGGTCAGTCGCCCGAGAGGGTCTGCACGGTTTCGCGATCGACCGTGGCTTCGCGCAGGTGCCTGCGGCTCCGCCGATCGAAGATGATCGCAGCGGTCCCCCCGAGCGCGAGGCCCACCGGGATGAAGATGAAGGTGAGGAAGCCGAACACCGTCGTCGGGCTGTAGACCAGACCCGTGTTGGGGCTCGCGACACTCGTGCCGTTGAACGCGAACGTGAGGATCATCGCCGTCAGCAGGCCCAGCGCCGCACCGAAGACGAGGAACACCGAGACCCGCGGTGCGCGTCGCACGGTCGCGCGCTCGATCCGGTCTTCCACGTGGGTCTCTTCGGGAAGGGATGCCGCGGCATCTGCTGGTTCGGGGGTCTGCGCCGTGTCGGCCATACCTCTATTGTCGCACCGGGCCGGGGCGGGCGGTTCGGAGTCAGGCCGGACGGAGCGGGGTCAGGGCCGGACGGGCAGCAGGTCGGTCAGGTCGGCCCGGGTGCCGGAGGCGTGGATGCGGCCGGAGGCCGCGGCATCCGTCCACTGCTCGACGCCCGTCGCGAGCGCGATCCAGGTGTCGGCGTCAACCTCGACGACATTCGGCGGCGTCCCACGCGTGTGCCGCGGACCCTCGAGCACCTGCACCGCCCCGAACGGCGGGACCCGCACCTCGACCGTGTGCCCCGGCGCCTTCTCGGCGAGCAGCTGCAGCAGGTAGCGCACGGCCGTGGCGCGGTCGGCCCGAGGCGGGTCGACGGAGGCCTCCCCGGCCGCACGCACGGACGCCAAGGCCGCGCGGCCTTCGTCGGTCGTGATCCTGCGGGGCATGGCTCCACGGTAGCCCTCAGTCAGGCCCGACCCCCTCGGTAGGCTGGCGGAGTGAAGATCCTCGTTCTCGGCTCGGGCGCGCGCGAGCACGCCATCATCCTCGCGCTGCGCTCGGAGGAGGCCGCGCACGAGGTGTTCGCCGCCCCCGGCAATGCCGGGATCGCCGCGGACGCCACGATCGTCGACCTCGATGCGAACAGTCCGGCTGCCGTCACCGAGTACGCGAATCTCGAGGCGATCGACCTCGTCGTGATCGGACCCGAGGCTCCGCTGGTCGCCGGTGTCGCCGACGCGCTGCGCAAGCGGGGCATCCCCGTGTTCGGCCCCGGCAAGGCCGCCGCCCAGCTCGAGGGATCGAAGGCGTTCGCGAAGCGGATCATGGATACCGCGGGCGTGCCCACCGGCCGCGCGCTGCGCGCTCACACCCGCGGCGAGCTCGCGGACGCGCTCGACGAGCTCGGAGCACCCTATGTCGTCAAGGCCGACGGTCTCGCCGCCGGCAAGGGCGTCATCGTCACCGAGGATCGGGATGCCGCCCTCGCCCATGGCGACACTTACCTCGCGATCGGGCCGGTGCTCGTCGAGGAGTTCCTCGCCGGGCCCGAGGTGTCGCTCTTCTTCCTCAGCGACGGCGACCACGTGCTGCCGCTGAGCCCCGCCCAGGACTTCAAGCGCCTCCGCGACGGCGACGAGGGGCCGAACACCGGCGGCATGGGTGCCTACTCCCCGCTCCCCTGGCTCTCGCACGGCTTCGGCGGCGAAGAGGAGTTCGTCGACCTCGTCACGCGCACGGTCGCCGAACCCGTCATCCGCACCATGGATGCCGAGGGCACCCCGTTCATCGGACTGCTCTACGCCGGGCTGATCCTCACCGACGACGGTGTGAAGGTCATCGAGTTCAACGCCCGCTTCGGGGATCCCGAGACGCAGGTGGTGCTCCCCCGGCTGGTCGACCCGCTGTCGGAGCTGCTGCTGGCCGCGGCATCCGGCGTTCTCGAAGATGTTCGCCGTCCGGCATTCGCTGACGCGGTCGCCGTGACCGTCGTGCTCGCGAGCGAGGGCTACCCCGAGGCCCCGATCACGGGTCGCCCCCTTTCGGGACTGGATGCCGCATCCGCCGTCACCGGCGTGCACCTCGCGCACGCGGCCACCGCGAAGAGCGACAGCGGACTCGTCGCCACCGGAGGGCGCGTGCTCAACGTCGTGGCGCTGGGGACGACGTTCACGCAGGCCCGCGACCGCGCCTATCGCGCCCTCGCCGAGATCACGCTGGAGGGCGGCCAGCACCGCACCGACATCGCCGCGCGCGTCGTCGAGCACTGACCCCGAGGTCGAGCCCTGACAATGTCGCGGCCCGTCGCTACCGTTTGACTCATGAAGGACGAGCAGGCAGTGGCGCACGCCCACGGCATCTTCGATCCGATCGCGCAGGAGTTCCTGGGTCGCGATGACGTCGACATCGGCCCGATGTTCGGCAGCGAGGGACTGCGCGTGCGCGGCAAGGTCTTCGCGTTCGTCGCGTCGGGCGGCGAGCTGCTCATCAAGGTGCCCGAGGCCCGTGCCGACGAGCTCGTCGCCGCCGGCACCGCCGAGCGCATGGTCATGCGCGAGCGCACCATGCGGGAGTGGGTGGTCGTCGATCCGAACGCTCCCGAGCGATGGGCACCCCTCATCGGGGAGGCGTTCGCCTACCTCGACGAGATCACCCCGCGATAATGGCTAGGTGACCGAACTTCTCGACCTCCCCGGCTGGCGGCACGTCTATTCGGGCAAGGTCCGCGACCTTTATGTTCCCGACGACTCGACGGGTTCCGCGAGTGCCGACCGGATGCTGGTCGTCGCGAGCGACCGCGTCAGCGCATTCGACCATGTCCTGAGCCCTGGCATCCCCGGCAAGGGCGAGCTCCTGACGACCCTCAGCCTGTGGTGGTTCGACCGCCTGGCCGGCGGCGACGGCGGACGCGGCATCCCGAACCATCTCGCGGCGACCTCGGTGCTCTCCGCGGGCGCCGACGGGGTCGCCGGCACCGCAGACGACCTGCACTCGCTCATCCCGGACTCGGTCGCGGGGCGCGCGATGGTCGTCCGAAGCCTCGACATGCAGCCGATCGAGTGCGTCGTCCGCGGCTACCTGACCGGGTCGGGCTGGGCCGAGTACCTGGAGACGCGCACCGTCTGCGGCATCCCGCTGCCCGATGGCCTTCAGAACGGCGACCGGCTGCCCGAGCCGATCTTCACCCCGGCGTTCAAGGCGCCGATGGGCGAGCACGACGAGAACATCTCGTTCGATCGCACGGTGGAGCTCGTCGGGGCCGCGCGCGCCGAGGAGCTGCGTGCGCTGTCGCTGGAGATCTACGCCCGCGCCGCCGCGACGGCGGAGGCGCACGGCCTGATCCTCGCCGACACCAAGTTCGAATTCGGGGTCGACCCCCGGGGCGTGCTGACGCTCGCCGACGAGGTGCTCACGAGCGATTCGTCGAGGTACTGGGATGCCGCAGCCTGGACCGCGGGCACCACGCCCGAGGAGCGGATGGCGAGCTTCGACAAGCAGATCGTGCGCGACTGGCTCGCCGCGAACTGGGACAAGACGGGCACCCCGCCGGAGCTCCCCGCCGACATCGTGGAGCGCACCGCCGCGCGCTACCGGGAACTGCTGGATCGCCTCACCTCAGCCTGACCCCGGCCAGCTCCTCGGAGACCGCCCAGCAGCGCGCTGCGGCAGCCTCGTCCCGAAGTCGGCGGTGCAGCCGCTGGGGTCGCGGCGGTCCCTGGAAGTGCCCGAAGCCACCAGGACCGTAGAACGCACCGGGAGAGGAGTCTGGGCTCGCGACGGCGAAGAGCGCGGGGAGGGATGCCTCGGCCGGCGTGCCGCCGACCACGCTGTCGGTCAGCTTCCGCCCGATTCGCGTGCCGATGCCGCGGCCCTCACGCAGCGCAGCCGGGGCGATGTTCGTGCTCGCGGAGATGCCCGGATGGGAGAGATCGGTCGTGATGCCCCAGCCGGCCGAGGAACTCCGTCGCCCCAGCTCGAGACCGAACAGGCTCAGCGCGACCTTCGATGCGCCATATGCCCTCACCGCGGAGTATCGGCGTTCGAGCTGCAGATCGTCCCAGGGGATGCCGACGTAGTTGGCGGCGAGACTGCTCTGCACCGTGACGCGCGCCTGGCCCGCCCGCAGGAGCGGAAGGATTCCCACCGCGAGCGCGAAGTGACCGAGATGGTTGGTCTGGAAGTGCAGTTCGAATCCATCCACGCTCGTGTGCCGAACGGGATCGCCGAGCGCGATCATGCCCGCGTTGAGCACGAGGAGGTGGATGGGTCGCCCGTCGGCGCGGAGGGCGTCGGCGCATCGCGCGACCGAGCCGAGGTCGGCGAGATCGAGGTCGACGAGCTCGAGTGCGGCATCCCTCGCCTCCGCGCGGATGCGCGCGACGACCCGCTCCCCTTTCGCCCGGTTGCGCACCGGCAGCACGACCTCGGCGCCGGCCTGCGCCAGCCCGCGCGCGATCTCGGTGCCGACGCCATCGCTCGCACCGGTGACCAGGGCCCGAGTGCCGCGCAGATCGGGAAGGCGGATGCTCCAGCGCGGCGCACGCGGCGAGTCCATACGGGGTCCTCTCGGCGAGGGCGGAACGGGACCGGGTGGGTGCTGGTGGTCACAGGGTAGCGGCCGCGGCACCGACCGAAAAGGCCCGGCCGGCTTGGCCCTCCCAGGGAACTCACAGGTAGGGTGATCGGGCATCCATCCCATTCCCCCGAGGAGCTCGCATGCCCGTCTGGACCCTGCACGGCAACGGCCGCACCGTCGAGCCCGGCAAGGTGGTGCGGCCCGACGAGCGCCTGGCGTGGGGCGCCACGATCGCCATCGGCGTGCAGCACGTGATCGCGATGTTCGGCGCGACCTTCCTGGTGCCGGTGCTGACGGGCTTCCCCGTCCCGACGACGCTGCTGTTCTCCGGGCTGGGCACGATCCTGTTCCTGATCGTCACGCGGAACAAGCTCCCGAGCTACCTCGGCTCGTCGTTCGCGTTCATCGCGCCCGTCACGGCGGCGACCGCGTCGGTCGGCATGGGCTCGGCGCTCGCGGGCATCGCGGCCGTCGGCATCCTGCTCGCCGCGATCGGCTTCGTCGTGCAGTTCGCCGGCATCGGCTGGATCGACAAGCTCATGCCCCCGGTCGTTGCGGGCACGATCGTCGCGCTCATCGGGTTCAACCTCGCACCGGTGGCGTGGTCCAACTTCCAGCAGCAGCCGCTGACCGGCACGATCACGCTGACCGCCGTCATCCTTTTCAGCGTCCTCTTCCGCGGTTTCCTCGGGCGCATCTCGATCGTCCTCGGCGTGGTCGTGGGGTATATCGTCKCCCTGATCAGCGGCGAGGTCGACTACTCGGCACTCGCCGAGGCCCAGTGGTTTGGCCCGCCGCAGTTCCAGCTCGCCGACTTCGCCTCGCCCGGCACGTGGAGTGTCATCGCGATGTTCCTTCCCGTGGTGCTCGTGCTGATCGCCGAGAACGTCGGGCACGTGCGCGGGGTGGCGACGATGACGGATGCCTCGGTCAACCAGCAGACCGGACGCGCCCTCATCGCCGACGGCCTGGCGACCACCATGGCCGGTCTCTTCGGCGGTTCGGGCACCACGACCTATGGCGAGAACATCGGGGTCATGGCCGCGACCCGCGTGTACTCGACCGCCGCCTACTGGGTTGCGGGATTCACGGCGGTGCTGCTGAGTCTCTCCCCGAAGGTCGGCGCCCTGTTCAACTCGGTCCCGCCTGGTGTGCTCGGCGGCGTGACGACCGCGCTCTATGGCCTGATCGGCATCATCGGCATCAAGATCTGGGTCGACAACCGCGTCGACTTCTCACGCCCGGTCAACCAGTACACCGGAGCAGTGGCGCTGGTGATGGCGATCGCGGGCTTCTCGATCCAGTGGGGCGACTTCCAGCTCGGGGCGATCGTCATCTCGGCCGCGGCGGCCCTGCTGATCTACCACCTCGGCAACGCGGTGGCCCGCTGGCGCAAGACCGGCGCCGACGACGGCGGTCCGATCCCGGCCGTCGGCCCACTGGGCGGCGACCCGCAGTAGCTCCGGTGCGCTCGGTGATCCGCGGCTAGGCCGAGTCGCGGATCACGAGCTCGGTGTCGAGGATCGTGATGCGTTGCGGGTGTCGGCCGGCCAGCAGTTCAACGAGTGTGCTCGCCATCTTCTCGCCCTGGGCGAAGGACGGCTGACGCAGCGTCGTCAGCTGCGGGATGACGGATGTCGCGACCGGCGAGTCGTCGTAGCCGATGATCGCGACATCCTCCGGCACCCTCAGCCCGGCTGCGCCGAGCACGGCGAGCGCACCCTGGGCCATGAGGTCGCTCGCGATGAAGATCGCGTCGGGCTGATCGCCGCCACGGTCGAGGATGCGCCGCATCGCGTCGGCACCGCCCTCGGTCGTGAATTCGCCCTCCTCAACCGCCCCCTCGGGCAGTCCCGCTTCGGCGAGCGCCTGACGGTAGCCCTGCAGACGGTCGACGCCCGCAGGCATCGTCAGTGGTCCGGCGATGGTGGCGATGCGGCGGTGACCACGCGCGATCAGATAGGCCACGGCATCCTGCCCGCCACGCACATTGTCGACATCCACGTAGTAGTCGCCCTCGCGCTCACGCGGCGGGCGGCCGCCGTATACGACAGGCACCGCCGAGGCGATCCGGTCGATGAACGTGTCGCTCGTGTGGTGCGAGACGATGATCGCCCCGTCGACCGCGCCACTGCGCAGGTAGTCGGTCGTCTTGTCGCCGGGGTCGTCGCTCGCGATGAAGAGGTTCAGCACGTAGTCCGACTTGCTCAGGTACGCGTTGATCCCGGAGACGATCGGCGCGAAGAAGGGGTCGCCGAAGAACCGGGAGGTGTCTTCGGGGACCACCAGCGCGATGGCGTGCGTCTGCTTGCTGGCGAGCGATCGCGCCGCGCGATTGGGGACGTAGTTCAAGTCGGCGATCGCGCGCTGCACCGCCTCGAGCGCCGCGGGACTCACCGCCGTCGAGCCGTTCACGACACGCGAGACGGTCGATCGGGAGACGCCGGATGCCGCGGCGACCTCTTCGATCGTCACGCTCTCGTGGGTGGACTCGATGCTCATGTCAGTGCGAACCCCTGGCTGCTATCCGGCCACGGAAGCCGGAGATGAGTCCAGCGCCCGCTCGGCGATGATCCGAGCGTATTCCCGTCCGCTGTCTTTGACCGAGCGTTCTTGGGTGTCGTAGTCGACGCGGACGATGCCGAACCGCTTCTCGTAGCCCCATGCCCACTCGAAGTTGTCGAGCATCGACCAGTAGAAGTAGCCGCGCACATCGACGCCGGCGTCGGCCGCGTCGAGGGTGGCGCCGAGGTGTCCGCGCAGGAACTCCACGCGATCTTCGTCGTGCACGCGGACGACTCCGTCCTCGACCACCGCCTCATCGTCGTACGCGGCGCCGTTCTCGGTCACATAGAGGACTGTGCCTTCGGGGGCCGCGTACTCGGAGGAGATCCGCGTGAGGAGGCGGGTGAGCCCGGACGGCTCGACTTCCCAGTTCATCCCGGTGCGCGGCAGTCCGCGCTCGTAGTTGTGGATGCCCTCGAAGGAGGGGAACGGCGAGCGTCCCTCTCGATCGGTCGGCGCGTCGCCGCCCTGCGGCGGGTTCGCCGGAGGGCGTCCGCCCACGAGGTCGCCGTGGTAGTAGTTCACGCCGAGCGCGTCGATCCGCGTCGCGATCGTCTCGAGGTCACCGGGCAGGATCGCCGCCTCGAGGGCGGCGACCGCGTCGGCATCCACGACGCGGATGTCCTCGACGATGTCAGCGGGGTACGCGCCGAGGAAAACGAGGTCGAGGAACCAGCGGTTGTGCTGTCCGTCCAGTCGTCGGGCGGCATCCACGTCGGCGGGCTCGGTCGGGTCGGCGGGCTCGGCGACCGTGAAGTTGAGCGTGATCCCCAGGTCGAGCGACGCGTCGCGGGCGCGCAGCGCCTCGACGACCTTGCCGTGCCCGAGCAGCAGGTGGTGGGCCGACAGCAGCCCCTCGGCCACGCTGTAGTGACCCGGCGCGTGCAGGCCAGCGGTATAGGAGAGGAACGACGAGCACCACGGCTCGTTGAGGGTCGTCCACACCTTGACCCGGTCGCCGAGGGCATCATGCATGTCGAGCGCGTACTCGGTGAACCGCTCCGCGGTGTCGCGGACGGTCCAGCCGCCCTTCTCCTGCAGCGCCTGGGGCAGGTCCCAGTGGTAGAGCGTCAGCCATGGGAGGATGTCGGCATCCAGCAGCTCGTCGACGAGCCGACTGTAGAAGTCGATGCCCTTCGGGTTGAGCGCGCCGCCGTCGGGGCGCACGCGCGACCAGGAGGTGGAGAACCGGTAGGTCTGCAGTCCCAGGCGCTTCATCAGCGCGACGTCACCCTCGTACCGGTGATAGTGGTCGCACGCGATATCGCCGTTGTCGGCGTTGATGACGGCGCCCGGTACGCGGCTGAACGCATCCCAGATCGAGTCGCGACGGCCATCCTCGTGTGCCGCGCCCTCGATCTGGTAGGCAGCGGTTGCTGCGCCGAACAGGAAGTTGGACGGGAAGGGCCGGGTGGTGCTCGCGCTCATTCGGGCGGAGTCCTCTCTCGTGATCGAGGGATCGGTCAGGGTCATCCTTTCACCGCCCCCGCCATGATGCCGCTGACGAGCTGCTTGCCGGCGAACAGGAACAGGATCAGGAGGGGGATGGTCGCGAGAAGGACACCCGCAAGCACGATCGAGTAGTCGACGAAGTAGTTCGCCTGCAGCAGCGACAGCGCGACGGGAAGCGTGGGATCGCGACGGTCCAGCACGATGAACGGCCAGAAGAAGTTGTTCCAAGCCGAGACGAACGTGAAGAGCCCGAGCATCGCGGCGGCCGGTCGGGCAGCGACCACGCCGATCGTCCAGAACGTGCGGAGCTGGGATGCCCCATCCATGCGTGCCGCCTCGATGAGCTCATCGGGCACCGCCTGAGTGAGGTACTGCGTCATCCAGAAGACGCCGAAGGCGCTGGTGAGCGACGGAATGATGATCGCTCCGATGTTGCCCGTCCAGCCGATGTCGGCGAACAGGATGTAGAGCGGCACGACGCCGAGCTGCATCGGCACGGCCATGGTCGCGACCACGAAGACCAGCAGGGCCTTGCTGCCACGGAACCTCAGCTTCGCAAACGCCCAGCCGGCGAGCGTCGAGAAGATGACGACGGATGCTGCGATCAGGGCCGAGCTGTAGATCGAGTTCCACAGTGCAGTCCAGAAGTTGACCGCCGGGTTGTTCACGACCTCGATGGCATTCGCGATGAAATTGCCGCCGGGCAGCCACGACATGTTCGGGTCGTTGATGGTCTGGGCGTCCCCCGAGCCGATCAGAAGCGACCAGTAGAAGGGGAACAGCGAGGCGACGAGCACGACAGCGAGCCCGATGTAGACCCACGCTCCGGCGCGCACGCCTCGGATCTTCTTCGTGCGGTACTGCCGACGGCGAGCACGGGCGTTCGGAATGCCCTCCGAGATCGTGGCAAGGGGCGGTGTGCCGAGAGCGGTCATCGCTGGGATCCTTTCCGGCCGAAGCGGCGCCGCACGACGACTCCGCGTCCGCCTTCGTCGCGGACAAGGCCTCTCGTCACGGCCAGGTTGACGAGCCCGATGACGAGGATGATGAGGAACAGGATCCAGGCGAGCGCCGCGGCACGACCGAAGTTCCACTCGCCCCACCCGATCTTGTAGAGGAACAGGGTGATCGTCAGCCACTGCTGCGCAGGGCCGCCTTCACCCGTGGTGTCATACATGCGCGGCTCGTCGAAGATCTGCAGTCCGCCGATCGTCGAGGTGATGATGACGAAGATCAGCGTCGGCCGCAGTGAAGGAATCGTGATGGCCGTGAACTGGCGGAAGGCGTTTGCGCCGTCGACGGTGGCCGCCTCGTAGTAGTCACGGGGGATCGCCTGCATCGCCGCGAGCAGGATCAGCGTGTTGTAGCCCGTCCAGCGGAAGTTCACCATCGTCGCGATCGCGATGTGACTCCAGAACACGCTCTTGTGCCAGGGGATCGAGATGCCGAGGTTCGCGAGGACGCCATTGACGAAGCCGTGGTTGTCGCCGAACATGTTGCCGAAGATCAGGGCGACCGCGACGGGGGCCATGACGAACGGGACAAGCACGCTCATGCGCCAGAACGTCTTGTTCCGGATGTTGCGGTCGAGCAGCGCGGCGATGAACAGGGCGGCGATGAGCTGGGGCACTGCGGAAATCACGAAGATGCTGAAGGTGTTGCGCAGCGCGGTCCAGAACTGAGGGTTGTTCAGGATCCAGATGTACTGGTCGAACCCGATGAAGGTCCCCTTGTTGCGGATGAGGTCCCAGTCCTGGAACGAGATGACCGCGGTGTACGCGATGGGGAAGAGACCCACGATCGCGAAGATGATGAAGAACGGGGAGATGTAGAGGTAGGGCGAGAACTTGACGTCCCACTTGCTCAGCCGCTGGCTGAACGACAGGACCCGGACGGGCCTTTCCAATGGTGGCGGCGTCTGCGACGCTGGTTCGCGCGTTACGGTCGCGGTCACGCTGGGGCTCCGATCGAAGGGGTTGATTGCGGGGTGGAAGTGCGGGCCGCGCGCAAGACGCGCGGCCCGCACTTGATGTCACTCAGAAAGCGTTGACTTCAGCTACCCAGGTGTTCCACGAGGTCTCCTTGTCTTCGAGACCATCGAAGACACGGGTGATCGCGTTCTGAAGCGCGGCGTGGTACTTGAAGTAGTTTGCGTCCTTGTACGGAGCGACGGTGACCGCCTTGGCGCGGTTGATTCCGATCTCTCCCGTGGGGGCGTCGTTGAAGTAGGCGTTCTTGTAGTCGAGCAGGTCTGCGCTCTCGTACGCGTCGGGCTGGCTCGGGAACGCACCGACGTTCACGAACGCCTTGATCTGCGTCTCGGGGCTGGTCAGCCAGTCGGCGAGCTCGGTTGCTGCCGCGACGTTGGCGCCGTTCGCCGGGATGGTCAGGTAGGAGCCACCCCAGTTGCCGCCGCCATTCGGGAACGCGTCGGCGATGTTCCAGCCGGTCACGTCAGGCGCGTTGCCCGAGATGATGCCGTGCATCCAGCCGGGGCACAGCATGGTCGCGAACTCACCATTTGCCTGCGAAGCGGTCCAGTCGTCGTTCCACTGGGTCGCATACGCGGAGTTGGGGATGGCACGGTCAACCAGCAGGTCGTAGGCCGCACGCACGTCGGGGTTCTCGGTCGCGATGACCGTGCCGTCCTCCTTCGTGTAGGTGTACTCGATCTGGTTGAACACGCCCTGGGTGATCGCGTTGGCCGCGTCGATCATCGGCTTGCCGGTGGCTGCCTTGTACTTGTCGGCGACGTCGAAGAAGTTGTCCCAGTCGCCGTCGAACAGCGTGGCAACCTCATCGGGCGTGCTCGGCAGTCCGGCCGCCTCGAAGAGATCGGCGCGGTAGCAGATGCTCTGCGGGCCGATGTCGGTGCCGAAGCCGACAAGCCGGCCGTCGGCGTCGGTGGCCGCCGCTTCCTTCCAGTCGAGCCAGCGACCCTTCAGGTCGTCCGGCACCTCGGCAAGGAGGTCGGAGTACTGCATGGCCTCCTGGAACCAGTCGACGTCGATCGCCTCGATGTCGGCGAGACCGGACTTGCCGAGCTTCGCGAAGAAGTTCGCGCGCTGGTCGTCGCTCGTCGCGGCGATGTTGTGGACGATCTTCACGTTCGGGTGGTCGTCCATGTACTCCTGGAGGAGCTCATCGGTGTACCCGAAGTTGTTGAACGTGTCGATTGTGAGCGTGATCTGCTCGTCCGAGTCGGCGGACGAGTCGTCGCCGGCGCTGCCGGCGCAGCCGGCGAGCACGATTGCGGAAGCCGAGATGGCGGCGACCGCCACCGCGGTCCTGCGGAAGGCATGTGAATTCACTGTCACTCCTTTGTGTGGTCAGGGTCGGAGATGTGTTGCAGGGTGCTCGATCCCCGGCCGGGTGACCCGGGATCGTTGTCCGTGGGAGCGTTCCCAAGGCGTGKAGACTCACGGTACGGGAGCGCTCCCACGAAAGTCAAGGGAGCGCTCCCATGGAAATGTCACGGTTGCATCACGGTCCGATTGCCGGTCTTGCGGGGTGGGAAGGCATCGCATCCGGGCGGGGGAGCCGCGGGCCGTAGACTGGGGGGAACCCCTTCCCGCGACATCCGGAGCTCCTCAATGCCCACCATCGTCGTCGACGTCATGCCCAAGGCCGAGCTGCTGGACCCGCAGGGAAAGGCCGTCGCCGGTGCTCTCGCGCGCCTCGGTGTCGAAGGATTCGGGGGTGTCCGCATCGGCAAGCGGTTCGAGCTCGCGGTCGACGGCGAGGTGACCGAGGAGGTGCTCGCCGTGGCGCGGAACATCGCCGACGAGATCCTCTCCAACTCCGTGATCGAGGATGTGGTGGGCATCGAGGTCGTCGAATGACCGTACGCATCGGGGTCATCACGTTCCCGGGTTCGCTCGACGACCGCGACGCGCAGCGCGCGATCGCCGTCGCCGGCGCTGAGCCGGTGGCGCTCTGGCACGGCTCGCACGACCTCGAGGGAGTCGACGCGCTCGTGCTGCCCGGCGGGTTCAGCTACGGCGACTACCTGCGGGCCGGCGCGATCGCCGCGCGCGCGCCGATCATGGCGGAGGTGAAGGATGCTGCGGCCGCCGGCATGCCGGTCCTGGGCATCTGCAACGGCTTCCAGATGCTCGTGGAAGCGCACCTGCTTCCCGGCGGTCTGATCCGCAACGCGCACCAGCAGTTCATCCGCCGCGATCAGCGCCTGCGCGTCGAGAACGCCTCCACGGCCTGGACGAGCGAGTTCACGCAGGGCCAGGAGATCGTCATTCCGCTGAAGAACGCCGATGGCGGATACATCGCGGATGCCGAGACCCTGGCGCTCATCGACGGCGAAGGTCTCGTCGCCTTCCGCTACGTCGGCGTCAACCCGAACGGCTCGCTCGACGACATCGCGGGGCTCACCAACCAGCGCGGCAACGTCGTCGGCCTCATGCCGCACCCCGAGCACGCTGTGGAGTCGGGCTTCGGCCCGGACACGCGCGAAGCGATGCGCTCCGGCATCGACGGCCTCGGCTTCTTCACCTCGGCGATCGCCGCCGTGGTCGCCGCCGCCKCCTAGCGCCAAAGCGGTCCCTGAGCCTGTCGAAGGGCCGCGGACGCTTCGACAAGCTCAGCGACCGCACAAGCTCAGACGGTGCCGGCGGGCGGCCAGACGCCGATGATGAGCGCCATCACCACGAAGGTCACGAGTTCGTGCGCGATGTTGAGCACGGTCAGCGACGTCGGTCGTCCCTCGAACGCGTCGTGCGTGATGAACCGCGCCGCGGTGAAGCCCGCCCACAGGATCACACCGGTCGCGATCGACGACCACAGGAACGATCCGCCATAGAAGTGCCAGGAGATGTCGACGGCGCCGGCGAGCACCCACGCCGAGACGAAGCTGACGAAGAGCGTCACCAGGATCGGCACGACCGCCGATGCGCCTGGCCGGTCCATGTCGACGTTCGCGAGCTTGGCCCAGCGCGTGCCGAACACCTTCGGGGTGTACCAGACGAAGCCGACCACCATCGTCGAAGCGGTGGCAAGCAGCACTGCCCAGTAGTTGATCTCGGGAACCTGCATCGTCGCCTCCTGTGCGGACACCCGCCGCTGCCCGGAGCGTACCGCCGCAGGGCGACCCCCCGACCACAGCGCGCCGCTACCGTGGAACCGTGAGCCACAGCATCCTTCCGCTCGTCGTCTCGGTCCCGACCGCCGATCTGGCCGCCGATCTCGGCGATCTCCCCGACGGGGTGGAGGTCGTCGTCTGGCCGATGGACGGCCCATCGCCCCGGCAGGCGTTCGACATCGTCGTGCCGCCGTACATGAGCATGGCGCGGGTGCTCGAGCGGCTCGAAGGCGTGCGCGTCGGACTCGTGCAGGGTCAGTCGATCGGCTTCGAGGGCGTGGACCGGCTCCTTCCGCAGGGACTGCCGTTCGCGAATGCCGCGAGCGTGCACGAGACCTCCACCGCCGAGCTCGCGCTCGGGCTGACGATCGCGGCGCAGCGCCACATCGACCGGTTCGCGGTCGACACCGCCAATGGCGTGTGGGCACCCGCCTTCACCCAGAGTCTCGCCGACCGACGTGTGCTGCTGCTGGGCTACGGCGGCGTTGGCAAGGCCGTCGCCGCACGTCTGGAGCCCTTCGAGGTGACGGTCACCGCGGTGGCGAGTCGAGCGCGCGAGGAGGACGGGATGCCGGTGCACGGCGTCGACGAACTCCCCGCGCTGCTGCCCCACGCCGAGATCGTCATCCTGACCCTCCCCGGTGGGGACCGGACGCGGCACATCGTGGACGACGGGTTCCTCGCAGCTCTCCCCGATGGTGCGCTCGTGGTCAACGTCGGCCGTGGCCCGCTCATCGACACCGATGCCCTCGTCGACCATGTGCGCCGTGGCCGCATCCGGGCCGCGCTGGATGTCACAGACCCGGAGCCGCTGCCCGCCGGGCACCCGCTGTGGGGTCTGCCTGGCGTGCTCATCTCGCCCCACGTGGGCGGTGCGTCGAGCGCCATGCGCCCGCGGATCGCGCGGCTCGTACGCACCCAGATCGAGCGGATGCAGGCCGGAGAACCCCCGGTCAACGTTGTGATTTCCGGCTGAGCGGGCGATCTCAGCCGAAGAACAGCGAGTGCACGTCGCCGACGGCGGCGCGGCCGCCCAGCGCCTCGAGCTCCATCAGCACCGTCGTGCCGATGACCGTGCCGCCGAGCGCTGCGATCAGCTCGTGCGCCGCGCACAGCGTGCCGCCGGTCGCCAGCACATCGTCGACGAGCAGCACCCGGGTGCCGTCGGCGATGTCATCGTGGGCCTCGATCGTGGCGGAGCCGTATTCGAGGTCATACGAGACCGATGCCGCGGGCCGAGGCAGCTTGCCGGCTTTGCGGATCGGCACCAGCCCCACCTCAGCCGCGATCGCCACGGCGCCGGCGAGCAGGAACCCGCGCGCCTCGATCCCCGCTACGACATCGAACTGGCCGGCGAAGGGCTCGATCATGGCATCGATCACGGAGCGGAAGGCCCGGGCGTCCGCGAGAAGCGGGGTGATGTCACGGAACAGCACGCCCGGCTCGGGATAGTCGGGGATCGTCACGATCAGGGACTCGGCATGCGCGAGGGAGGCGGTGGACACGCGCCAACCTTAGCCGCGCAACATGTTCTCAGCCGTCGACCGGCGAGGAATGTAAGCGTTTGCACTAGCCTGGGTCCATGACCTCACCGGACACTGTCGCCCTCGCCGCCAGCGCACCCCCCGTTTCAGGCGCGGAGTGGTGGCGCACCGCCGTCATCTACCAGATCTACCCGCGGTCGTTCGCCGACGCCTCCGGCGACGGCATCGGCGATCTCCCCGGCGTGACGGCGCATCTGGACGACCTCGCGGCCCTCGGCGTCGACGCGCTGTGGCTGAGCCCCTTCCAGCGATCGCCCCAGAAGGACGCCGGCTACGACGTCGCCGACTACTGCGACGTGGACCCGCTCTTCGGCACCCTGGGCGACTTCGACGAGATGCTCGCGCAGGCGCATGCCCGCGGCATTCGCGTCGTCATCGATCTGGTGCCGAACCACTCGTCCGATCAGCACGAGTGGTTCCAGCAGGCCCTCGCCGCCGGCCCGGGAAGTCCCGAACGCGCGCGTTACCTCTTCCGCGAGGGCGAGGGCACGCAGGGTGAGCTGCCGCCGAACAACTGGGAGTCGGTCTTCGGCGGTGCCGCGTGGACGCGCGTCATCGAGGCCGACGGGCAGCCGGGCCAGTGGTATCTGCACCTGTTCGACGTGACGCAGCCCGACTTCGACTGGTCCAACCCAGAGGTGCACGCGGAGTTCCGCCGGATCCTGCGCTTCTGGCTCGACCGCGGCACGGACGGCTTCCGGGTGGATGTCGCGCACGGCCTCGTCAAGACGGAAGGGCTCCCCGACTACATCCCGCCTGCCGACACCGACTCGATGGGCGGCGCCGACGAGAACGTGCCCTACTGGGCCCAGGACGGCGTCCACGAGATCTTCCGCGAATGGCACCGCGTGCTCGCCGAGTACGACGGCGACCGCGCGCTGTGCGCCGAGGCATGGCTCCCGACTCCTGAGCAGACCGCGCTGTGGGTGCGCCCCGACGAGCTGCATCAGGCGTTCAACTTCCCCTACCTGCTGACTGGGTGGGATGCCGCGGCCATGCGCACGGTGATCGACGGGTCGCTGCAGGCCTTCGGCGCCGTCGGCGCTCCGAGCACGTGGGTGCTCTCCAACCACGACGTCGTGCGGCACGCATCGCGGCTGGCCCTGACTGCGGAGAGCCCCCAGGGGACCGGCATCGGACCGAAGTCACCCGGCAAGCCCATCGCGGAAGTCGGCCTGCGCCGGGCGCGTGCCGCGACGACCGTGATGCTCGGACTGCCCGGCTCGGCGTACCTCTACCAGGGCGAGGAGCTCGGCCTGCCCGAGGTCGTCGAACTCGCCGACGATGTGCGCCAGGACCCGACCTGGTTCCGCAGCGGCGGCGAGCGCTACGGCCGTGACGGCTGCCGGGTGCCGATCCCGTGGAGCGCCGATGCCCCTGCCTATGGGTTCAGCCCAGACGGCGCGTCATGGCTGCCCCAGCCCGCCGAGTGGGCCGCCCTCGCGCGTTCGGTGCAGGCGAAGGATCCAGCATCGACCCTTTCGCTCTATCGCACGCTCCTCGCCGCTCGTCGCGCACGCGGTCTCGGCGCAGGGACGGTCGAGTGGATCGATGGGCTCGGCGCGGACGTCATCGCATTCCGGAATGGGAATGTGACGGTCGTTGCAAACCTCGGCGCGAAGCCGGTCGCCCTTCCCGGCGGCACGGTGATCGCGGCGAGTGAGCCGTTCTCCGGCTCCTCGCTGCCCGTCGACACGGCGGTGTGGCTCTCGGTCTGACGTAGGGGAGCTGTTGAGGAACCGCCCATGGTGAGCATCGACGAGGTCGCTCGCGCGTCCGGCGTGTCGACGGCCACCGTCTCTCGCACCCTGAGCGGACGTGGGCCCGTCGCCGCCGCCACCCGCGCGCGGGTCGAAGCGGCCGCGAAGCGCCTCGGCTATGTCGTGTCGGCGTCGGCGTCGAGCCTCGCCTCGGGCCGCAACCGCAACATCGGTGTGCTCGTGCCGTTCGTCAACAGCTGGTTCTTCAGCACCGTGCTCAGCGGCACCGCCACAGCCCTGCAGCGGCATGGGTACGACATCACCCTCTACACGCTGACGGCGGACCTGGCGCAGCGCAGCGAGATCCTCGAGACCTTCGTGCGCCGCCGGCGGGTCGACGGGATGATCGCGATCTCGATCGACCTGGGCGCCGAGGAGACCGAGTGGCTGCTCGAGATCGGCCTCCCGGTGATCGCGATCGGCGGCCCCACCCCTGGACTGACGACGCTCGTGGTCGACGAGGTCGCGGTCGCGCGTCTGGCCGTCGATCACCTCGTCGCGCTCGGCCACCGCGACATCGCGCACATCGGCGCCAGCCCCGAGTTCGAGGGCGACTTCCGCGTCGCCACCCAGCGACGGCGCGGGTTCGAGCAGGTGCTGACGGATGCCGGCATTCCCCCGATGGACTCGCCCTTCCAGCCGGGCGAGTACACCATCGAAGGCGGATTCCGCGCCGCGCGGCGCCTGCTGGAGCGGCCGGATGCGCGACCCACGGCGATCTTCGCGGCCTCCGACGAGATGGCGATCGGCGCCCTCCTGGCCGCCCGGGAACTCGGATGCCGCGTCCCCGAGGACCTCTCGATCGTCGGCATCGACGGCCACGAGCTCGGCGAGTTCTTCCGGCTGACCACGGTCGACCAGTTCCCCCTCCGGCAGGGCGAACGAGCCGCGGAGGCGATCCTTGCCGCGCTCGACGAGCACGGCGAGCCGCTCGCCCGCGCTGACCTGCCCTTCGAGCTCATCGTCCGCGGATCGACGGGCCCGCCGCCGGCCTGACGGGGATGTGGAGCGTCTGGGTAGGCTCGGGGCCATGTCTCTCGACCTCGAAGCCATCTACACCGATCTGCACCGGCATCCGGAGCTCTCCTTCCAGGAGACCCGCACCGCGGGCGTCATCGCGGAGCATCTGACCGCACTCGGCATCGAGTTCGAGGCGGGCATCGGACGGACCGGGATCGCTGCGGTCATCCGCAACGCGCGCTCCGACGCCGAGCCGGGTCCCGTGGTGTGGCTGCGCGCCGACACCGATGCGCTCCCCGTCGCCGAGCGCACCGGCCTCGACTACGCGAGCACGGCGCGTGGCACCGACCCCGCCGGCCTCGACGTGCCGGTGATGCACGCCTGCGGGCACGACATGCACATCACCGCCATGCTGGGCGCGCTCGAGCGGCTCGTCGCCGATCGCGGGTCGTGGTCGGGCACCGTCGTCACCGTGTTCCAGCCGGCCGAGGAGTACGGCCAGGGCGCCCAGGCGATGATCGCGGACGGTGTGCTCGACCGCTTCCCCCGCCCCGACATCGTGCTCGGTCAGCACATCACCCCACTCCCAGCCGGCACGATCGGCGTGCGCCCCGGCACCCAGATGGCGGCATCGGACGGCCTGACGGTCACCCTCCTCGGGCGCGGCGGCCACGGCTCGCGCCCGCACTCCACGATCGATCCGGTCGTGATGGCAGCCGCCACCGTCATGCGGCTGCAGACGATCGTGTCGCGCGAGGTCGACCCCCGGGATGTCGCGGTCGTCACGGTCGGCTCTATCCACGCGGGGCTCAAGAACAACATCATCCCGGCCGAGGCCAAGCTCGAGCTGAGCCTGCGGTACCCCGACGACGACGCGCGCGCCCGCATCCTCGAGAAGGTCGAGCGCGTCGTGCGCGCCGAGGCCCAGGCCTCCGGCGCGGAGGAGCCACCCGTGATCGTCGTCGACCACTCGCTGCCACCGACAATCAACGACGCGGCCGCCACCGCCCGCCTCACCGATGCCTTCGATCGCGCATTCGGGGAGGGGACGGTCATCGACCCTGGCATGTTCACCGGCAGCGAGGACGTCTCGTGGTTCGCCCGCGAGGCCGGCGCTCCTCTCGTCTACTGGTTCTGGGGCGGGGTCGACCCGCAGAAGTACGCGGATGCCGTGACGGCGGGCACCCTCGAGCGCGACATCCCGACCAACCATTCGCCGTTCTTCGCGCCGGTGCTGCATCCGACGATCGAGCGCGGCGTGGACGCGCTCACGGTCGCCGCCCGGGAGTTCCTCGACGCTCGGTGACCCTGGGGCGCCACCGCGCGCCCCTGGGCCGCCCTCCCCACGGGTACCGGCGACCCGCCCGCGGGTGAATTGCTTACCCGCCGGAACGGGCGTAGTCTCGCCCGCCGTGACCAACGACAGTCGCGAGCCCGGGTCAGCTGACTCCCCGATCGCGAAGCGCATCCTCATCGGCGACCCTTTGTCGTCGGAAGTGATGGACGACCACCTGCTTCCGAAGAAGATGGCACTGCCGATCTTCGCCTCCGACGCACTGTCGTCCGTGGCGTATGCGCCGCAGGAGCTGCTGATGATCCTGCTCACCGGCGGACTGGCGTTCCTCTCCTTCAGCCCGTACGTGGCGACGGCCGTCGTGGTGCTGCTCATCGTCGTGGTGATCAGCTACCGCCAGCTCATCAAGGCGTATCCCTCGGGCGGCGGCGACTACGAGGTCGCCAGCAAGAACCTGGGCGAGGTCCCGGGCGTGGTCGTGGCAGCCGCACTTCTCGTCGACTACGTGCTCACCGTCGCGGTGTCGGTCGCCTCCGGCGTCGACAACATCATCTCGGCGTTGCCGTTCCTGAACCCCGGCAGGGTCGAGCTCGCCGTCGGGTTCGTGATCCTGATCGTCGTGGTCAACCTCCGTGGAGTGCGCGAGGCGTCGCTCCTCTTCGCCATCCCGACCTACGTGTTCATCGGATCCGTCGGGGTCATGGT
The DNA here is from genome assembly GCF_054049175.1 of Microbacterium sp. P5_E9. NCBI lineage: Bacteria > Bacillati > Actinomycetota > Actinomycetes > Micrococcales > Microbacteriaceae > Microbacterium > Microbacterium sp. P5_E9. Next base: position 126,716 of record NZ_JBFUMV010000004.1, on the reverse strand, counting down.
CGTCGTCGGGCTCACCCAGACCCTCCTGGGCAATCCGCCGGTGGCATCCAGCCACGACTACGGCGTGCAGGCCGAGAACCTCGGTCAGGCGGCGGTCATCCTGCTCGTGCTGCGGGCGTTCTCCAGCGGCTGCTCCGCCCTCACCGGCGTCGAGGCCGTCGCGAACGGCGTGCCCGCCTTCCGCAAGCCCAAGGTCCGCAATGCCCAGACCACCCTGGCCCTCATGGGCACGATCGCTGCGCTGCTGTTCGCGGGACTCACGGCGCTCGCCCTCATCTCCGGCGTGCACTACGCCGAGGATCCGTGCACCCTGATCGGCTTCGACTGCGCAAACCCGCAGCCCAGCCTGATGGCCCAGGTGGCGTCGGCCACCTTCGGCATGGGGTCGATCCCGTTCTACGTCATCCAGGCGGCGACGGCGGCCGTGCTCCTCCTCGCGGCCAACACCGCGTTCAACGGCTTCCCGCTGCTGGGCTCGGTGCTCGCCCGCGACGGTTATGCGCCCAAGGCGCTGAACACCCGCGGCGACCGCCTGGTCTACTCCAACGGCATGATCATCCTGGGGATCGTCGCGATCGGCGTGCTGATCATCTACCAGGCGAACCTCACGACCCTGATCCAGCTCTACATCATCGGCGTCTTCGTGTCGTTCTCGCTCGGCCAGATCGGCATGGTGCGCCACTGGAAACGCGCACTGCGGAACATGCGCGAGAAGCTCCCGCCCGACGCCCAGCGGCAGCGGTCGGCAGTCCTCGAGCGGCGCAGCACGATCCGCAGGCTCATCATCAACACCCTCGGCGCCACCATGACGGTGTCAGTGCTCGTCATCGTGACGATCACGAAGTTCACCCACGGCGCCTACCTGGTGTTCATCGCGATCCCGATCCTGGCGGTCCTGATGATCGGCGTGAACCGCTACTACCGCGACGTCGAGCACGAGATCGAGATGGACGACCGGATGCACTTCGGGTCGTCCGGCGACGTCGCCCTGATCCTTGTGAACCGCCTGCAGAAGCCGGTGGTGAAGGCGATYGACTACGCCCTCGCCGCCCGTCACGACAAGACGATCGCGCTCCACGTCGCCGTCACGAAGGAGGAGGCCAGGTCGCTGCAGAAGGAGTGGGAGAAGCACGGGATGCCGATCCCGCTCGTGATCATCGAGTCGCCGTACCGCTATTACGCGCAGCCCGTCGCCGAATTCATCAAGGTGTACCGCGAGAAGCACGGCTCGACCGTGATCACCGTGTACCTGCCGCAGTACATCGTCGGGCACTGGTGGGAGTCGCTCCTGCACAACCGGCGCGCGGGCCGCATCGGTCAGCAGCTCATGCTGATCCACGGCGTCACGATCACCCTCGTGCCCTGGCTGCTGGACTCCTCGGAGCTCATCTACGGCCGGCGCTCCCGGCCGCTCCCCGGCCAGGAGCGAGCGGGGCGTCCGTTCGACCCCAGCACGGGCGCGATTCCGGTCGCGAAGAAGTCCGGACCCGACTCCGAGGGCACGTAGCGAGGCCCCGGCCCGGGCGCGTCGGCGTAGCCTGGAGGGATGACCTCGACCGTGCCCGCGCCCGCGTCGCTGCGCCCTGAGTCGCTGCGAGCCGACTTCCCGATCCTCGCCGAGCACGTGAACGGCGTGCCGCTGGTGTATCTCGACTCCGCCGCGACGAGCCAGAAGCCGCGTGCGGTGATCGCCGAGGAGGTCGCCTTCCTCACCCGGTCCAACGCCGCGGTCCACCGTGGCGCGCACACGCTGGCCGCCGAGGCGACCGAGCTTTTCGAGGATGCGAGGGCCACCGTCGCGCGGTTCGTCGGGGCCGCCGAGGATGAGCTGGTCTGGACGAGCGGCGCCACCGCCGGCATCAACCTCGTCGCGTACGGGCTGGGCAACGCCTCGGCCGGTCGCGGCGGCGATGCCGCGCGCCGGCTCGCGCTCGCGCCGGGCGACGAGCTGGTGGTCACCGAGTCCGAGCATCACGCCAACCTCATCCCGTGGCAGGAGCTCGCTGCACGCACCGGCGCGAGGCTGCGGCACATTCCAGTGCACGATGACGGCACGATCGACATGGATGCCGCGGCATCCGTCATCGGCGAGCGCACCCGGGTCGTCGCGTTCCCGCACGTGTCGAACGTGCTCGGGATCGTGAACCCGGTCGCCGAGCTCGTCGCGCTCGCCCAGGCGGCCGGCGCCCTCACCGTGCTGGACGCGTGCCAGTCCGCGCCGCACCTGCCGCTCGACCTCCCCGCGCTGGGCGTCGATTTCGCCGTGTTCTCGGGCCACAAGATGCTCGGGCCCTACGGGATCGGCGGCCTGTACGGACGCCGTGACGTGCTCGCGGCGCTCCCCCCGTTCCTCACCGGCGGGTCGATGATCACGACCGTCACCCTCGACGAGGCGCAGTACCTCGCGCCGCCGCAGCGATTCGAGGCGGGCACGCAGCCGGTCTCGCAGGCGATCGGGCTCGCCGCCGCCATCCGCTACCTCGACGCGATCGGGATGGATTCGGTGCACGCCCACGAGCAGCGCCTCGAGCGACGGCTGCGCGACGGGCTGCGCTCGATCCCCGGCATCCGCCTGCTCGGGGACGCTTCGACAAGCTCAGCGACCGGGGAGGCAGTGCAGCGCGTCGCGCTGTGCGCCTTCGACGTCGACGGGGTGCACGCGCACGACGCCGGCCAGTTCCTCGACTCCCGGGGCATCGCCGTGCGCGTGGGGCACCACTGCGCCCAGCCGCTGCACCGCCGCTTCGGACTCACCGCCTCGGTGCGCGCGAGCGCCGCGCTCTACAACACCGAAGCCGAGATCGACCTGCTGCTCGAAGCGGTCGCCGGGGTGCGCGGGTTCTTCGGGGTCGGCCGATGAGCGGGCTCGAGTCGCTCTATCAGGAGCTGATCCTCGACCATTACAAGCGCAAGGTCGGCTTCGGGCTCGCCGACGACGAGGCCGGCTCCGCCACCTCGCACCAGCGCAACCCGATCTGCGGCGACGAGATCACCGTCCGGGTCCGCGTCGAGGGCGACGCCGTCCGCGACGTCACGTGGGAGGGCGCGGGCTGCTCGATCTCGCAGGCGTCCGCCTCGATGCTCGCGGAGCTCGTACGCCTCGACCCGGATGGAGTGCCGCGCACGGAGCGGATGCCGCGGGCCGAGGTATCCGCTCTCATCGACGGCTTCCGCGAGGCGCTGCGCTCCCGCGGCACGATCGACCTCGATGAGGACACGTTCGGCGACGCCGCCGCGCTGTCGGGCGTCTCGAAGTACACCGCGCGCGTGAAGTGCGCGATGCTCGCCTGGGTCGCGTTCGAGGACGCCCTCAGCCGCGCCTGACCGCAGCGCGCGCAGAGCGGTCGGACGCCAGCGGCGCTCGCACCCAGATGGCGGAGGTCATGACTTCTCCTCCGAGGCGCGGGTGTCGGAACGGTGGATCGCGATCGAGCCGTAACCCGTGCGGATGCGCAGTTCGACGGTGTCCTCGCCCTCGACGGGGCCTGCGTCCGCCGCGAGGTCGGTGCGGACGACGCCGTGCTGCGCGGTCGCATCGACCCAGACGGCCGTGCCCTGCCGTACGCCGACATCGACCGACCCGTAGGAGCCGTCGACCCGCACCGCGCCGCGGACGATGTCCCGGACCCGCACGGCACCGTACGCCGAACGCATCGTCGCCCCCGACGACAGCGTGCCGAACTCCATCGATCCGCTCGAGGTGACCGCGTCGACCGACCCTGCGACCGAGTCCACGACGATCGGACCGTCGGACCCCTTGATCCGAAGGCCGCCGCCGACGTGGGTGAGGCGCGCCGAACCTGACTTGAAGGTGAAGTCGGCGTCGCCGCTGACCCGGCCGATGCGGAACTCCCCGTGGCCGCCCTTCACCTCGAGCCGCTCGGCCCGGTCGACGGTGAGGTCGCCGTACCCAACCACCGCGCGAACGGGACCGAGGGCACCGGTGAGACGGGCAGAGCCGTACTTCACCTCGACGTCGGCGACGGATGCCTCGGGCACCTCCACGACGACGTCGATCGAGTCCCCCGGCCCGAAGAGGTTCATCCGGAACGGACCCGTCACAACGACCGTCTGCCCGATCCGCTCCACCCGGACCGCTTCCGCGGCCGAGCGGTCTCCGGCCCGCCGCGGGTTGCTGGGCAGCACGGAGACCGAGATGTCATCCCGCGCCGCGGCGAGGACTTCGACGCGGCCCATCTGGATGTCGACGCGCACCTCCCCGACGCCCGTGACAGCGAAGCTGGTCAACGGACCCACCCCGAGAAGGTCGAGCCGCTGCTCTCCCGCACGACCGGGCGGGGATCGAGCGCGGCACCGACCGCGCGGACGAGCCAGGTGTTCAGGGAGAGGCCTTCACTCGCGGCGGCGGCCTCGGCGCGGCTCTTGAGCGAGTCGGGCCACCGGAGGGTGGTGCGCGCGGCGGTCCCGTCATCCGTCTCATCCCCCGCCGTGCCCGCCCGCGGCGGGGGATGAGACGCTTGAGCGTCGAGGATGGCCGCCGGACGGCTCACCACGAACTCGACGTCACGTCCGCGCAGGCGAACGTCGACGGCGCCGGGGGCGAGGTCGCGAGTGATCTCGGCGGCGGCCTCGGACAGCGCCTCGAGGATCGCGACCCGCGCCGACGCATCGAGGGCGACGACGAGCCTGCCCGCGATCTCCTCCGTCTCGGTGGTGCCGGCGGCGGCGGTCGCCATCAGCTGTCGCTGGAGCGCTTCGACATGCGTTGAGATCTGCATGACGTCATTGTGACACTATTTTGACGTCGTTGGACATCACAATTCCATCACAACGCATGCCTCCGCCGGTATGTCGGGTCCGTAGTGTGGGGCATAGCGATCGGCGTCCGCCCATGGCTGGAAACGAACCCCCGTCGCCGCGGGTTCCCGATCGAAGAAGGTGCGCTATGGCCACCATCACCACCGTCGCCACCAACACGCCGGAGGCCCGCCTCGGCCCGATCCGCCAGACCTACGCCAGCGCCGAGAACTTCCCGCCGCTGACCCGCGCCTACACGCAGATCTCCCAGGTGATCCGCGAGACCGGCCTCCTGGGCCGGGCGTCCTGGTTCTACGCCCTCGTCGGCACCGGCCTGGTGCTCGCAATGGCCGGCTGCATCGCCGGCTTCATCCTGCTGGGGGACAGCTGGTTCCAGCTGCTCATCGCCGCTGCGCTCGGCATCGTGCTGACCCAGGTGGCGTTCCTCACGCATGAGGCCGGGCACCGCCAGATCCTCAGCTCCGGCCCGGCCAGCGATCGGCTCGCACGTATCCTGAGCAACGGCATCGTCGGAACCAGCAGCGCCTGGTGGGACACCAAGCACACTCGCCACCACGGCAACCCGAACCGCGTCGGCAAAGACCCCGACATCGAGATCGACACGATCCGCTTCACCGAAGAGGATGCCGCGAAGACGCCGTGGATCATGACGTTCATCACCCGGCGCCAGGGCTGGCTGTTCTTCCCGCTGCTGACCCTCGAGGGCTTCAACCTGCATTACCTGAGCGTCAAGCACCTCACGACCTCCAGGAACGTCAAGGGCCGCTGGATCGAGCTGTCGCTGATTGCGCTCCGCTTCACCGTGTACCTGGGCGCCCTGTTCTGGATGCTGCCCCTCGGCATGGCCTTCGCCTTCCTGGGCGTCCAGCTCGCCGTCTTCGGCGTCTACATGGGCGCAAGCTTCGCCCCGAACCACAAGGGCATGCCGCTCATCGACCGCGACGCGAAGCTCGACTTCTTCACCAAGCAGGTGCGCACGTCGCGCAACGTCAGCGGCGGCTGGTGGGCGACGACGCTCATGGGTGGCCTCAACTACCAGATCGAGCACCACCTGTTCCCGAGCATGCCGCGGCCGCACCTCTCGAAGGCCCGCGTCATCGTCAAGGACTACTGCAACACGCTCGATGTCCCGTACACCGAAACCACGATGCTGCAGTCCTATGGGATCGTCATCGAGTACCTGAACCGCGTCGGCCTGTCCGCCCGCGACCCGTTCGAGTGCCACATGGTCGCTCAGTTCCGCAAGGTCTGACACCCGCTGGTGAAGGCCGCGCCCGGTCCGGGCGCGGCCTTCGTCGTTTCAGCCGAAAACCCGCAGCAGCCGCTCACGGGACTGCTCGAGGTGCCGCCGCATGGCGGCTTCTGCCGCCGCCGGGTCTCCGGCGATGACGGCGTCCGCGACGGCGGCGTGCTCGTCCACGGTGTCCGCGACGTACGCGCCGCTGTAGGCGAGGCGGAAGGTGTGCAGATGGCAGTGCGTGCGCGCGTAAGCCTGCCGCACGGTCTCGTTGCGCGCGGCACGGAAGACCGTGTCGTGCAGGCGGACGTCGTGCTGTGACAGCACGGAGTATGCGTCGGGCCGGCCGATCGCGGAACGCGCCAGCTCGATCTCCCGGCGAAGCCCGGCCGAGTCCTCGGCCTGCCGGCGCTCGGCGGCGCGCGCGGCTGTTCCGGGCTCCAGCAGCAGGCGCAGCTCGAAGAGGTCGATGAGCTCCTGCTCGGCGAGCAGATCGGTCGTGCGGTAGCCCTTCAGCGGGTGCTTCTCGACGAGGCCGTCGGACTCCAGCCTTGCCAGCGCCTCGCGCACGGGGGTCGGCGAGACGCTGAATCGCCGGGCGAGCTCGCCCGCATTGAGGCGCTCATCCGGCGGAATCGTGCCATCCATGATCGCCAGCTGCAACACGGCGTGCACCTCGTCGCCGAGCATCACCCGCACACCGCTCGCGAGCGAAGGGAGACGATCCATCGTCGACATCGCGCCACCTTCGCTTGACACCCGCATCCGTTCTGAAGCACTATAGCGGTCGAAGATCAAATACGATCTTTCGTACATCAGAAAGCACCATGGCCACCACGATCACCGATGCTCGCGCCTTCCTCGTCGATATCGCCGTCGAAACGGAGCGCACCGACGCCGTGCAGAGCTTCGTCAAGCAGGAGACGATCTTCGTCGAACTGGAAACCAGCGACGGCCTGCACGGCCGCGGCTACTCCTACACGATCGGCACAGGGGGGCGCGCGGTGCTGTCGATGCTGCGCGACCACCTGCTCGACCTGCTGATCGGCCAGGAGGCCGATCGCATCGAGGCGATCTGGCACCGCCTGTTCGCCTCCACCCGCGCCACCACGACCGGCGCGATCACCTCGCTCGCCCTCGCCGCAGTCGACACCGCCCTGTGGGATGTCGCAGCGCAGCGCGCTGGACTGCCACTCTGGCGCCTCGCCGGCGGCTTCCGCCGTGATGTGCCGCTCTACGACACCGAGGGCGGCTGGCTGCACCTGTCGGTCGACGACCTCGTGGAGGGTGCCCTCGTCTCGCAGCGCAAGGGCCTGAGCGGCGTCAAGGTCAAGATCGGCAAGCCGAGCGGCCACGAGGACCGCGAACGCCTCGCCGCCGTCCGCGACGCCGTCGGGCCAGGGTTCGACCTCATGGTCGACGCCAACCAGTCGATGACCGCGACCGAGGCGATCCGTCGCGCGCGCCTCTTCGACGGGCTCGACCTCGGCTGGATCGAGGAGCCGCTCCCGGCAGATGACATCGAAGGGCACGTGCGCCTCGCCCGCTCCACCGCGACGCCGATCGCCGTCGGCGAGTCGATGTACTCCATCGCGCAGTTCCGCGAGTACCTCGACCGCGGCGCGGCCGGCATCGTCCAGGTCGACGTCGCCCGCATCGGCGGCATCACACCGTGGCTGAAGGTGGCGCATCTCGCCGAATCCTTCAACGTCCACGTGTGCCCGCACTTCCTCATGGAGCTGCATGTCAGCCTCGTCGCCGCGGTCCCCAACGGACGCTACGTCGAGCACATCCCGCAGCTGCGCGGCATCACCCGCACCGAGATGACGATCCAGGACGGCCGGGCGCTCGCCCCCGAGACCGTCGGCCTCGGCATCGACTGGGATCGCGACGCGATCGAGGACAGGATCGTGTCATGACTCTTCCCACGCGCCCGCACCGCGGGCTCGAGATCAGCGTGCTCGGCGCCGGCTGCGCGCAGCTCGGCAACCTCTACCGGGCGATGTCCGACGAGGAGGCCGAGGCTACCGTCCGCGCGGCCTGGGACAGCGGCATCCGCTATTTCGACACCGCTCCGCACTACGGCCTCGGGCTCTCGGAGCGCCGGCTCGGCCGTGCGCTGGCGGCCTACCCCCGGGGCGACTACGTGGTGTCCACGAAGGTGGGCCGCCTGCTGGTGCCCAGCCCCGAGACCGCCGGGCAGCGCGATCTGGCGGACGGCTTCGACGTGCCGGCCGACACCCGCAGGGTCTACGACCTCAGCCGCGACGGTGTGCTGCGCTCGATCGAGGACAGCCTCGACCGGCTCGGCGTCGACCGCATCGACATCGCCTACATGCACGACCCCGACGAGCACTGGGAGGCGGCCTCGACGACCGGCGCCCAGGCGCTGACCGAACTGCGCGACGAAGGCGTCATCCGCGGGTTCGGCGCGGGGATGAACCAGGGCGAGATGCTCGCCGATCTCATCGAGCAGACCGACGTCGACATCGTCATGTGCGCCGGCCGCTTCACGCTGCTCGAGCAGGATCGCGCGGAGCGGATGCTCGGCCTCGCCGCTGAGCGCGACGTCGCGGTGGTCGCGGCCGCCGTGTACAACTCCGGGCTGCTCAGCCGCGAGCATGTGCCCGACGACGCCCATTTCGACTACGCCGAAGCGCCCGGCGACATCCTCGCCCGCGCACGGGACATCGAGCGGATCTGCCGCGAGCACGGCGCCTCGCTGCCTGCCGCCGCGGTGCAGTTCCCGTTGCGGCACCCGCAGGTCGTGTCGGTGGTCGCCGGCATGCGCGGCCCGGACCAGGCCCGCGAGACCGTCGCCCGTCTCACCGCCCCCCTCCCCGACGAGCTGTGGCGTGCCCTCGCCGCCGCCGGCCACATCCCCGAGGTGTCATGAGCACGATCACCGGCGTCGAGGTCCACGACCTGCGCTTTCCGACATCCGTCACCGCCGACGGCTCCGACGCGATGAACCAGGATGCCGACTACTCGGCCGCCTACGTCGTGCTGACCACCGACGAGTCCGCGGACGGCACCCCGCTCCGCGGGCATGGCTTCACCTTCACGATCGGCCGAGGCAACGAGCTGTGCGCCGCGGCGGCGCGCAGCTACGCGGGCCGACTGGTCGGGCGGGAGCTCGGCGATGTGGTCGGCGACCTCGGCGGCACCTACCGTCTGCTCGCATCGGACTCGCAGCTGCGCTGGCTCGGGCCGGAGAAGGGCGTCGTGCACCTCGCGATGGCCGCGGTCATGAACGCGGTGTGGGATCTCGCCGCGCGGCGGGCGGGCAAGCCGCTGTGGCGCTTCCTCGTCGAGCTGCCCACCGAGACCCTCGTCGACACGCTGGATCTGCGGTACCTCTCGGACGAGCTGACCCGCGACGAGGCGATCGAGATGCTCCGCGCGACCGAGCCGCTGCGCGCGGCGCGGACCGCAGAGCTCGTGGCCGCCGGCGGCTACCCCTGCTACACGACGAGCGCGGGCTGGCTGGGATACGACGACGAGAAGATGGTGCGACTGCTGCGGGAGGCGATGGCCGAGGGGTACTCCCACGTCAAACTCAAGGTCGGCCGCGACCTCGACGAGGATCGCCGTCGCGTGGCCCTCGCCCGTGCGACCATCGGCCCCGACATCAAGCTCATGATCGACGCGAACCAGATGTGGGATGTGCCCGAGGCCATCGAGTGGGTGCGGGCCCTCGCCGACTACGACCTGCACTGGATCGAGGAGCCCACGAGCCCCGACGACGTGCTCGGGCACGCGGCGATCCGGGCGGCGGTCGCGCCGATCGGTGTCGCGACCGGCGAGCACGGTATGAACCGCGTGCTGTTCAAGCAGCTGCTGCAGGCCGAGGCGATCGACTACTGCCAGATCGACTCGGCGCGGCTGGCGAGCGTGAACGAGATCATCGCGGTGTATCTGATGGCCGCCAAGCGCGGGGTGCCGGTCTGTCCGCACGCCGGCGGCGTCGGCCTGTGCGAGCTGGTGCAGCACCTGTCGATCTTCGACTACATCGCCCTGACCGGCACCACCGAGCACCGCGTCACCGAGTACGTCGACCACCTCCACGAGCATTTCGCCGACCCCTGCATCGTCGAGAACGCCCGCTACGTCATCCCGACGCAGGCCGGCTACAGCGCGGAGATCCTCGCTCCGTCGATCGAGGAGTACCAGTTCCCCGACGGAGGCTATTGGCAGGGGGCTACCGCGTGAGCGGCATCATCGATGCGCACACCCACATCTGGCAGCGCGCGTCCGGCGACTACGGCTGGATCACCCCCGGCCTCGCCACGCTCGACCACGACTTCGGGCTCGACGATCTCACGGCGGAGCGCGCAGCCCTGGGTGTCGACCACGTCGTGCTCGTGCAGGCCGCCGACACAGCGGGCGACACGGATCGCATGCTGGCCGAAGCCGCCGCGCATCCCGAGGTCGCGGGCGTGGTGGCCTGGCTCCCCCTCGCGGGTCCTGCGCTCGACGAGGCCCTGACCGACCGGCTCGCCACCGGCAAGGTGGTCGGCGTGCGCGCGCTCATCCACGACATGGCCGACACCCGCTGGGTGCTGCGCGACGACGTCGCCGCGGGCCTCGATCGCCTCGCCGCGGCCGGTCTCGCGTTCGACGTGGTGACCTCGGGCCCCGCCGGCCTCGCGCTGGTGCCGGTGCTCGCGGCGCGGCATGCGTCCCTGCGGATCGTCATCGATCACCTGGGCAAGCCGCCGATCGGAGCGGATGCCGAGGCCCTCGCGCAGTGGCGCTCACTGCTGCGCGCGGCAGCGGCATCGCCGAACGTCGCCGCCAAGCTCTCCGGCCTCGCGAGCGCAGCCGGAGCCCCCGACTCGTGGACCGTGGCGGACCTCCGCCCCGTCGTCGCGGAAGCCGTCGCCGCGTTCGGCCCTGAGCGGCTCATGTACGGCGGCGACTGGCCGGTGTGCCTGCTCGCCGGCGGGTACACGCGCACCTTCGATGGACTCCACGCGGCGCTCGACGTCTCGGAAGCGGAGCTCGAGCAGATTCACCGCCTATCTGCCATAGCGTGGTACCGACTCGAGATCGAGGGGCTCGGATGAGCCCGACGGGAGATGAAGCAAGCATGAGCGCGAACGACTTCGAAGGCCTGGTGGCCGTGATCACCGGCGGCGCATCCGGGATCGGACTGGCCACGGCACTCGAGCTGGCGGGCCGCGGGGCGCAGGTCGCGGTGCTCGACCTCAATCCCGAGGTCCCCGCCCCACTCGCGGGGTTCACCGCCAATGTCGCCGACCGCGCGTCGGTGGATGCCGCGATAGCGGCCGTCGGCGAGCGCTTCGGACGGATCGACATCCTCATCAACAATGCCGGGATCGGCGCAGCCGGCACCGTCGCCGACAACGACGACGACGAGTGGGCGCGCGTGCTGAACATCAACGTCATCGGCATGGCCCGCGTCTCGGCCGCGGCGCTGCCCTGGCTGCGCGAGAGCCCGGCTGGCGCCATCGTCAACACCAGCTCGATCGCAGCGCAGAGCGGCCTGCCGCTGCGCGCGCTCTACTCGGCGTCGAAGGGCGCCGTGCTGGCGCTCACCCGGGCGATGGCGACCGACCACGTGCGTGAAGGGATCCGGGTCAACTGCGTGTGCCCCGGCACCGCCGCCACGCCCTGGGTGGACCGCCTGCTGTCCCAGGCCGACGACCCCGAGGCGGAGCGCGCCGCGCTCGACGCCCGGCAGGCCATCGGCCGGCTCGTGACCGCCGAAGAGGTCGCGCACGCGATCTGCTACCTCGCGAGCCCGCTTTCCGGCTCGACGACCGGCACCGCGCTCGACGTCGACGGCGGCGCCACGCACGTCCGCGTCCGGCCCCTGACGGCCTGATGCGCGTCGCCCAGGTCATCCGGCTCGACCCGGAGCTCATCGAGGAGTACGAGCGCGTCCACGCGGCGGTGTGGCCCGAGGTGCTCGCGCAGATCGCCCGCAGCGGCATCCGCAACTACTCCATCCACCGGTACGGCACCCTGCTCTTCTCGCTCTTCGAGTACGTCGGCGAGGACTACGACGCGGACATGGCGGCGATGGCCGAGGACGAAGCCACGCAGCGCTGGTGGGCCGTGTGCGGTCCGATGCAGCGCGCGGTGCCCGAAGCGACCGACGGCGAGTGGTGGCACACGATCCCGGAAGTGTTCCACGTCGACTGAGCGTTCTGCGGCCCGCCCGGCGGTCGGCACCGGCGCGGATAGGATGGGTAGCGTCCGGCACCCCCGATTCGCATCGGCCCGATCCTGGAGTTCAGCCGCGTGACCACCCCCTCAAAGACCACTGCGGCTCGTCCTGCCGCAGACACCGTCGACAACGCCGCTGCCACGCCCGAGCGCGAGCAGCCCTACGCCGCACTCGGGCTCAAGCCCGACGAGTACGCGCAGATCCGCGAGATCCTCGGCCGGCGGCCCACGAGCGGCGAGCTCGCCATGTACTCGGTGATGTGGTCGGAGCACTGCTCCTACAAGTCGAGCAAGATCTACCTCCGCCAGTTCGGGCAGAAGGTCACCGACCAGATGCGCGAACGCCTCATGGTCGGCATGGGCCAGAACGCCGGCGTCGTCGACATCGGCGAGGGCTGGGCGGTCACGTTCAAAGTCGAGTCGCACAACCACCCGAGCTACATCGAGCCCTTCCAGGGTGCGGCGACCGGCGTCGGCGGCATCGTGCGCGACATCATCTCGATGGGCGCCCGCCCTGTGGCGATCATGGACCAGCTGCGCTTCGGCGCCATCGACCACCCCGACACCGCGCGGGTCGTGCACGGCGTCGTCTCGGGAATCTCGTTCTACGGCAACTGCCTGGGCCTGCCCAACATCGGCGGTGAGACCGTCTTCGACGCCGTCTACCAGGGCAACCCGCTCGTGAACGCCCTCGCGGTCGGCGTCCTCCGTCATGAGGACCTCAAGCTCGCCAACGCGAGCGGCACAGGCAACCAGGTCGTGCTGTTCGGCGCCAGGACCGGCGGCGACGGCATCGGCGGGGCATCCATCCTCGCGTCCGACACGTTCGCCGACGGCGGCCCGACCAAGCGGCCCGCCGTGCAGGTCGGCGACCCGTTCGCCGAGAAGGTGCTCATCGAGTGCTGCCTCGAGCTGTACCGCGACGACCTCGTCGAGGCGATCCAGGACCTCGGCGCCGCCGGCATCTCGTGCGCGACGAGCGAGCTGGCCGCCAACGGCGGCAGCGGCATGCGCGTCGACCTCGAGAAGGTGCTGCTGCGCGACCCCACGCTCACGCCCGAGGAGATCCTCATGAGCGAGAGCCAGGAGCGCATGATGGCGATCGTCGCGCCAGAGAAGCTCGATGCGTTCCTCGAGGTGGTCGGAAAGTGGGATGTCGAGACCAGCGTGCTCGGCGAAGTCACCGGCGACGGCCGCCTGCAGATCTTCTGGCATGGCGAGCAGATCGTCGACGTCGACCCCTCGACGGTCGCCGTCGACGGCCCCGTATACGAGCGGCCCGTGGCCTACCCGACCTGGATCGACGCGCTGCGTGACGACTCGGCGACGGCGCTGCCGCGCGACCTCGACGCTGACACGCTTCGCAGCCAGTTCCTCCAGCTCGTGGCGAGCCCGAACCTCGCCGACACGGCGTGGGTGACCAACCAGTACGACTACTACGTCATGGGCAACACGGCCCTGTCGTTCCCCGACGACGCCGGCATGATCCGCGTCGACGAGCACTCCGGGCTCGGCTTCGCGATCGCCACCGACTGCAACGGGCGGTTCTGCCAGCTCGACCCCTACGAGGGCGCGAAGCTCGCCCTCGCCGAGGCGTACCGCAACGTCGCCGTCACCGGGGCCGTCCCGACGGCTGTCACCGACTGCCTCAACTTCGGCAGCCCCGAGAACCCCGAGGTCATGTGGCAGTTCTCGCGTGCCGTCGAGGGACTGTCGGACGGATGCCTCGAACTCGGCATCCCCGTCACCGGCGGCAACGTCAGCTTCTACAACCAGACCGGCGATGTGCCGATCTTCCCGACGCCGGTCGTCGGCGTGCTCGGGATCATCGACGACGTCGGTCGTCGCATCCCGTCCGGCTGGCAGGACGAGGGCGAGAACATCTACCTCCTCGGCGTCACCGCGACCGAGCTGAGCGGATCGGCGTGGGCGGGCACCGTCCACGACCACCTCGGCGGACGCCCGCCGGCGGTGGACCTCGCCGGCGAGAAGCGCCTCGGCGACCTGCTGCACGCTGCGTCGCTGCAGTCGCTCGTCTCGAGCGCGCACGACCTGTCGTCCGGTGGCCTCGCCCAGGCTCTGGCCGAGGGTGTCATGCGCTTCGGCGTCGGCGCGCGCGTCTGGCTCACCGAGCTCATGGAGCGCGACGGAGTGGATGCCGCGACCGCCCTGTTCTCGGAGTCCACCGGACGGGTCATCGTCTCGGTGCCTCGCGAGGACGACGTGAAGTTCCGGGGCCTGTGCGATGGGCGCGGCTACCCGGTGCTGCGCATCGGCGTCACCGACGCACCCGGCGACGGGGATGCGCCCGCGCTTGAGGTGCAGGGACTGTTCACTGTGCCGCTCACGGAGCTGCGGGACCGGTCGACCGCGACCCTGCCAGCCGTCTTCGGTCCGACCGTGACCGAGCCGGCGCTCTAGGCTGGACCCATGTCCGACGACGACGAGTACACGAGCCTGAACGACACCCGGCAGAAGCGCGTCAAAGTGATCGCCTGGGTCGTCATCGTCAGCCTCATCCTCGTCGGCGGCGGCGCGACCGTGCTGGCCCTGCTCTTCGGCTGATTCAGGGCCTGATTCCCAGCCTGATCCCTTCCCGCGCGGCTAGCATGGCCCCGTGGATCCGCTTCTGGTCTTCGTCGCCGACGTCTGGTGGATCGCGCCGGCGACGATCGGCGCGGGCGCCCTCGGCTGGCTCGGTCTGCGCGGCCAGCGCACCGTGAGCGCACGCCGGCTGGGACTGGACGCCGCGAGACGCGATCTGAGCTCCGCGCGCGCTGCCGTGACCCGAGGGCGAGCCGATGTCGCGGTTGCTCGCGCCGACGTCGCGCGCACGCAGGCCGAGCTGTCCGCGCACAGCGCATCGGAGCGGGATCTCGCGGCTGCGCGCCGCGCGCTCGCCCACGCGAGGCAATCGGCCAGGGCGGCTTCTGCGGGCCTCCGTGCCGCGCGGATCAACCTGCGCACCATGCGTGCGACGATGCCGCGGATCGGCTCCGACCCCGCCGAGTTTCCACTTGCGAAGGTCATGGCCGCTCACACCGCGGTGCTCGTCCGATGGATGGAGTACGAGACCGATCCCGCCAAGGCGATCGCGTATCCCGAGATGAGCGATGGCCGATCGCCGGTGATGGCCGCGTTCCTCCGCGAACAGTCGATCGCTCAGCAGCTGCGTCCCAGCTCTGCCGCCGCGCGGATGACGCCTGCGGATTTCGCCGCCTATCGTGACGCGGTCAGACGGGTCGAGAGTGCATTCGACGCCGCCGAAGAGTCGGTGCTTCGCCAAGCCTCGGGGCAGGCAAAGCCGCTCGGCTACGAGTTCGGCCACTGGGCCGATACCGCGCAGGACCTCCTGTGGAGTGCCCAGCGCGCGGTCGCCTGGTCGGCGGAGGCCATGGCGCGGGTGCGGCCTCCGACATCGCCCCCGCGGTGAGCTGAGCACTCGGTTCGGTGGGCTCCCAGCGGGCTGCACGGCAGACCCCCAGCACCGTGGCGCCCTGCGACGGTTAGCATGACAGGGTGGAGCCCGTCTTCCAGTTCATCGGCGGCTACTGGTGGCTCGTCTTCCCGCTCATGGGCGTGATGGCGAGCGTCGGTGGCGCCTGGGAGCGTCGCGCGCGCCGTCGCCACCGCCGGCGTCTCGAGGTGCTGCACGCCAAGGCCGAGCTCAAGGCGGCGGAGGCGGCCGCTCGCGGCCGCGGCGCTGTCGCGCTTCCGGGGCCCCAGTCCGCGACACCGACTGCCCCCGTGGCGACCCAGCCCTGGTCCGCCCCGCCGTGGCCCGCGCCGCCGTGGCAGCAGCAGAGCGGCGACGGCCGTCCCCCGCAGTCGCAGCTCGAGCGGCTCTTCGCCGCGCACGATGCCGTGACCGCGCGCTGGCTCGAGTACGAACTCGACATCGCGAAGCTCATCGCCTATCCCGCGATGAGCGATGGCCGCCAGCCGCTGACCGCGGCGTTCCTTCGGGCGAAGAAGATGGCCGACGGCCTGCGTCCGGCCACAGCGAAGACCAAGCTCACGCGGGACCAGCTCGCGGAGTACCGCAGCGCTGTCACCGATTTCGAGGTCGCCTTCGACGTGGCCGAACGCGACGCCCGCCGCATCCGCGATTCCGGGTTCACCGACAACGAGCGCAAGCGCCTGGACACCGCGAAGCAGCTCCTCAGCGTCGCGATCGACCAGGCCGCGACGCCGGCGGAGCGCCAGCTCGCCTATCGCCGCGTGCGCGAGGAGCTGGACGGACTCATCTCGGTGTCGGACGAGGCGATCGTCGTGCTCGAGAAGCAGGTCTCGCTGGAGCTCACGACCGGACCCACCCCCCAGACCGCGCCCGCTCCTGCTCCCGGAAAGCCGACGGCAGCACCGCCGGCCTCGCCGGCGGGGTCGACCGGTCCCCAGCCGTCGACCTCGACTGCGGGCCCTTGGCCGGTGCCGGCGCGCACCACCGAGACGGCGCCTGGACGCATCGTGCACCCCAAGCCGCGACCCTGACCGCCGCAGTCAGTCCGCGGTCGGCTCCTCGTTCTCGCTGATCCAGCGATCCACCCGCTCGAACCAGTCGAACAGCCACTCCGCCTGGGCGGGCCGGCCGACGGGGATCTCCGACCGCGGCACCCGCCAGGCGCGCATCGTGATCTGCTTGTCCATCGGCAGCTCGCGCCAGATGTCGGCCGTCGTGACGAGCCGGTCGAGTCCGGTGTGCGCGATGAACACGACGTCGGCGTCGGAGGATGCCTCGAGCGCGGCATGCATCCCGCCCGGCTGCGGCGGCATCACGTGGACCATCGCCTCCGCGCGGTCGGCGAGCGCCGTGCGTCCAGAAGCCCGCAGCCGATCGATGCGGGTGCGGCGGCGCGTCGAGGTCATGTTGCCGCCCTCGGGAAAGATGACGAACGCATCCTCGGGCCCGAGACCGGTGGCGAGGTCCTTCAGGCTGTCCTCGACGCCGCGGCCTCCGCCCTTCGGGCCGCCCTTGGCCCCGAACCCGGAGGGCACGATGAATCGCGCCGGAATCCGGTGCAGCAGGATGTCGACCGCCGGGTCCATCTGCATCGTGTACTTGAGCACGATGCGCGGCCGACGGGCGACGAAGTTGAGCAGGGCGTGGATGAGGATGAACGAGTCGCCCGGTCCGGCGTGCCGGCTGGCGACGATGACCGGCGTGCCGGGCGCGAAGAGCTCCCGGAACGCGGCGGCCGCGGCATCCGCGTCGACTCCGTCCGCTCCCTTCGTGTGGATCGAGAGGCGCAGCACGCCGCCGAAGATCCAGAAGAGCACGCGCAGCGCGGCGGCGCCGATGCGATAGTGCCCTCGTACGAACGCGGGCGAGTGCAGCTTCCAGCCGAAGCCCGACGCGATCCACATCGCCAGCAGGACGATTAGCAGCACCGAGTCCCAGAGCAGGTAGACCGTGATGAGCCACATCACCCGCGGCAGCCGGAACCGTCCGGGCACGAGCGAGGTCAGCGCAAGGGCGACCAGCAGCCAGAGGGGCGAGAGCACCAGCAGCAGGACCGAGATGATGATGATGAGCGGGGCGACGACGACGCGGCGCACCCAGAGCGGAGGCAGCCGCATCAGTCCTCGCTTCCCGTCACAACCGGCGCGGACGCGAGTCCGCGATCGATGAGGAAGTCCCGGCTGGCCTCGTAGGCCTGGTCGATGCGCAGGCGCACGGTCTCCATCTTCCGGTAGGAACGCAGGGTGTCGTCCCCCTCCAACGGACCGCCGGTGGGCAGGACGTAAAGGTCGACGTCCGCGGGGAGCGTCGCCAGATCGCGGGCGAAGCGGTGGCGCCGGGCGATCTCGAACGCGACGCGCGCGGTGTCGACAGCAGACGATGGCGCGACCAGCGGCGTCTCGACCCGCCCGACCTGCAGCACGAAGATCGTCTTCGCCCCGGCGAGCACGGCCTGCTCGATCGGGATCGAGTTGACGATGCCGCCGTCGATGTAGTGCTCGTCGCCGATGCGGGTCGCGGGCAGGAGCCCGGGCACCGACGACGACGCCAGCACCGCGTCGATGAGCGGCCCGGAGTCGAACACCTGCTCGGCGGCGCGTTCGATGCTCGCCGCGACGACCTGGAGCGGCACGGCCAGCCCCTCGAAGGTGGCGTCCGCGCCCAGATTGCGCTCGAGCAGCTCGCGCAGGGGCTGGGGGGAGTTCAGATGGGTCTTGGTCTTCACCAGCCGGCTGATCTGGGTGGCGAGCGAGCCGCCGTAGACCGCGTTCGCCTCGGCCGACGTCCACGCCGTCATCAGCTTCTCGATCACCGTCAGGGTCGGATCACTCGCCACCAGCGCTCCGTTGATCGCGCCGATCGACGTGCCGACGACGAGATCGGGTCGGATGTCGGCGCGCAGCAGCGCATCGATCATGCCGATCTCCACGGCGCCGCGCACCCCACCACCACCCAGCACGAACGCAATGGGGTGTTCCGCCACGACCCGCTCCGCTCTGCCTCGATGTCCTTCCCCATTGTCTACCCCACCTTGCTCCGCCCGCGCACCCGCTGGGGGCCGATGTCGCTCTTGACAGGCGAGTCCTCCCGGATGCATGGTTAGTTAGTCAAGTAACTAACCAACAGACGGAGTGGGTGTGATCGAAGAGGGCAGGCCGCTCTTCCTGCAGATCGCAGAGCGCGTCGAGGACTCGATCGTCGAGGGCAGCCTGTCCGAAGAGGCTCAGGCTCCGTCMACGAACGAACTCGCCGCGTTCTACCGCATCAATCCGGCCACGGCGGCGAAGGGAGTGAACATGCTCGTCGACAAGGGCGTGCTCTACAAGCGGCGGGGGATCGGGATGTTCGTCTCGCCCGGAGCCCGCGCGCTCCTGCGCGCAGAACGCCGCGCCGCGTTCGCCGATCGATTCGTCGAGCCGCTGCTCGCCGAGGCACGCACGCTCGGGTTCGAGCCCGACGACCTCACCGAACTCATCCGCGAACGCGCCGCGAACGGCGGCGGGGCCGCGGCATCCGTCTCCCCGGAAGGAGCCGAACGATGACCGCACCCGAAACGGTGATCGAGGTGGACCACCTCACCAAGCGCTACCGCGACACGATCGCGGTGGATGACGTGAGCCTCCGCATCCGCAAGGACACGATCTACGGCCTGCTCGGACGCAACGGCGCGGGCAAGACGACGGTCATGTCGATCCTCACCGCGCAGAACTTCGCCACCTCCGGCGACGTGCGCATCTTCGGACAGAGTCCCTACGAGAACGCCAAGGTGCTCCGGCGGATGTGCTTCGTGCGCGAGAGCCAGAAGTACCCGGACGACGCCCGGCCCAAGCACGCCCTCGCCACCGCGCGACTGTTCTTCCCGAACTGGAACCAGGATCTCGCCGATCGGCTCGTCGATGACTTCCAGCTGCCGCTCACACGCCGGATCAAGAAGCTCTCCCGTGGGCAGCTGTCGGCGGTGGGCGTGATCATCGGCCTGGCATCGCGTGCCGACATCACGTTCTTCGATGAGCCCTACCTCGGTCTCGACGCCGTCGCCAGGCAGATCTTCTACGACCGGCTCCTCGAGGACTACACCGAGCATCCGCGCACGGTCCTCCTCTCGAGTCACCTGATCGACGAGGTGTCGAACCTCATCGAGCGGGTGCTGGTCATCGACCGGGGGCGGATCATCATGGACGAGGACACGGATGCCGTCCGCGACTGTGCGGCGAACATCGTGGGCGACGCCGCCGCTGTCGAGGCCTTCGTCGCGGGGCGCGATGTGATCCACCGGGAGAGCCTCGGACGAGTGGCATCCGTCACCGTGCTCGGTGCGCTGTCGGCCGGCGAGCGGGAGCGGCTCGCCGCCACCGGGCTCGAGGTCGCACCGGTATCGCTGCAGCAGCTCATCGTGCGCCTGACGCAGCATGTCTCCGCAGCCGATCCCGACCGAACCGCCGCCGTCGAGCAAGGAGCACTGCGATGAACCGCACGGTCAGCGTCGTCCGCATGCAGCTGATCAACAGGCAGACCTACATCTGGATCCCCCTGATGATCCTGGGTGCCGCGTTCCTGATGACGCTCGCGATCTACGCGATCCTCGCCGGGTCGGGGATTGAAGGCCCCTTCTACGGCGCCGGTCAGCAGGCGCCGATCTGGTACTTCGGCATCGTCGGCATCCAGGCGCTCACCCTCACCTTCCCGTTCTCGCAGGCGATGAGCGTCACACGCTGGGAGTTCTATCTCGGCACTCTGCTCACGGCGGCGCTGACCTCCGCGATCCTCGGCGGGATCGCCGTCGTGGGCGGTCTCCTCGAGCAGGCGACCGATGGCTGGGGCTTCGACGGGTACTTCTTCGGGCTGCCCTGGGTTTGGGAGTACGGGCCCGTCGGGGCCTTCCTCGGCAACTTCGCCCTCGCGATGCTGTTCTTCGTGATCGGCTTCTGGACCGCCACGATCTACAAGCGCTTCGGCGGCGTCGCACTCACGGCCGTGCTCGTCGGGATCGGGGCCCTCTTCGTCCTCGGGCTCTGGGTGGTCGGCCGCGTGGACGCGTGGGGCGTGGTCTGGCAGTGGATGGCCGGCCAGGGCGTCATCGGACTGTCGCTGTGGGGCCTGCTGCTCGGCGCCGTGCTCGCCGGCATCGCCTTCCTCACACTGCGCCGCGCCGTGCCCTGATCAGGCGTCGTTCCTCAGCGGCTGTCTGCGGCAGCGGTGTGGTGGCGGATGACCTCGGCGACGACGAAGTTGAACCACTTCTCGGCGAACTCGGGGTCGAGGTCGGCCTCGATCGCGAGCCGACGCAGGCGGGCGAGCTGCTGCTCTTCGCGCACCGGATCGGACGGTGCCATGCCGTGCTCAGCCTTGAGCTGACCCACCTGCTTCGTGGAGCGGAAGCGCTCGGCGAGCATGAAGATCAGCGCCGCGTCGATGTTGTCGATGCTGCCGCGCAGGTGCTGCAGGGTCAGCGACGGGTCCTCGTCGGTCATGGCATGCCTCCTCGTGCCTMGACCCTACCCCGCTGACACAGGCCCGCTGAGACTCCTAGAGTGTGCCCATGAGCGATGGGACGGATGCCGCGCAGCGCCTCTCCGCGGATCCGGCGGCCGGGACCGATGCGGCCGTCCCCACTGAGACCGCGGTGGTCGCTCCGGCGCCAGCGCCCCCGCGCCGCGAGATCTGGGCGAACCTGGGGCACCCCTTCGCGATCGGGCTGTCGCTGACCATCGGCGCGCTGGCGGCGGTCGCCCTGGGCGTCGCCTTCCTCAACCTCTCGACGATCGTGATCTACATCGTCATGGCGATGTTCGCCGCCCTGGCCCTCGACCCGGTGGTGCGTCTGCTGGAACGGCGCGGACTCAGTC
Source organism: Microbacterium sp. P5_E9 (assembly GCF_054049175.1). Taxonomy (NCBI): domain Bacteria; kingdom Bacillati; phylum Actinomycetota; class Actinomycetes; order Micrococcales; family Microbacteriaceae; genus Microbacterium; species Microbacterium sp. P5_E9. Next base: position 105,199 of record NZ_JBFUMV010000004.1, on the reverse strand, counting down.
GCGCGTGGGGAATCGTGATCGCCTACGCGGTCTTCGCGATCCTGCTCGTCCTCGTGCTGTGGTTCGTCGTGCCGGCACTTTTCACCCAGCTGGGCACGCTGGTCGCCAACATCCCGGCGCTGATCAGCAATTTCGAGCAGACCGACTTCTACGCCTGGGCCCAGGGGGCGTTCGGCGACCAGATCGGAACGATCCTCAATCACGTCGAGGCCTTCTTCCTCAATCCGGCGAACCTCGCTGCGATCGGCGGCGGTGTGGTCCATCTCGGCATCGGCATCGCCTCGGCGATCTCCGGTGGCGTCATCATCATCGTCCTGAGCCTGTACTTCCTCGCCGGTCTGCCGGCCATCAAAGACGCGCTGGTGACGCTCGTCCCCGCCCGCAGCCGCCCGACGATGCGCAGCATGACCGACGAGATCACTGGGTCGATCGGCGGCTACCTCACCGGCATGGTGATCCTCGCGTTCTGCAACTCGATGATCGCGCTGGCGCTGCACCTGATCCTTCAGCTCCCGCTTCCAGGCCTCATGGCGATCGCCGCGTTCTGCATCACCCTGATCCCGCTCATCGGGTCGGTCGTCTACTGGATCTTCGCGACCGTCATCGCACTGTTCACCGACCCGACGGCCGCGCTCATCTTCGCCATCGTGTACCTCATCTACATGCAGCTCGAGGCCTACGTGCTCACGCCGCGCGTCATGAGCAAGGCGGTCTCCGTCCCTGGCGCGCTCGTCGTCATCGGCGCCCTGGTCGGCGGCACGCTGATGGGCCTGCTCGGCGCACTGGTCGCGATTCCGATCACGGCGTCGATTCTGCTCATCATCAAACGGATCTACGTGCCACGGCAGGACGCAAAGCTCTGAAGCCCGCTCATCCCGAAAGGATGACGAAAACCGGCGCCGGGCGATCCCTCCGCGGAGGGCACCCCGGTCGGCCCTATCCTGACGGCATGACTGACGACAGCGCGAAGTCCCCGATTCCGCCCGATTCGGTGCCTGCAGCCACCACCGTCGCCGTGGTCGCCGAGTCCGGTGCCTCTGTCACAGGCACTGAGCACGGCCAGGGCCGATCGTTCTGGGCCCGACTCGACAATCCCTTCACCGTAGGTCTGCTGCTGACCCTCGGCGGGCTCGTCGCCCTGCTGCTCGGCATCGCACTGACCAACATCTCGACGATCCTCGTGTACATCGGCCTCGCGGCGTTCGCCGCCCTGGGTCTCGACCCGGTGATCAAATGGCTCGTCAGGCACGGGGTCAAGCGGGGATGGGCGATCGCCATCATCTTCCTGACCGGCTTCGTCCTCGCGGTCGGCCTGCTGCTGCTCGTGGTGCCGACCCTCGTCGAGCAGGTGAGTTCGTTCATCAAGGACTTTCCGTCGACGATCACCAAGTTCGAGAAGACCCCCTTCTACGCCTGGCTGGAGGGGATCTTCGGCACCGGTCTCACCGACCTCATCAGCGAGGTCGAGAAGTTCTTCAGCGACCCGAAGAACGTCGCGGCGATCGGGGGCGGCCTGCTCAAGGTCGGCGCCGGCATCGCCGAAGCCGTCTCGGGCGCACTGATCGTCGTGGTGCTGACCCTTTATTTCACCGCATCGCTCCCCGGCATCAAGGACTCGCTGATGCAGTTCGCACCGGCCCGTCGCCGTGTCGGGGTGCGGGCCATGACCGACCAGATCACCGACTCCGTCGGCGGCTACCTCATGGGCATGGTCATCCTGGCGTTCTTCAACTCCGTGGTGGCGACCATCCTGCACGCGGTGTTGGGTCTGCCCTACCCCCTCCTCATGGGTGTGCTCGCCTTCTCGATCACGATCATCCCGCTGATCGGACCCGTGCTGTACTGGATCGTCGCGACCATCATCGCGCTGTTCACGAGCCCCGTCGCCGCCCTGATCTTCGCGATCTGCTATCTGATCTACATCCAGATCGAGGCGTACGTGCTGACCCCGAAGGTCATGAACCGGGCGATCGAGATCCCCGGCTCACTCGTGGTGATCGGCGCCCTCATCGGCGGCACGCTGCTCGGCTTCATCGGAGCCCTCGTCGCGATCCCGGTCACGGCATCGATCCTGCTGATCATCAAACAGGTGTTCTTCAAGCAGCAGGACGCCAAGATCTAGCGGGCTACGTGTATTGGCGGAGCGCCTCTCGCCGGGAGGAGACGCCGAGCTTACGGTAGATCGCCCGCTGGTGGGTCTTGACGGTGTTCACCGACACGCCCAGCCGGCTCGCGATCTCGGTCGTGGTGAGCGTGGTGCGCAGCTGTTCGAAGACATCGCGTTCGCGCACCGAGAGCGCGGCCAGCTGCGTGCTGCCGGTCTTCGGCCGCAGGCATGACATGAGGAACTTCTCGTGGGCGGTGCCCCACGCGATGTGCGCGCCGAGGAGCTGCCGCAGCTCGGCGTCGTCCTCGGCGAACGGAATTCGCATCGTCTCCTTCTCGGCGACCGCGAGGGCCTCCTCGCAGAGCTCGTGGGCGGCGGGCGCGCGACCTGCCGTCCAGTGCTGCATCGCGCGGGTGACGAGCGTCGCCACCCTCAAGTAGGTCACCTCGCCGTAGGCGGCGTGATGCTTGAGGATCTGCAGCGCCGCGGTCGGATCGCCGCTGCGTCGGAGGATCCCCGCGGCGAGCACGGCGATCAGGGGGGTCGAGGACTCCTCGATGAAGCCGCGCGCCACCGCGACGGCCCGGTCGTGGTGCCCGACCGCTTCCTCCAGGAGGGCGATCGCCAGCTGTCGCATCTTCGGCCAGACCACACCGTGCAGCTCCGAGCTGGGCAGGAACTGCAGCTCCAGGGCCGCACGGCGACACGACCGCTGGTCGCCTCCCGATGCCGCCGCACAGGCGAGCAGCACCCGCGCGAGATCGGCGAAGGTGCGGTTGTGTCCGCTGCCGAAGGCGATGGCGCTGCGCAGATCGCGCTCCGCGGCGGCGGTGTCCATCGCCCAGTACGAGACGAGACCGGAAGCGGTCAGCGCGGTGGCACCCGCGTTCGTCTGCCAGATCGACTCCTCGGGATCGTCATCGGCAAGACCGACCAGCACCGCTCGCGCGCTCTCGAGCCGCCCGGCCAGGGCAAGCGAGAAGGCCAGGCAACCGCGCGCCCGCCGCAGGATCGCTGCGTCGCCCACGGCAGCCGTCTGACGTACGGCGGACTCCAGCGTCTCGATCATGCGGGTCGGATCCATGCGGTACCGCAGGTCGGCCCAGCCGATGAGGAAGGTGATCGCCGCCTGCTCGCGAGCGGAGCGGGCATTCGCGTGCACGAGTCGGCGACGCACGTCCTCGGTGGCCTCGCCGATCAGGGCGCGCTCATCGAGCAGGAAGAGGCGCGCGAGCTCCAGCGTGCGCTCGAAGCGCTCGTCGGGGTCATGGGTGCCGGCCGTCGCGCGGCGGAAGAGATCCCGCCCCGCCTTGCGCTCGCCCATGACGTCGCAGGCGCACGCGCGGACCAGCTGGATCGCCGGGTCGTCCCCGAACGGGGCGGGCAGCGACAGGCACGCGCTGTCGACATCGCCCGCCTCAGCGCCCGCGACCAGGGCGACCCAGCTGTCGAGGATGATGGCCGTCGCCGCAGCGGGATCGTCGACTGCCAGCAGGTGCGCGACGGCGTCGAGCGGGCGAGCTTCCGCCAGCAGGGTGGCCGCCCGGCGGCGCAGTACCTCGAGGGCCGCGGGGTCCTCCTGAGCGAGCAGGTCGCGGCAGTAGCGGGCGAACAGGGAATGCCACTGATAGACCGGTCCGGTCGGGCTGTCGTGCCGATCGAGGAACAGGCCGAGTCGACGGCAGTCCTCGAGCATCGCGACGGCATCCGCGCGGCCGGTGAGCGCCACCGCAAGTCGAGGGGTGAGCTCGTCGCAGACGGCGGCTTCCATGACGAATCGCGCCAGATCCGCGGGCAGCGCGGAGAGGATGACATCGCGCACGTATTCGCGCATGAGACCCCCGCCGCGCCCGGACGTCGCCGCCCGGGGACCGGCACCGCTCAGGAGTGCGAGGCGCACGGCGATCGGCCAGCCCGCGGTGTCCGCGTGGACGGCGACTGGATCGGCACCGGTCGACATCGTCGCGGCGAGCGCGGCCACCTCCGGCGCCTCGAAGGCGAGCGCCTCGGCCCCGATGACGACCTCGGGATTGCTGAGGATGAAGCGCGACATCTGCAGCTCGAGCGGAGTGGTGCCCACGAGCACGATCCGAAGCGCCGGCGGGGCATCGGCGATGAGGGCTCCGAGCAGACCTGCGGCCAGACTCTCGTGCGCCCGCTGTGCGTCGTCGACGACGAGGATCAGCGGCTCCTGCGCATCGGCGAGCGCCTCCCACAGTCGACGGTGCAGCTCGCCCTGCGCGGCCGTGCCCGCATCGACGCCGACCGGGCCGACCAGGCCGAGATCATCCCGCGTGCGCGCGATGGCCGCGATCGCGGAGATGATCTCTCCGTCCACGTAGGCGTGCTCACCCTCCATGGGACCGAGCGCGAGCCAGGCCACCTCGTTCGGCACGGATTCGGTCCAGGTCGTGACCGCGATCGTCTTTCCGAAGCCGCTCGGGGCGGACACGATCGTCACGCGGTTCGAGGCGACCGCGTGCTCGAGCAGCTGGGTGAGCCGGGCGCGATCGAGCGTGGCCGGCTGTCTATGCGGCGGGCGGTGCTGGAGCCACCGTGGCGATGACAGCGCAGACGTCGGCAACGTCATACTGCGACCTCCCTCACGTGTCCCCCCGGCGACGGGCACGCGGGCAGTAGGAGGGCTGGATGCACCGACGAGCTGCGCACGATCCGGACGACTGTCGGGTATCCGGAAAAGGCGCGTCGCGGTTCGGATTGTATCCCGACTGGGTTGCAACCGCGTGAATCGGGTCCCTCAGGGCCTTCCCGAGGGAACGACGAAGCGGCGGCATCCGAGTGGATACCGCCGCTTCGAGGACGTGTTGCGAGCCGATCAGGCCAGGGCGCGTGCCTTGAGCTGGTCGTACTCCGCCTGCGTGATCGTGCCGGCCGCGAGCAGCGCGGCGGCCTTCGAGATCTCTTCGCTGGGGCTCGCGGCGCTCGACGTGGCAACGGACTTGATGTAGGCGTTGGTCGCCTCCTGAGCCTTCTGCGCCTCGGCGATGCTGCGCTCCTGCATGCCGGAGCCGCGCGCGATGAGGTAGATCAGTGCCGTCAGGAACGGCACGAAGATCAGGAACAGAACCCACAGCGCCTTCCAGCCGCCCGAGAGCTTCCGGTCACGGAACAGGTCGCCGAAGATCGAGATCAGGACGAACAGGTACGCCACGAAGGCGAAGACCCAGAAGAACCACAGGACGATATTCCAGAAGTTGTCAAACAATTTTGCCTCCAAGGACAAGGAAGGGGGGCCGGGCAGACCTCCAGTTTCGCCCCATGGCGCCCGGTCGCTCCGCCGGCTCACCCGTATCGGGTGAACCGGACGGAGCGCCGACTGCGATCGGTCAGGCCAGGAGCCGGGCCTTTGCGGCGTCGAACTCGGCGTCGCTGAGAGCACCGGCATCCCGCAGCGCAGCGAGCTTCGTCAGCGATGCGACGATGTCGACCTCAGCGGCCGGAGCCGGAGCCGGCGCGGCGGCGGCGACAGCGGCAGGAGCAGGTGCGGCGGCGAGCTGCTGCGCGACGGCCTCCTGCGCGGCGGCGTTCATGGCCGCCTGCTGCTGAGCAGCCTGATACTGCTGCTGCTCCCACTCGTCCTGAGATCTCTGCTGCTGCTTGTTGTTCATGTGGCCGTTCACGGCGTTGGCCGTGCCCGCGACGACGGCGGTGCGAGCGGCGAGCCCGACAAGCCCCGGGCGTCCGATTCTGCGTCTCATGACTCTTCTCCTTCGTTCTCGATGGCGTCGATCTCTTCGTCGACCTCATCTTCGATGGCGTCAACGATGGCGTTGACGATGGGGGCGGGGATGCGCTGCGCCGACAGCACGAGACCGCCGGTGGCGGCCAGTGCGCCTGCGAGCCGGCGCGCGTAGAGGAGTTCCAGCGCGACGAGTGCCGCAGAGCCGCCCGCCGGGACGAGCTCGGCGAGCTCGGCGATGTCCTCCTGGCCGGTGAGTCCGGTCAGGACGAGGTCGAGAGCACCGAGGCCGTAGCGGTCGGAGTCGTCCTCGATCTCGGTGACGGTGACTTCACCGTCCTCCGACCTGGAGACGACCACGAAGTCGAGTACGCGCAGCACGCCGCTCTCCGAGAGTGCGACGAGCTCTGCGATGACGGCTGGGTCGGGGCGCTCGCCCTCCAGACCGAGCAGGAACAGCTCGACTGGACCGTAACGGAAATCGACCATTGTCTTCCCTTCTTTGATGCGGATCAGACGCTCGCGGAGTCCGGCGAACCACCTCATCAGGGGCGGCGCCACGGACTCCCAGGGTCACGCTCGACGCTAGTCCGGACCGCAGGCACGGGGTAGCCCTGGAGGACCCCGCACTGCCGCGCGCTCACCCGAATCGGGCGACGAAACGCCGATGCGACCCGACGACGTCTCAGCGCGCGCGGACGAGGCACGTCGGAGAGGGCACGTCGACGCGATGGCGCACCCGGCCCGGCACCCCGGTGCGGGTGTCCAGGCCGAGCGAAACCACGTCGTTCGACAGCTGGCCCGCCACCAGGAGCGTGTCGCGTGCGATGACGTGGTGACGTGGCCAGTGCACGCCCGCCTCGACGAGGGCGACCGGCGCGAGCGATTCGCCCTCGCCGCGCACCTGGACCGTGGCGATCGTGTCGCTGCCGCGCACCCCGGCATAGAGGAAGAAGCCGTCGGCGGACGCCGCAAGCTCGGCCGCGGTGTCGTCCGGGAGGATCCCGCCGCCGAGGGTCGTGCCGCCCACGATCCGCCACGATCCGGCCTGGTCCGCGGCGAGCGCGAAGATCTCGTGGGACAGCTCCGTCACGACGTACAGATGGCCGCTCGGGTGCCACACCATGTGCCGGGGGCCCGACCCCTGGGGCAGGACGACCTGCTGGAGCGCCCGCAGTCCGCCTCGGCCCGATCGCCAGAAGCGCACGAGGTCGAGCCCCATGTCGGTGGTGGCGACGAGCCCGCCGGGGAGGAAGACCGACTGGTGGGCGCGAGAGGGTCGGGATGCCTCGTCCCCGGCATCCGCGCCGGGCTCGACCTCGGGCGCCGCGTCGTGGTCGGGAATGAGGTGCGCGTACTCCTCGCCGGCAGCCGCGCGCAGGGCGCGGGTCGCCGCGACGAGGTCGACGTCGACGGCGGGGGAGAGGGTGACAGCGAGCCCGAACGGATCGGCGCCCAGCCCGTAGGGATCGGAAGCGGGGCCATAGGGATCGACGGCGGACTCGGCGATGACCGGCGCGGAGGGCCGGCCCGCGGCATCCAGTGTCATATGCACGACGCGGCCGTCGCCCCAGCAGCCGGCGACGAGCGATCCGCCGTCCGGCGCCACCGCCACATGGCAGTTCGCCTCGCCGGTGGGGATCGGCGCGCCGAGCGGGACGAAGGATGCCTCGCCGCTGCGCCGGAAGGCCTGCACTGCCTGCCCTGCCTCGAGCGCGGCGTAGAGCACGTCCAGCGTCGGGTGCAGGGTCAGCCAGGACGGGGAGCCGGCTGTGGTCGCGGCATCCGTCGCCACCGCCAGCTGTCCGCCCGCCAGCGCGTCGTCCGCCGCTCCGGCCAGCAGCACGCCGATGCCGGTGGCGGCGCCGCCCGACTCAGCGGTGTAGCCGCCTACCCAGAATCGCACGCGCTCGTCAGTCGATGAGGTCGTGGCGCACGATGACGGCGTCACGTGCGGCGCCGACCCCGATGACCGAGATGCGGGTGCCGCTCATCTTCTCGAGCGCCAGCACGTAGTCCTGCGCCGCGAGCGGGAGGTCTTCGAACGTGCGGGCACCGGTGATGTCGTCCTTCCACCCCGGGAAGTACTCCAGGATCGGCTTGGCGTGGTGGAAATCGGACTGGCTGACCGGCACCTCGTCGTACCGGGTGCCGTCGACGTCGTACGCGACGCACACCGGGATCTCGTCGAGCCCGGTGAGGATGTCGAGCTTGGTCATCACGAGATCGGTGATCCCGTTGATCCGCGTGGCGTAGCGCGTGATCGGGGCGTCGTACCAGCCCACCCGGCGCGGACGCCCGGTGGTCGTGCCGAACTCGAAGCCGCGGGAGCGCAGCCACTCGCCGCTCTCGTCGAAGAGCTCGGTCGGGAACGGGCCCGAGCCCACCCGGGTCGTGTAGGCCTTCACGATGCCGACGATCCGGTCGAGGCGATTCGGCCCGACGCCGGCGCCGGTGGCCGCGCCGCCCGCCGTTGCGGACGACGACGTCACGAAGGGGTAGGTGCCGTGGTCGACGTCGAGCATGGTGGCCTGGCCGCCCTCGAACACCACGACGTCGCCGGCGTCCAGCGCGCGGTTGAGCAGCAGCCCGGTGTCATCGACCATCGGACGGAGACGCTCGACATACGAGAGCAGGTCGTCGACGATCTCGTCGCACGTGATGGCCCGGCGGTTGAAGACCTTCACCAGGAGGTGGTTCTTCTGGTCGAGCGCGCCCTCGACCTTCTGGCGCAGGATGTTCTCGTCGAAGATGTCCTGGATGCGGATGCCGACCCGGTTGATCTTGTCCGCGTAGGCGGGGCCGATCCCTCGGCCGGTCGTGCCGATCTGGCGCTTGCCGAGGAAGCGCTCGCCGACGCGGTCGAGCACGCGGTGGTACTGCGTGATGATGTGCGCGTTCGCGCTGACCCGCAGTCGCGACGTGTCGAGGCCGCGCGCGTGCAGCGCCTCGAGCTCGGCGAACAGCACCTCGAGGTCGATCACGACGCCATTGCCGATGACGGGGTTCACGCCGGGGGAGAGGATGCCGGAGGGCAGCAGGTGCAGGGCGTACTTCTCGTCCCCGATCACCACTGTGTGCCCGGCGTTGTTGCCGCCGTTGAACTTGACGACCCAATCGGTGCGGTCACCCAGGAGGTCGGTGGCCTTGCCCTTGCCCTCGTCTCCCCATTGCACTCCGATGATGACGATGCCTGGCATGAAACCCCCTGGGGATGTCGGCGCAACGGGCGCACGCGGACGGGCCCGCTCAGTCTATCGAGCGGGCGGACGCGCGTCCGGGCACTGCGCGCATGAGGGAATACAGCGCTGGAACACCGCATTGCCTTGAATGACGGCCGATTACGTCATCCCCCTTCCCGTTCTCAGAATTGGCTCATCATGTCCACGTCCCACGACCACGCCCACTGGCAGGCCCAGCGCCGCAGCGCCGTCACCGCCGCGCAGGGCAATCTCGCCCTCGTCGAGACCCGCTGGGCCATCGACCCCGCCGATCTCGCGACCGCGCGCGCGGCGGCCCCCGCCACCGCCGAGGTGACGCCGATCCAGCGCACCGACCTCGCCACCGGCGGCACTGAGCTCGGCCTGCGGGTGTGGGATGCCGCGTCCCCCGCCATCCGCTCGTTCGATCGGATCGACACCTACGATCACGATCCCGCCTGGGTCGTGTCCGGCCGCTTCGTGCCGGTGGCCGAGGACCGCACCGTGCCGTTCGAGCACATCCGCGACAACGGCGGTACGCGCGACCTCGTGGTGCCCGGCGACATCCTCGTGACAGTGGACGGTCGCGACTACAACCTCGCGGCGTTCGACGACGGCGGAAAGCTCCTGCTCGTCTTCGCCGACGCGACGAACGGGTCCGAGACCTACGGCGCCGGACGCTTCCTCTACGTGCAGCGCGGAGCGGATGCCACCCCGGGCGAACCCGGCAACGTCGTCCTGGACTTCAACCGAGCCTTCGTCCCGCCGTGCGGGTTCTCCGCGCAGTACAACTGCCCCCTGCCTCCCGTCGCGAACCGGTTCCCCCTGCCGATCCGCGCCGGGGAGAAGAACGTCGTATTCCGCGACGGCTTCGACATCTACGCGGCGTAACCCGTCGTCGCATCCACACAGCAACCTGGAGCATCACCCCACATGAAGAGATCCCTCTCCGTCGCGTCCGCGGCCGTCGCCGCAGTCCTGCTGCTGGCAGGCTGCTCGTCGAGCACCGGCGGCACCGACGCGTCCGCCTCCGCGGACGACGCCACGATCGCGATCGGCTCGCTGTACGAGCCGCAGAACCTCAGCAACACCCAGGGCGGCGGCCAGGGCGTCACCGAGGCATTCAACGGCAACGTCTACGAAGGGCTGTACAAGCTCACCGACGACGGCGAGGTCGAGCCGCTGCTCGCCGAGAACGCCGAGGTGAGCGAAGACGGACTCACCTACACGATCACCCTGCGCGACGGTGTGACCTTCCACTCCGGCAAGGAGCTCACGTCGGCCGACGTCAAGGCGAGCGTCGAGGCGGTCACGGCCGAGGACTCCAAGTCGGCGCGCAAGTCGTCGTTCAAGGTGATCAGCGACATCGCGACGCCGGATGACGCGACAGTCGTGTTCACGCTGTCGCAGCGCTCGATCTCGTTCCTGTACAACCTCAGCTACATCTGGATCATCAACTCCGAGGCGGAGGGCGACCTGACCCAGACCGAGGACGGCACCGGGCCGTACGTGCTCGACGAGTGGAAGCAGGGCAGCACCCTGACCCTCACCCGATGGGACGAGTACTGGGGCGACGCGGCGAAGAACGCCGAGGTCGTCTTCACGTACTTCACCGACGCGACCGCCGAGAACAACGCGCTCCTGACCGGTGAGGTCGACATCATCACGACAGTGCAGAGCCCCGACTCGCTCGCGCAGTTCGACGGCAACGACGACTTCACGGTCAGCGACGGAACCTCCACGACCAAGGAGATCCTCGTCTTCAACGACCGGGTCGCCCCGTTCGACAACACTCTGGTGCGCAAGGCGATCTACTCCGCGATCGACACCGAGAAGCTGCTGTCCTCCATCTGGGGCGACTACGGCACCCTCATCGGCTCGATGGTGCCGCCCACCGACCCGTGGTACGTCGATCTGACGAACGTCAACCCGTACGATCTCGACCTCGCCAAGCAGGAACTCGCCGATGCGGGCTACCCCGACGGCTTCACGTTCACGCTCGACACCCCGAGCTACGACCCGCACCCCGCGGTCGCGGAGTTCCTGCAGTCGCAGCTCGCCGAGGTCGGCATCACGGTCGAGATCAACACGATCAGCGCCGACGAGTGGTACACCAAGGTCTTCCAGGACCTCGACTACACCGCGACGCTGCAGGAGCACGTCAACGACCGCGACGTGGTCTGGTACGGCAACCCCGACTTCTACTGGGGCTATGACAACGCCGACGTGCAGCAGTGGGTGGCCGAGGCCGAGCAGGCGACGACGACCGACGACCAGACCGCGCTCCTCAAGAAGGTCAACGAGCAGATCGCAGCGGATGCCGCGAGCGTCTGGCTGTACCTCTACCCGCAGATCGTCGTCGCCTCGAGCGACGTCAGCGGCTACGGTGTGAACGGCCTGAACTCGCAGTTCTTCGCCTACGACATCGTCAAGTCCTGACCTGACGGCGGATGCCGGGACGCCTGGTCCCGGCATCCGCCGTTTCTCGTGAAACATGCTTCCTTACCTGCTGCGCCGCTCCCTCTTCCTCGTGATCTCGCTCGTGGTCGCGATGATCGTGATCTTCGTGCTCCTCCGCCTGCTGCCTGGTGACCCTGCGAACGCGCTGCTGTCGATCGACGCCACCCCCGACCAGATCGCGGCGGCGCGCGCCCAGGTGGGCTCCGACCAGCCGCTGCTGCAGCAGTTCGCGACCTGGGCGGCGCAGCTGGTGAGCGGTGAGCTCGGCGACTCGTACATCAGCACCCGCCCGGTCGGCCCCGAGGTCGGCGCCCGCCTGGCCGTCACGCTGCCGCTCGCCCTCCTGTCGTTCGTCGTCGCGCTGGTGCTCGCGCTGCTCATCGGGATCACGGCCGCCGTTCGGGCCGACCGCTGGTACGGCATCGTGCTCTCCGGCTTCTCGCAGCTCGGCGTCGCCGTGCCGGTGTTCTGGGTCGGCGTGATCGTGGTCTGGGTGTTCGCCCTCCAGCTCGGCTGGCTCCCCTCCGGCGGCTTCCCCCGCGACGACTGGGAGGACCCTGGCGATGCCCTCCGCTCGCTCGCGCTGCCGGTGCTCACGATCGCCATCGTCATGAGCGCCTCGATCAGCCGCTACGTGCGCTCGGCGACCCTGGACGTGCTGGGCAGCGACTACCTCCGCACCGCCCGCGCCGGCGGAGCCGGACTCACCGAGGCGCTGCTGCGGCACGGCGTGCGCAACGGCTCGGTCCCCGTCATCGCCGTGCTCGGCATCGAGCTGTCGACCACGCTGCTGGGCGCCGTGGTCGTCGAGAGCGTCTTCACGCTGCCTGGGCTCGGCAGCATGCTGCTGACCGGCATCCAGCAGCACGACTACCCGAACATCCAGGGGGTGCTGGTCGTGAGCACGCTGTTCGTGCTGATCGTCGGCTTCGCCGCAGACATCGTCCAGCGCATCATCGACCCGCGCCTGCGCACGAGCGTCTCGGGGAATCGATGAGCCTCCCCGCCCCGCGCGACTCTGTGCATGAAACGGCTCTGGAACAGCAGATCGCCGCTGCGGCTCCGGTCTCGGCATTCCGGCGCCGCGGCCATGCCACGCTCGTGATCGGGCTGATCCTGACCGGCGCGATCATCGTCACCGCGCTCGTCTCGCTCGTCTGGCTGCCGTATTCGCTCTCGGACATCAGCGGCGGTCGCCTCGAGGGGCCGAACGCCACCCACCTGCTCGGCACCGACCGCCTGGGGCGCGACCTGCTGTCGCAGCTCATGGTGGGTGCGCGGATCGCCCTCATCGTCGGTGCCGGCGCGGCCCTGCTCGCCGGCACGATCGGCACCCTCGTCGGGCTCGCGGCCGCCCTCGCCCGCCCCTGGGTCGACGACACCCTCTCCGCGACGCTCGACGTGGTCATCGCGTTCCCGGTACTGCTCCTCGCGATGCTCATCGTGGCCGTGCAGGGCGCGTCGCTGGGCTCGGCGATCTTCGCGATCGGCCTCGCCATGGCCGCCGTCATCGCCCGCCTCACCCGGATCCTCGCCAGACGCGTGCTGCAGGAGCAGTTCGTGACCGCGGCCCGCACGAGCGGCACCCGCCTGCCCGGCATCGTCGGCCGGCACATCCTGCCGAACATCGCGCCGACCCTGGCTGTGGCCCTGGCGCTCCAGTTCGGCGTCGCGGTTCTCGCCGAAGCGAGCCTGTCGTACCTGGGCCTCGGAGCGCCGCCGCCCAATGCCTCATGGGGACGCATGCTGCAGGAGGCCCAGGGCACGGTGCTCACCGCCCCGGTGGGCGCGCTCGCCCCCGGCGTCGCGATCGTCGCCCTCGTCCTCGGCGTGAACTTCCTCGCCGACGGCCTGCGCGAGCGTGCCGACCCGACCAGACGGAGGGCGCGATGAGTCTCCTCGAGGTGACAGGGCTCTCGGTCCACGCCGGCACGACGACGCTCATCCGGGACGTGTCGTTCTCACTCGCTCCCGGCGAGCGCCTGGGGGTGATCGGCGAGTCCGGCTCGGGCAAGTCGGTGACCTCGCTCGCGGCGCTCGGCCTGCTGCCCGACGCTCTCACGGCATCCGGATCCATCCGGCTGGATGGGCACGAGGTCGTCGGCAGCACCGATGCGGCGCTGCGTCGCCTGCGCGGCCCGGTCGCCCAGATCGTCTTCCAGGAGCCGCTCACCGCCCTCGACCCGCTCATGCGGGTCGGCCGTCAGATCGCCGAGCCGCTGCAGCGCCACCTCGGCCTGCGCGGCGCCGCCCTGCGTGCCGCGGTGACGGCGGCCCTCATCGAGGTCGCGCTGCCCGACGAGCGCATCGCGCGCGCCTTCCCCTACGAGCTGTCCGGCGGGCAGCGCCAGCGGGTCGCCATCGCGATCGCCCTGGCCGCTCGTCCGCGTCTGCTCATCGCGGACGAGCCGACGACGGCGCTGGACGTGACCGTGCAGGACGGCGTGCTCGCACTGCTGGAACGACTCGTCGAGGAGCGCGGGATGGCGCTGCTGTTCATCAGCCATGACCTGGCGGTCGTCTCGCGCATGGTGGAGCGGATCGTGGTCATGCGCGAAGGCGTCGTCGTGGAGGAAGGCCCGGTCATGCAGGTCGTGATTCAGCCGCGGCATCCGTACACCGTCGCGCTGGTCGACAGCGCTCGGGCGCTGGATGCGGCACTCGACGCCCCGAACCCCGGCGAGGGGGGAGCGGAATGAGCATCATCGAACTGCGCTCGGCAGGCTTCTCGTACGGCGCCCAGACCGTGCTCGAAGACGTCTCGCTCTCGATCGACGAGGGCGACAGCCTCGGCCTCGTCGGCGAGTCCGGCGCGGGCAAGTCCACGATCCTTCGCCTCCTGCTCGGCCTTTCCGCACCGAAGCAGGGTGCCGTGCTGTTCGACGATGCGCCGTTGAACCTGCGCGACCGCGCGCTCATGCGCCGGTTCCGAGCCGGGGTGCAGCCCGTGTTCCAGGACCCGTATTCGTCGCTGGATCCCCGGCAGCGGATCGACCGGATCGTGGGCGAGCCGCTGCGGTCGCTGCGCATCGCGACGGGATCGGAGGCCCGCGCCCGGGTCGCCGAGGCGCTCGCGTCGGTGAACCTCGACGCCGACACCCTTACCCGCTACCCGCACGAGTTCTCCGGAGGCCAGCGCCAGCGGATCGCGATCGCCCGGGCGATCGTCTCCCGCCCGCGGGTGCTGCTCGCCGACGAGCCGGTGAGCGCACTCGACGTCACGACGCGCGTGCAGGTCATCGACCTCCTCGTCCGGCTGCGGCACGAGCACGGGCTCAGCCTCGTCATGGTGTCGCACGACCTGGGTGCGGTCGCCGCGGTGTGCGAGCGCACCGTGGTGCTGCGCTCCGGCCGCGTCGTCGAGTCKGGACCGACGCGCCGGCTGCTGGCGGCCCCCGAGACCGAGTACGCCCGCACGCTCGTGGGCGCCGTCCCTCGGCTCCCGCGCTGACGCGCTGACGCTTCCGCGTCGATCGGCCGATGGCCCTCGCTAGGGTGGCGACATGGCGAAGCGATCGACCATCGAGATCATCTGGCCGTTCGTGCGGATCGCGACAACGGCGCTCGTCTTCTCTGCCGTCGCCGCCCAGCTGACCCGCAGCATCCAGCGGGCGCTGGCCGCCGAGACGGAGTATGCCGGCCACCTCCCGACCGTCGTCGCGAACTTCCTCAGCTTCTTCACCATCCAGTCGAATCTCGCCGCCGCCATCGTGCTGGCGATCGCCGCGATCTGGACCTGGGGCAGAGGACGGAACGCGGATGTCGAGCCGCGCGGTCTCGCGGTCGCGCTCGTGTGCGTCAGCACGTACATGATCGTCACCGGCATCGTCTACAACACCCTGCTGCGCAACGTCGCCCTCGACCAAGGGGTGACCGTGCCATGGTCGAACGAGGTGCTCCACGTCGTCGTGCCCGTCATCCTGCTGCTCGACGTGCTCTTCGCGCCGCGCCGCCGGGCGGTGTCGTGGGCTGCGGTATGGATCGTCGTCATCTACCCGATCGCGTGGGCGGTGTACACGCTGATCCGCGCGCCGTTCATCGTCGCGCCGGCGACCGGGAACGCCTATTGGTACCCCTACCCCTTCCTCGACCCGCATCTCGTCGCAGGCGGCTATCTCGGAGTCACGGGCTACATCGTCGGCATCGCGATCGCGATCGTCGGCGTTGGTCTGCTCGTCATCTGGGCGGGACGGTGGCGGGCCGCGCGACGGGTGGGTGCGGATACCGCTCAGTAGACTTGAGGGCATGTCCAAGGTCCTCCAGTCCCTGCCCGTCGGCGAGCGCGTCGGCATCGCCTTCTCCGGCGGCCTCGACACCTCGGTAGCGGTGGCGTGGATGCGCGACAAGGGCGCCATCCCCTGCACCTACACGGGCGATCTGGGTCAGCCCGACGAGCCCGACGTCGAGGCGGTCCCAGGGCGCGCGCTCGAGTACGGCGCCGAGCTCTCGCGGCTCGTGGACTGCAAGGCCGCCCTCGTCGAAGAGGGCTTCGTCGCCCTCGCCTGCGGCGCCTTCCACATCCGCTCCGGCGGGCGCACCTACTTCAACACCACCCCGCTCGGCCGCGCCGTGACCGGCACCCTCCTCGTCCGCGCGATGAAGGAGGACGGCGTCGACATCTGGGGCGACGGGTCGACCTACAAGGGCAACGACATCGAGCGGTTCTACCGCTACGGCCTGCTGGCCAACCCCCGGCTGCGGGTCTACAAGCCCTGGCTCGACGCGGACTTCGTGACCGAGCTGGGCGGCCGTAAGGAGATGAGCGAGTGGCTCGTCGCGCACGGCTTCCCCTACCGCGACAGCGTCGAGAAGGCGTACTCGACCGACGCGAACATCTGGGGCGCCACCCACGAGGCCAAGACCCTGGAGCGGCTGGACGTCTCGCTCGAGATCGTCGAGCCGATCATGGGCGTGCGCTTCTGGGACCCCGAGGTGGAGATCCCGACCGAGGATGTCTCGGTGACCTTCGACGGCGGCCGCCCGATCGCGATCAACGGCCAGGAGTTCATCGATCCGGTTGCTCTCGTTCTGGAGGCCAATGCGATCGGCGGTCGTCACGGTCTCGGCATGAGCGACCAGATCGAGAATCGCATCATCGAGGCCAAGAGCCGCGGAATCTACGAAGCGCCCGGCATGGCCCTGCTGCACATCGCCTACGAGCGCCTGCTCAGCGGCATCCACAACGAGGACACGCTCGCCAACTACTTCGCCGAGGGCCGGCGCCTCGGCCGCCTCATGTACGAGGGACGCTGGCTCGACCCGCAGTCCCTCATGCTGCGGGAGTCGATCCAGAAGTGGGTGGGCTCGGCGGTCACCGGCACGGTCACGCTGCGGCTCCGCCGCGGCGAGGACTACTCGATCCTCGACACGAGCGGCCCGACCCTCTCCTACGCCGCGGAGAAGCTCTCGATGGAGCGCGTCGGCGACGCGGCTTTCGGCCCGACCGACCGGATCGGCCAGCTCACGATGCGCAATCTCGACATCGCGGACTCGCGGAGCCGGCTCGAGCAGTACGCCCGAATGGGCCTGATCGGCGGCGCCACCGGCGCCTTGGTGGGCAGGGTCACCGCCGGCGAAGCTGACGAGATCACCGACCACGCCGAGCCCTATGACGAGGCACGTGAAGCCCTCGCCGAGGCCGTGGACGAGGCATCCGAGTCCGCCGCGTTCGACTTCGGAAGCGACTGACGCCCGCGATGTCGTCGCCGAGCGGGTCCTTTGCCGAGCCCGTGTTCGTATACGTGGTGACGAGCTACGTCGATCCTGGCCAGACCGAACGGGTCGTCGCACGTCTTCGCCGCGACAGCCCGAACGCCCGGCTGATCGTGAGCCACGATCGGAAGATGCCGCCACCGGACGCGGCGCGCCTCGCGGAACTGGACGCCGAGCTGCGGCTGACCAGCGCGCCGATCACCTGGGGTGACGCGAGCTATCTGCGTTCGCTGCTCGAGGTCATCGCCGCGGCCGCGCTCGCCCAGGACGACTGGCTCACGATCCTCACCGGCCAGGACTACCCGCTGCGGCCGCTCCGCGACTACGAGCGGCACCTCGCCGCGTCCGCCGCCGACATGGCGCTCGAGGAGCCGGACGACGATCCCAACCTTCCCCTGTTCCTGGAGCGGTATCTGGTGCGCTCGTACCGGCTGCCGCTGTGGACGGACCGCCACCGGGTCCGTCAGGTCATGAAGCACATCCCCGGCTTCTCGATGAGCAGATCGCCGCGCGGTCTCCCGCCGGATCTGAACAGACGCAGGCTGCGCACACCCTTCAGCGACGATTTCCGCCTGTACAAGGGCTGCGACCAGTTCGCGCTGTCGGGGCGCGCCGCCCATGTCCTGCTGCGGGCCGACCCCGGACTGATGCGCTACTACTCGCACACCCGGGTGCCGACCGAGTCCTACCCGCACACCGTGCTGCGCAACGACCCGTCGCTGCGCAATCTCGCCGGGATGGTCCACTACGCCCAGTGGGTCGATACGCCTCATCCGAAGTGGCTCACCTCGGACGATCTGGACGCGATGCTCGCGTCCGGCTTCTGGTTCGCCCGCAAGTTCCGCCCAGACGAGCCGGTGCTCGACGAACTCGACCGGCTGCTCGACGCGGCCTAGCCCTCCTCGGCGGCGAGCGGATCGCGGCATCCTCACGTACGATGCGAGAGCGATCCCACGCGACCCGACAGCGCGGGATCGAGGTTCACGGTGCACGACACCGGGTTCCGCTCGGCCATGCAGCGAAAGCACACTCAATGACGAACGTGTACACCTCGCCTATTCCCCTGCCTGAACCGCCGCGCCCGCGCCGGCGCGTGGGACGGATCGTGGGGCTCTCGCTGTTCGGCCTGGTGGCCGGGATCCTGGTCATCGCCGTCATCGCGGCGGGGGTGGGGGTGTGGACGATCCAGCGCTCGTTCCCGCAGGTCGCGGGTTCGATCACCCTCGACGGGGTCGACAGCCAGGTCACGGTGCAGCGCGACAGCCTTGGCGTGCCGACGATCACGGCCCGAGGCACCCATGACCTCTTCTTCGCGCAGGGGTACGTGCACGCGCAGGATCGCTTCTGGGAGATGGACTTCCGCCGCCACGTCACGAGCGGACGACTGTCCGAGCTGTTCGGCGCATCGCAGCTGCCGACCGACCGGTTCCTGCGGACCCTGGGCTGGCGAGCCGTCGCCGAGCAGGAGGTCGAAGCCCTCGATCCGACGGTGCGCGCCTACTACGACGCCTACGCCGAGGGCGTGAACGCCTACCTGAAGGGCCACGACGGCGCCGAGGTCTCGCTCGAGTACGCCGTGCTCGGCCCGCAGAACCCGGAGTACGAGATCGAGCCGTGGACCCCGGCCGACTCCGTCTCATGGCTGAAGGCGATGGCCTGGGACCTCCGCGACAACATCGAGTCCGAGACCGACCGCGCCCTGATGGCGCCGAACTTCACGCCCGACCAGCTCGCGGAGCTCTACCCGGGCTATCCCTTCGACGTCAATCCGGTCATCGTGCCGACGATCACGACAGCGCTCCCGGCAGGTTTCGACGACGGAACGGATGCCGCACCCGGCACGGCTGCCACGGCCGCGATCGAGTGGACCGAGGTCGACGACGTCATCGAGGCGGTCAGCGCCCTCGTCGGCGGAGCCGGCGAAGGGGTCGGCTCGAACTCCTGGGTGGTGTCCGGCTCGATGACCCAGAGCGGCAAGCCCCTCCTCGCCAACGACCCGCACCTGGGCGCCTCGCTGCCCAGCGTCTGGCATCAGATCGGCCTGCGCTGCGCGGTCGTCACACCGGAGTGCCCCTTCAACGCGGCGGGATTCGGCTTCTCCGGGGTGCCAGGAGTCATCATCGGGCACAACGGTCGCGTGGCCTGGGGCTTCACGAACCTCTCCACCGATGTCACCGACCTCTACGTCGAGAGGCTCGACGGCGACTCGTACTGGCGCGACGGCGCACTCGTGCCGCTCGACGTGCGCACCGAGACGATCTCGGTCGCCGGCGGTGCGGCGGAGCAGCTGGAGATCCGCTCCACCGTGCACGGTCCGATCGTCTCGGGATTGACCGACGACTTCACCGCGATCGCGGACGACCCGTACACGAATGTCGACGGCACGGTGTCCGTGCCCGCCAGCCCACCCGACGGCGAGTATGCGGTCGCCCTGCAGTGGACCGCCTTACAGCCGGGGACCACGGCATCCGCCATCTTCGCCCTCGACATCGCCTCCGACTTCGAAGGCTTCCGCGCCGCCGCGGCGCGATTCGACGTTCCCGCGCAGAATCTCATCTACGCGGATGTCGACGGGAACATCGGCTACCAGACCCCCGGAAAGCTGCCGATCCGTGGGGCAGGAGACGGATGGATGCCGCAGCCTGGCTGGGATTCGTCGTACGACTGGACCGGGTTCATCCCGTTCGAGGAGCTGCCGACGTCGTACAACCCCCCGGAGGGGTGGCTCGTCACCGCCAACAACGCGATCGTCGGTGCGGAGTATCCGCACTTCCTGACACGCGACTGGGACTACGGCTGGCGGGCCGCGCGCATCACCGACCTGCTGCAGCGCGCCGCGGTGCAGGGACCTCTCACCGTCGACGCCATGCGCGACATCCAGGCCGACGACGAGTTCTGGATGGGTCGGCGACTCGTCGCCGTGTACGAGGACGTGACCACGGGCGACGCCGGCACCGATGCCGCACTCGATCTGCTGCGCTCGTGGGACCTCCACAACGAGCCGGACTCGGCTGCCGCCGCCTATGCGAACGTGCTGTGGGATGAGCTCGTCGCGAATCTCTTCGTCCGGGGGCGTGAGCACGCTGCCGCCCTCGCCGGACAGGGCCGGCTGTTCCTCGTCGTCGACGAGCTGCTCGGAAATCCCGACTCGGAATGGTGGAACAACCCGGGCCTCGACGTGACCGGGCAGCAGGAGATGCTCGAGCGAACTGCCGAGGGCGCCTTCCAGCGGCTGAGCACGCTGCAGGGCGATACCCCGGGCAGGTGGAACTGGGGCGCCCTGCACGCCCTGCCGCTGCGCAGCGGCACGTTCGGGGAGTCCGGAATCGCCCCGATCGAGTGGCTCTTCAACCGCGGGCCGTTCCCGGTCGGCGGCGGCAGCTCCGTCGTCGATGCGACCGGATGGACGCTGGGGGACGGCTTCGAGACCGTCACCGTGCCGTCGATGCGGATGATCGTCGATCTGGCCGACCTCGACGCCTCACTCTGGAATCAGCTCACCGGCGAGAGCGGTCACGCCTTCCACGAGCACTACACCGATCAGACCGAGGCCTGGCAGCGGGTCGAGCTCACGCCGTGGCCGTTCACCGGCCGCGCCATCGACTCGGCCACGACCGACACCCTGACCCTGGTCCCCCCAGACTGACCGATCAGCCGCCGGAGCCCGGCGGAGTCTCGCCGGACCGGGCGAGTTCGTCCACGTACAGCCCGGCCCGGTCGTAGGTCCCGTTGCGGTACGCCTGCCGACCGACCATGTGCGCCGACAGCGGCGCGGTCGCGAACTGCATGAGCATGACGGGCACGAGGAAGGCGACCACCGGCCAGGAGCGCAGCGAGAGCGCGATCGCGATGGCGATCAGCAGCATCCCGAGCACCTGCGGCTTGGTGGCGGCGTGCAGGCGGGTGGGCACATCGCGGAAGCGCAGGAGTCCGATGGCCGCGGTGAGGCAGAGGATCGCGCCGCCGAGGATCAGGATGAGCGCGACGGTGTCGAGCACGGCGTCCCCAGATGTGGCTGCGGCATCCATCAGCTCTGCCCGTCCCTTCGCGCCACGAAGCGCGCGATCGTGATCGACCCGAACACACCCAGCGCCGCGATGACCAGCAGCACCGGCAGGGTGCGGGTGTGGTGATTGATCGCCATCTCGGCACCCAGCACGCACATCACGAGAGTGAGCAGGACGTCGGATGCCACGGCCCGGTCCAGGATCGACGGGCCGATGATGATCCGCCACACGATCAGCAGGGCAGCGGCCCCGAAGGCGATGTAGATCGCCAGCAGCAGGATGTTCACAGCGCTCCCTCCACCGCATCTGCGGCCGCACGCAGCTGGCGGACCCGTTCGAGCTGCGCCTGGGATCCCACGGCCCGCACAATCCGCTCCTCCCAGTGCAGCACGCTCGCCCGGTGCCGTTCCACGTCCTCGTCGCTGCGCACTCCGATGACATGCAGGTACAGGATGCGGCGATCCCGGTCGGCGTCCACGATGAGCGAGCCCGGGATGAGGGATGCCGTCACCGCCGTGTGCGTCATGATCAGGTCGTCCGCGATCCGGAGCCGGACCGCGATGATCGCGGCGCCCGGCTGCCGGCGCCAGTCGAGCACCTGCCACGCGACAGTGAGCGACCCGCGAACGAGTGCGCCGAGGAATTCGAGGATGAAGACGAGTCCCCAGGCCAGATTCACCCGGCCGGACAGCTCGACCGGCGGCAGGCGGAAGACCCGCGTGACGATGAGCGCCGCCGCGAGCCCGCTCACGAACGCCAGGAGCGTGAACTGCCCCCACAGCAGCATCCACAGGGCGACCAGCCAGACGAAGAACGGCAGCTGGCGCCAGATCTGCGCGAGCAGCCGGCGCGGGCTCAGCCGGGAGTCGGGGCTCATCGTCCGACCTCCTCTTGGAGCTGCGTCAGGTTGACGGGTTCGAGGAGCGAGTCGCCGATGCGGGCGCAGATGTCGTAGAGCGGGCCCGCGAAGATGGTCAGCCCGATCGTGATGGCCACCATGCCGGTCGTGGCCGCGGTCATGATCTTCGGGATCGCGCGGCGCTCGGTCTCGACGCCGCCCGGCGATGCGCCCAGGTACGAGATGCGGGCCTCGGTCTCGGCCGAGTCGTCCTCTTCGCGCCAGAAGGAGAGATTCCACGCCCGCATGAGCGCGTAGAGCGTCAGCAGGCTCGTGACGATGCCGCCGACGATGAGCACGAGCATGATCGGCGTTCCGACCTCCGCCGCGGCGTCGAACAGCGCGTACTTGCCGATGAAGCCCGAGAACGGCGGAAGGCCGCCGAGATTCACCGCGGGGATGAAGTAGAGCACCGCGATCATCGGCGCGGCGCGCATCAGGCCCTTCACCCGCAGGATCGATGTGCTGCCCGCGCGGCGCTCGACGAGCCCGACCGCGAGGAACAGGGTGGTCTGCACGATGATGTGGTGGACCATGTAGTAGATCGTCGCGCCGATCGCGGCGGGCGTCGCGACCGCGAGTCCGAACACCATGTAGCCGACATGGCTGACGAGCGTGAACGACAGGATGCGCTTGAGTTCCGCCTGCGCGACGGCGCCGAGCACGCCCACGATCATCGTGGCGAGCGCCACCACCATGAGAACGACGTTCACGTCGCTGTCTGCGAACAGCTGCGTCTCCGTGCGGATGAGCGCGTACACGCCGACCTTCGTCAGCAGACCGGCGAACACCGCGGTGACCGGTGCAGGCGCGGTGGGGTAGGAGTCCGGCAGCCAGAACGACAGCGGGAACACCGCGGCCTTGATGGCGAACGCGAGCAGCAGCATGACATGCAGCACCATCTGCGTCTGCTGGGGCAGCTCGGTCATCCGCTCCGACACCTGCGCCATGTTGACGGTTCCCAAGGCGCCGTAGATCATCGCGATCGCGGCGAGGAAGAGGATCGACGAGACGAGCGAGACGACGATGTACACCGAGCCGGTGCGGATGCGGGATTCCGTGCTGCCGAGCGTGATCAAGACGTACGAGGCGACCAGCAGGATCTCGAACCCGACGTACAGATTGAACAGGTCGCCCGCGATGAAGGCGGTGAAGATCCCCGCCGCCAGGATCAGGTACGACGGGTGGAAGATCGACACCGGAGTGTCGTCGTCGCCGTCCGCGGCGCCCTGGCCGACCGAGAACAGCAGCACCGCCAGGAGAACCACGCTGGAGACGACGACGAGCAGCGCGGCGAGCCGGTCGACGTAGAGCACGATTCCGAACGGCACCGGCCAGCCGCCGACCGACACCGCGAGCGGCACGCCGGTGGTGTCCACGACATACAGCAGCACCCCGGCGATGATCATCACGAGCGCGAGCGTCACGATGGACACCGCCACCTGCGTCCGCCGGTGGCGTCCCGCGATGAGCGCGATGGCGGCGCCGAGGAGCGGGAGAGTCACCAGCAGCGGGACGAGGGCGCTCACGGGCGCTCACCTCCCTGGCCGTCATCCGCGCGGGGGCGATCGGCCGGCGCGTCGTCGACGATGCTCGCGAGATCGCGGCTGCTGAGCACCGTGATGGGCGACGTGTCCACGCCGACGAAGTCGGTGGTCGCGTCATCCGTGAGCGCCTCGGCGACATCATCCATCGTCGCCTCGTCGCCCAGGCGACGAGCGCGCACCTCGACATCGGCTTCGTCGTCGCTCACGGTGTCGGCCTGGCCGAGCTGCCACGAGCGGTAGATCAGCGCCAGCAGGAACGCCGAGATCGCGAACGTGATCACGATCGCCGTCAGGGTCAGCACCTGAGGAAGCGGGTCGGACATCTCGTCGGTCGGGGTGGAGCCGTCGAAGAAGGGTGCGACGCCGGGCCGGCCCATCACGATCAGCAGCAGGAGGTTCGCGGCGTTGCCGAGCAGGAGGAACCCGATGAGCACGCGGGTGAGGCTGCGCTCGAGCATCGCGTAGACGCCGCACGCGAAGAGCACGCCCATGACGACGATGAGGACGAGCGAGACGCCGCTGCCGGTCGTGGCGTTCATCGCCCGCCCACCTCCTGGAGTTCGTGCGCCTGGCGGTCGACCTCGGCGCCGAGGCTGCGCAGCACATCCAGCACCAGCCCGATGACCACGAGGTAGACGCCCACATCGAACAGGGTCGACGTCACGAACTCGAGGTGCCCGATCACCGGCAGCTCCATCTCGAAGAACCAGCTTTTCAGCGGCGGAGCGCCGAACAGGAGCGGCACCACCGCGCAGCCGACGGCGATCGCCATGCCGGTGCCGAGCAGGCGGCCGGCGTCGGCGGGTGCGGCCGCGCCCAGCTCGTACCGTCCGCCGGCCACGTACCGCATCACCAGCGCCATACCGGCAACCAGGCCGCCCGCGAATCCGCCGCCTGGCAGGTTGTGGCCGGCGAACAGCAGGTACAGCGAGACGATGATGATCGTGTGGAAGAGGATGCGCACGATCACCTCGAGGATGATCGAGCGATTCTCCGCCCCGACGCGCTGACCGCCCACGAGCCAGGCGCGGTGACTGCCTCGGGTGTCCGCGCTCTGCGGCCTGATGCCCTCGTCGGTCTCGACGAGGGGGCGCCGCGAGCGGGAGGCCGATCTCGGCAGCGGCGCCGTGAGTGAGGACAGCATGTCGGCGCGGTGCGTCACGAAGACGAGGGATGCCACGCCCGTCGCGGCGAGGATCAGCACCGACAGCTCGCCCATCGTGTCCCAGCCGCGGATGTCCACGAGGGCGACGTTGACCACGTTCTTGCCGTGGCCGAGGTCGTAGGCGATGTCGGGGAACCTCGTCGAGATGGGCTCCGTGATGCGGGCGCCGGTCGCCACGACCGCGACCAGGGCCATGGTGAGGCCGACAGCGACGGCCAGCAGGGCGCGCGCGATCGGCGCGACCGAGGCGTTGTGCTCCCCGAGCCGGGAGGGGATGCGCCGCAGCACGAGGGCGAATGCCACCAGGGTGACGGTCTCCACGAGCACCTGGGTGAGCGCGAGGTCGGGCGCCCCGCTCGTCGCGAAGAGGAGCACCATGCCGAGACCGGTGACCGAGACCAGCACAACGCCGGTGTAGCGCTTGCCCGCCCGCACGGCGACGATGCCGGCGAGCATCATGATCGGCGCCGCCAGCAGCTGGGTCGGGGTGTGGAAGAGATCGAGCTGCGTCTGCCATCCGCCCCCGGCGATCAGCGCCGTGCCCTCGCCGGCGACCAGTACGACGAAGATCGTGCCGACGTAGATCGGCAGAGAGCCGCGCTGGGTGAGGCTGGTCGACAGCACCGACAGGCGGGCGATGCCACGGAGGCTCGCGTTGTAGGCGCCTGCCGCCGTGAACGGGAGGATGCGGCGGAGCGGCCGATCGCGGGTCAGGGCGAACACGCCGACCCCGAGCACGATCGTCGCGAGGGTGATCCACAGCGCGGGCTCGATCCCATGCCAGAGCGCCAGATGGTACGGATGCTCCGGGGCAGGCACTCCTGGGCTCGAGGCCGGAGCGGTGTCGGCGTAGGGCGCGAGTACGAGGTCGAGCACGGGCGCCGCGAGGCCCGCGACGACGGTCAGCCCGGCGAGCAGGACTGGAGCGCCGAGAAACCCGATCGGCGGATCCGGCCACTCGGTGACGGGGGCGGGCGCGCCCCCGGCATCCTTCTTCGTCCAGAATGCCCCCCAGAAGAAGCGGAGTCCGTACGCGGCGGTCAGCACCGATCCGAGCGCGACGCCGATGAGCGCGAACAGTCCCCACCCCGACCCGCCGACGGCTTCATCGAGGAAGGCGGTCAGGGCGCCCTCCTTCGCGACGAAGCCGATCGTCGGGATGATCCCGACCATCGAGGCGATCGCGATCGCCGAGAAAGTCGTCATCACGGGAGCCTGCCGGGCGAGCCCGCTCAGCTCCCCGATGTCGCGGGTGGACAGCTGGCGGTCGATCACGCCGACCACGAGGAACAGGCTCGACTTGAACAGGGCGTGCCCGATCAGCAGCGCGAGTCCGGCGAGCGCGGCATCCCGGGTGCCGTAGCCCAGGACGACGGCGAGCAGGCCGAGCTGGCTGACCGTGCCGAACGCCAGGATGCGCTTGAGGTCGCTCTCCCGGAGGGCCTGATATCCGCCGAGCAGCATCGTGAACACCCCGAGGATCAGCACGATCGGGCGCCAGGTGGGCGCGAGTGCGTAGACCGGGGCGAGCCGGGCGATGAGGTAGATGCCCGCCTTGACCATCGCGGCGGCATGCAGGTAGGCACTCACCGGGGTGGGCGCCGCCATGGCGCCGGGCAGCCAGAAGTGGAAGGGGAAGATGGCGGACTTGCTCAGGGCACCCACCAGCAGGAGCACCAGCGCGGCATCGACCACCGGGCCGGCGGGTGCTTCGGCGA
Source organism: Microbacterium sp. P5_E9 (assembly GCF_054049175.1). NCBI lineage: Bacteria > Bacillati > Actinomycetota > Actinomycetes > Micrococcales > Microbacteriaceae > Microbacterium > Microbacterium sp. P5_E9. The sequence continues at coordinate 78,685 of NZ_JBFUMV010000004.1, read as the reverse complement.
GGATCGTCGACAGGCTCGACGTGCCCGCATCGACGACCAGCAGCACCACGCCGATGAGCATCACGAGTCCGCCCAGGGTCGTCACCAGCAGCGCCTGCAGGGCGGCACGGCGACTGCCGGCGCGGCGGTGGTAGTGCCCGATCAGCAGATACGACAGGACGCTCGTGATCTCCCAGAACATCACCAGCACGACGATGTCGTCGGTGAGGACGAGCCCGTACATGGCTCCGGCGAAGGCCAGCAGCACCGCGGAGAACTGTCCCACGCCCGCCCGCTGGTCGCGGAAGTACCAGCGGCAGTAGAGCATGACGAGGGCGCCCACGCCGGTCACGATGAGAGTCATCACCCATCCGAGGGTGTCCATCCGCATCGACAGGCTGATCCCGAGCGCCGGGATCCAGTCGTACGACTCGAACGGGGTGTCGCCGGCCAGCACCGCCGAGGTCTGCACCGCGGCCTGTGCGAACGCTGCGGCGGGCAGGAGCGCGGCGAGATAGAACGCGCGCGCGCCGATCCGTGCGACCAGCCACGGCAGCACCATGGGCACGACCGCGAATGCACCGAGCAGGATCAGCATGCGCGGCCTCCTCGGGGGGTCGCAGCCAGTGGCACGGGCAACGGTCTGGGAATCATCCTACCGGGGCCGTTTGGCCGCCCGACCGGCTCGGTCAGGGTGCGCGGGGCGGCGCGGTCGTGTTTCCCACGCGGAACACGGAGGTGAAGCGGATGGATGCCGCTTCCCGGCCCTCCAGCATCGCCGCGACCGCCTTCCCGGCGGCGCGCCCCTTGTCGACCGCAGGCTGAACGAGTGTCGTCAGCGAGTACGGCGCCAGGCCGTCGACCACGATGCCGTCGAATCCGGTGACGCTGACGTCTTCTGGCACGCGCAGGTCGGCCTCCTCGGCGGCGCGCACGACGCCCGCCGCGAGCAGATCGCTCTGGGCGATCACCGCGGTCGGACGGTGCGCGCGGTCTGCGAACAGCACCCGCCCCGCAGCGAGTCCCTCGTCGATGAAGCTCCCCGCCGCGGCGTAGGCCGGGGCATCCGGAAAGACATCGCGCGCTCCCGCGAGCCGCTCCCTGGTCACATTCACGGTGATCTCTTCGTCCGGGCCGATCCAGCCGCGCTGCCAGCCGGCGTGCACCGGCAGGGTGACCAGCGCGACCTGCTCGTGGCCGAGCCCTTGCAGATGCCGCGCCGCCTGCCGTTGGGCTTCGCGGTTGTCGAGCTCGATCCGGGGCACGCCCTCACCCGCGTCGCCCTCGATGACGACCACCGGAATGCCGCGGGCGCGCACCACGGCGAGCGATTCGCGCAGCAGCCCGCTGCATCCGACCAGCACGGCGGCGTCGAGCGGAGCCGTGGTCAGCGTCGGCTCGCCGGGCGAGTCCGGCTGGTCGCGCAGCAGCAGCAGCCCCGCGCCGAGAGCGGCGACGCCTTCGGTGAGCCCGTCCATCATGAGGATCTTCACCGGGTCCTGAAAGGTGCGGCCGAGATGCTCTTCGAACACCACGCCGACGATCCCGGAGCGCCCGCGCCGCAGCGATGCCGCACGCGGGTCGGGGCCGGTATAGCCCAGCGATTCCGCCGCCGCCAGCACGCGGTCCCGGGTCGCCTGCGACACCGGAGTGTTGCCGCTGAACACGACGGACGCCGTGGAGGGAGAGACGCCCGCCGCGCGGGCGACGTCGCTGATGGTGGCGCGGCGTGTGCTCATGACAGATCTGATCGTACCTGCCCCGATTCCGGTGCGTCGAATCGATTCGGTAAGCTGTCGGGATGGATACCGTCCTGACCCGCTCTCAGCTCGTGCGCTGGCGCACGGCGATCTTCGCGATCTTCCTGGCGAGCGGCCTGAGCATCTCCACCTGGGCCTCGCGCGTGCCTGCCATCAAGGAGGCGGTCGGGGTCGACCGCGGCCAACTCGGACTCATGCTCCTCGTCGGCGGAATCGCCTCGATCATCGGCTTGTCGGTCAGCTCAGTCGTGATCGCGCGCTTCGGAGCGCGCACCGGGATGCTGGGCGCGATGCTCATCTTCGGTGTGGGCGTCGCGATCATCGGCGTGGGCGCCGACGTCTTCCACTCCGCGGGTGTCGTGGTCGTCGGCCTCGTGCTCTGGGGCTTCGGCAATGGGGCGGTCGACGTGATGATGAACGTCGAGGGGGCGGCGATCGAGAAGCAGACCGGCAAGACGATCCTTCCGCTCTTCCATGCGTTCTTCAGCTTCGGCACCGTGATCGGCGCCGGGATCGGCATCCTCGCCATCTCGTGGGGGTACGACGCGCTCGCGCACCTGACGATCATGGCCGTCGCCATCTTCGTCATCGCCTTCGCCAGTATCGCCTGGGTTCCGCGCCGCGAAGTCGCGATGGACCCGGAGGCGGGGCTTGCGAAGCCGGCATGGCGCGACCGCATGTCGCTCGCCCTCTCGGCGTGGAAGGAGCCCCGCACCTACACGCTCGGGGTCATCATGCTCGGCATGGCCTTCGCCGAAGGCGGCGCGAACGACTGGCTCGCCCTCGGCGTCGTCGAAGGACACGGGGCGAGCGCGGCGGTCGGCGCGGCAGCCCTCGCGGTGTTCTCGATCAGCATGACGGTCGTGCGCATGTTCGGCGGCCCGCTCGTGGACCGCTTCGGGCGGGTCGCGACCCTGATCGTCCTGGCGGGCACGGCCGCGGGCGGACTGCTGCTGTTCATCCTCGCGCCGAGCATCCCGCTGATGTTCGCGGGCGCCGCGCTCTGGGGCGCCGGTGTGTCGCTCGGCTTCCCGTTGGGCATGTCGGCCGCGGCGGACGACCCCGTGCACGCCGCAGCCCGGGTGAGCGCGGCCGCGACGATCGGGTACGTCGCGTTCCTCGCCGGGCCCCCGCTCCTCGGCCTGATCAGCGAGCACATCGGCCTGCTGAACACGCTGTACATCCTGGTCGTGCTGATCGTGGCATCCGGCTTCGCCTCCCCGGCCGCGCGTCCCATCGCAGGCTCGATGGTGGGCGCGGGTCACTCCTCGCACTGACGCCGCCCCTGCCGGGTGGGGGGATCAGCGCGGCTAGGCTCGTCGGATGCGTCTTGTCATCGCCCGCTGCTCGGTCGACTATGCCGGCCGTCTCAACGCGCACCTGCCGGAGGCAACCCGCCTGCTCGTGCACAAGGGCGACGGCAGTCTGCTGGTGCACTCCGACGGGGGCTCGTACAAGCCGCTGAACTGGATGAGCCCGCCGTGCACCCTGACGGTGGAGATCCCGGATGCCGAGGCCCAGGCCGCCGGTGTCATCGAGCTGTGGCGGGTCACGCAGACCAAGACGGGCGACACGCTCCTGGTGCGGTTCTTCGAGGTGCTGCACGACTCGGCGCACGAGCTCGGCATCGACCCCGGCCTGCAGAAGGACGGCGTCGAGGCCGACCTGCAGCGGCTGCTCGCCGAGCAGGTGGAGGTCATCGGCGACGGCCTGACCCTCGTGCGCCGCGAGTTCCCGACGGCAATCGGCCCGGTGGACCTGCTCCTGCGCGACGCGGCCGGCGGCACGATCGCGGTCGAGGTCAAGCGCCGCGGCGACATCGACGGCGTCGAACAGCTCACCCGGTACCTGGAGCTCCTCGGTCGGGATCCGCATCTGACGCCGGTGACTGGGGTGTTCGCCGCGCAGGAGATCAAGCCCCAGGCCCGCGTGCTCGCCGCGGACCGAGGCATCCGCTGCGTGACGCTCGACTACGACGGCATGAAGGGGCTCGAGTCAGGCGCTCCCCGGCTCTTCTGACGGCGGCCTCGCTCCCTCCCGCCCCATAGGCTGTCGGCATGCCGAGTCGCTCACCGTGGACCTGCATCCTGTGGGATGTCGACGGAACGGTGGTGGATGCCTCCGACGGCATCCTGCGACGCCTGAAGATCACGCTCGAGCACTTCGGACGCACCGCTCCCACGCGCGCCGAGCTCGTGCACTGGATCGGGCCGCCGATGTTCCAGTCCTTCCAGGTGACCGGGGGCATGACGCCCGAAGGCGCCTCTGACGCGGTGTCGTTCTATCGCACCCTGGGCAAGGCCGACGGGTACACGACAGGGGCCCGGCTCTTCCCCGGCGTCGGCGAGCTGATCGCCGACGTCGCCGCCGCGGGCATTCCGCAGGCGACGGCGAGCAGCAAGCCCGAAATCCAGGTCGATGCGCTCATGGATCACTTCGGACTCGCGCCGTACCTCACCGCCATCGTCGGCGCCACCCAGGATGAACGCACCCTGAGCGACAAGGCGGACATCGTCGCCGAGGCGCTGCGCCGCCTGGACGTGGCCGGTGTCGACACGAGCCGCCCCGTGCTGATCGGCGACCGCCATCACGATGTCGAGGGCGCCGCGGTGCACGGCGTGCCGGTGATCTTCGTCCGGTGGGGCTTCAGCTGGCCGCACGAGGCCGAGGGAGCGCAGGCGGCGGTGGACACCACGGATCAGCTGCGCGCGCTGCTGCTGATCGAGGATGCCGATGCCTGAGGCCGACGGCACAGTGCTCGGGTGGCTCATTCCCGCGCTGGTCGTGTTCGGCACTGCCGCCGTCCTCCTCCTGATCGCCATCTGGCTGGTGCGCCGGATCCGGCGGTCGCCGAAGGCACGAGCCGCCGCAGGGGTGATCCGCGACAGCGCCGGCGCCGCGCTGGTGCGCCTCGACGATGAAGTCGGCGAGCTCGACCTCGAGGTGGGTCTGTCTGGGGCGATGTACGGCGGTGGTGCGCCGGCGTCCCTCCATCGCGCACTCTTGACCGCTCAGCACGTGCGGGACTCCTCGTTCGAGGAGTATCGGGCGCTCGGATCTCCGAGCCTCACGCCCGACGAGATCCGCAGGAGGTCCGGCCGCATCGAGCGCAAGGTCGCCACCGCGATGTCGACCATCTCTCATGCGCGCACCGAGCACGTCGCCTGGATGCACGCCAATGTCTCGGCGGCGGCGCAGGTCGACGCGGCGCGCGGCCGGCTCGCGGCCCTGCGGGTCGCCATGGGCGAGCCGCAGCGACTGATCGACGACCTCTCTTCGCGCTTCGCCGAAGACGAGTGGCGCGCGGCCGCCCGCGCAGCCGAGTCCGCTTTCGCGGAGGCCGCGGAGGCGGAGCGCCTGCTCTCCGTCGCTGCCGAAGAGGCGGCCGACCCGTCGCGGAACAGCCTCGCCGATGTCGCCAGGGCGGAGCGGGCACTCCGTCAGGCGGAGGCGGATGCGCGGTCGCTCGAGGAGACCCATCGCCTTGTGACCCAGGCGGCGCAGGCGGTGCCGTCCGAATTCGATGCGGCACGCGCCGCACTGCGCCAGGCCGAGGCGATCCGCCAGCACCTCGAGCCGGTCGACGCGGAGCGTCTCGGCACCGAAGTGCGCGCCGTCGCCGCCGCCCTCGACGCGCTCGAAGCGGATGCCCCCCGCAGACCCACGCACACCGTCGACCGCATCGTGCGCCTCCGAGATCGACTCGACTTCGCCCTCGGCGATGCGCGCACCGCGCAGCAGCGGCTGCGCGGCGCACGTACCGCGCTGCCCGGAACGCTCGCCTCCGCACGCTGGATGATCTCCCGAGCCGAGGCATCCGTCGCCCACGCCCGCGCCGGCGCGCCCGCGAGGCTGCGACTGCTGTCTGCGGAGCGCGAACTCGCCGAGGCCCGGCAGGCCGCTGATCCGGTTGAGGCTCTGGATGCCGCGCGCCGCGCGATGCGCGATGCCGAGGATGCGAGCGCCCTGGCCGACTACGACCGGCCCGGGACACGGTAGCCGGAGGAGATCGGGTCCTATCGTGGGAGCATGACCGCGGTCGCCCACGAGCCCTCGATCAGCCGAAAGCCGTCCCTGAGGTCGCTCCGCCAGGTGGCGGCGACGCTCACGACGATGCTCGTCATCGTCGTCGCGGGCATCATCTGGCAGGGACTGTGGCGTCCGTTCGAGGACTCGGCGACCTATGACGTCGTCGCGTACGGGCTCCCCGCCCTCTCCGCGGGCAGGTGGTGGACACCCTTCACCGGCACCTTCTTCGTCAACGTTCCGTGGGTGTACGCCTTCGCCCTGGCCGGCTTCGTCGGGATGGCATATCTGGAGTACCGGCGCGGCTGGCGGATCGCCCTCGGCTGGTTCTGGATCGGGCAGCTCTTCGCGGTGTTCGCGAGCGCCCTTCTGCTGCTGCTCCTGTCCCCGCTGCCCTGGGCGTGGGCGCAGACCGAAGCGGCGGCGCTCGATGTCGGTCCCTCGGGCGGGACGATGGCGTGCATCGCCGCCGCGGTGGGGCTTCTGGTGCAGCCGTGGCGCGTGCGCGCGTGGCTGGTGCTCCTCGGCTTCGTCTTCGTCGCGCTGACCTTCTGGGGTGAGCTGGCCGATCTCGAGCACGCCCTCGCCGTGCTGCTGGTGCTGTTCGTCGAGCGATCCCTGCGGATCCAGCGCACCACGATCCGCGAGCAGCGCCTGATCGCGTTCGTCGTCGTCCTCGTCATCGCGGCCATCGAGCTCATCACACTGCTGATCCCGACCGACGGCATGTTCGGACCGACCCAGGCGGCCGGACCGTCCCTGCTCGATGTCACCCTCGACGTCGGCGTGATCCTGCTGTTCGCCGACGGCCTGCGGCGAGGTCGGCGATGGGCGTGGGGATGGACGGTCGGCTACGCCGTGCTCAACGTCCTCACCGGTGCGCTGCTCGTCGTGGTCGTCGCGACGGGACTGGCCGACCGCAGCGGTGTGCCCGTCACGGGTCTCGGCGTCTCCGTCGCGACCGCCGTGCTCTGGCTGCTCCTTCTCGTCTACCTGGTCGCGGTGCGGCACGCATTCCGCGCGCGACGCAGGTCGCTGCTCGGCGAACAGCCCGCGCCGACGGTGGCCCAGGTCAAGGAGTCGCTGCACCAGGAAGGCGGGGGCACGCTGTCCTGGATGACGACCTGGGAGGGCAACAGCTATGCCCGGCTGTCCGAGAGCATCGTCGCGTACCACCGGCGCTCCGGGGTCGCCCTCGCCCTCGCCGACCCGATCGGGCCTGCGCAGGAGCGCGACGCAGCCATCGCGGGCTTCGTGTCCGACGCCGAGCGAGCAGGTCTCGTGCCCTGCTTCTTCAGCGCCGGCGAGTCGACGCGGCGGGCCATGCCGCGAGGATGGCGCAGTCTGGTGGTCGCCGATGACACCGTCGTAGACCTTCCGGGCCTGGAGTTCACCGGCAAGAAGTGGGCCGCTGTGCGGACGGCCGTCAACCGCGCGGCCCGCGAAGGCGTCACGTTCCGCATGTCGCGCCTGGTCGACGAGCCGTGGGGCGTCCGCCAGCAGCTGCGCGCCATCTCGGAGATGTGGGTCGGCGACAAGGGCCTGCCGGAGATGGGTTTCACCCTCGGCACGCTGGACGAAGCGGAGGACCCGGAAGTGCGACTGGCCCTGGCGGTCTCCGCCGCGGGGGATGTCGAGGGCTTCCTGTCCTGGCTGCCGATCTACGGCGGCGCAGGTCGGGTGCGTGGGTGGACGCTGGATCTCATGCGCCGCCGCGATGGCGGCTTCGCGCCGGCGATGGAGTTCCTGATCGGCTCTTCAGCGAAGCACTTCGCCGATGAAGGCGCCGAGGTCGTCTCCCTGTCGGGCGCTCCGCTCACCCATGAATACCCGGCGGATGCCGGACCCATTGCAGATGTCACCGAGAAGCTGGCCGGCCTGCTCGAGCCCGTCTACGGCTTCGGATCCCTGCACCGCTTCAAGGAGAAGTTCCACCCGCGCTACGAGACCATGTACCTGCTCTACCGCGACGAGAGCGATCTCACTCGGATCGCCGCCGCCCTCACGCGGGCATTCCTGCCCGATGCGACGCTCCGCCAGTTCGCCGGGGCCGGCATCGAGCTCGTCCGGGGCGATCGGGACTGACGTCCTGCTGCCTGCCGGGACCGGCGAACTCTCCGGCTGTCGGGGGCACAAACGCCAACGGCACGTTCCGCTCAACGAGCGGAACGTGCCGAATAGTCGTGGGTGGGGTCTAACCCACGGGGCGGATGTTCTCCGCCTGCAGGCCCTTGGGGCCCTGCGCGATTTCGAACTCGACGCGCTGGTTCTCCTCGAGCGACCGGTAGCCGCCCGCCTGGATTGCGGTGTAGTGCGCGAAAACATCCGCACCGCCGTCATCGGGAGCGATGAAGCCGAAGCCCTTCTCCGAGTTGAACCACTTGACGGTGCCTTGCGTGCTCATGTAATGCCGTTCCTCACTGAAGTCGGCGCAGTGCGCGCCGACTACCCCACGCTATCGGACGCAGGGCAGAAATGCATGTCTTGTGTCGGAAGGTGACAGAAACGTTGCAGGACGGGTACCTGCGGCAAGACCTAACCACAGTAATCGACGGATCCGCCATCGAACGCCCGGGCCGAGCGAAGGGCTCAAAGCCCGGGCGCCGACGGATCCCCCCGGATAGGCCACGCCGAAGCGTGACGCGCGCAACTCTACCGATATATCAGTGCTTCGGCGAAGATTGCTCCTCCGACATACACTTGGCTTCGCCCATGACCACTGTTCCGCTCATGCCCGTCGACCCGATCGGCACCGTCCTCGGCGATGAGGTGTACTCGGCGATCGGCGAAGCGATCCTTGATGGTCGGCTGGGGCCCGGCCAGCATCTGCGCGACCACGAACTCGCCCAGTGGCTGGGCGTTTCTCGCACCCCGGTCCGTGAGGCACTCCAGCGCCACGAGCGCACCGGTCTCGTCGAGGTCGCGCCGCACCGCTACACGCGGGTCTCGATCCCCGACCAGAAGCTTCTCGACGACACCCACGAGTTCGCCGTCCTTCTCCTCGGCAACATCGTCCGCGTCGCCGCCCAGCGCTGCTCCGACCTCACCCTGGAGGTTGCGCTGCGGGTGACCGATGCCATCATCAGCGCCTCGGCCGCCGATGACCACGAGGGCATCATGGCGTGGAGCGAGGAGCTCTTCGAGACCCTCACCTACGCGACGGACAACCGCGCGTTCGTCACGGTCATGCACGAGGCCGACTTCGCGATCCGCCGCAACCTCTCCGGGTGGCATCCGCTCATCGAGTGCCCGATCGCGCGCACCGAGGGCTACGTCGCCTTCCGGGAGGCGCTGGCCGCGCGCGACGGTGCGCGCGCCGAGGCCGCCCTGCGCACTCTGCACGGCTACGCCTGAGGGGTACGGCCCCTCGCTACCGTGAACGCGTGAGCCACATCGAGCTGCGACCGCTGGACGACGACGATCTGGATGCCGTCTTCGAGATGATGCGCGACCCCGAAGGCGTCGCGATGGCCGCGTTCACGGCATCCGATCCCGACGATCGGGGTGCGTTCGACGCATGGATCGAGCGTCAGCGCGCGAATCCGGATGCCGCGATGTCGGTCGTGACCGAGCGCGGCGGCTTCGCCGGCACGGCCGCGGTGTTCACCATCGACGGCAACCGCGAAGTCTCGTTCTGGATCGCCCGGCACGCCTGGGGCCGAGGGGTGGCCACCGAGGCGCTGCGCCTGCTCGTCGCCCGGGAGCCGGAGCGTCCGCTGTTCGCGCGCGCGGCCGCGCACAACTCGGGGTCGATCGCGGTGCTGCGCAAGGCCGGGTTCACAGAAGTGTCGCGGCTCGTCTCGTATGCACCAGGCCTCGATCGCGACATCGAGGAGATCGTCTTCACCMTCGTGCCCTCGCTCGACGGCAGCTGAAGCCCAGGCATGCGTCAGCCCCGCCTCGAGCCGGGTGAACCGGCTCGCGACGGGGCTGACGGTCAGACTAGTGACGCGCGAGGCGGCGCGTGACCATCAGCGCGAGCCCGAGCATCACGAGGGCGCCTGCGCCGATCGGGAGGATCGGGCTCACGCCGTTTCCGCCCGTCGCGGCAAGCGGCGGTGCGGCAGTCGGGCAGGCCTCGTTCGTGAAGGTGTGCGACCACTGGGTCGTCACGCCCTCGGCGAACTCGTCCTCGTCGTTCACGAGGACCGCCGTGATCGTCACAATCGCCCCTTCGTGGACAGTCTCGTAGCGCACAGCCTCCGAGTTCTCTGGGACGGTGAAGCCGTCGGTCGCGGTGCCGCAGTCGTCGGTGAACACCGGCGCCTCAGGCTGGGGCAGGATCGCGAAGAAGCACGGCTGGGTGCTGTCCTCGCTCTGGTAGCCGATGGCACCGTGGAGGAGGATGGTGCGCTCGGCATACGTGCTGTCTTCGCTGATCCACCAGGAGCCGTTCAGATCACCCAGCGTGTAGCCCGACTTCGACTCGACGGAGATCGTGACCTCACCCTCGACCGAGCGGTCGATGTAGACCCAGACGTGCTCGAACGAGTACCAGCCGTCCTCGCCGGGTGCCCCGAACTCCTCCGGGGTGAGGTACTCCGCGGCGTTCGCGCACGTCGGCTGCGGGTCGCCCGTGTTGAACAGCGTCGGCACCGGATAGACCTGACGGCAATGCGGGTCATCGCTGTCCAGCTGCGTCAGGTCCGGCACCGTCCACTCGTGCTGCGCACCCTCGGCGAGCACGTAGTCGTCGTCGGCGTGAGCCGTGTAGATCGTCGAGCCGTTGTCACCTTCGGCCTCGGTCCAGTGGATGCCCTCCTGTTCGAACGACGACGTGACCGCGCCCGGCTCGTCGCAGGACGGCAGGTCCCAGGTCAGCACCGGGGTGACCGCGGTGGGCTGCCAGCACTCCTCGTCGTTGACATCGCCGGACCATTGGGTCTGCGTACCCTCCGGGAACACATACCCGTCGTCGGCGACGGCGTTGATGTACTCGATCCCCTCGCCCGAGCCGTAGGCCCAGTGGCCACCCTCGAACTCGGGCGCAGTCCACGAGCCGTTGTCCGGCCCGCACGGGTCGGTCCAGGTCGGCGTCGGGGGTGTGACCGGCTTGTCGGCAGGCTTGCAGTCTCCCGCGAGGACGTCGACGCGACCGTCCGACCCCAGCTTCACTTCGTTACTGAACTGGGTGAACGCATAGACCCACGGCCCTGCCGTGCTGGTGCCGGGCACCGAGTACGTGCCGAGCGAGAAGGTCGTGTTGCCCGTCGAGTCGTGCGGCCCCTCGGTGAGTCCGGTCGCATCGGTCGGCGTGCCGGTGAACGTGTTGCTGCCGACGCCCCAGTGCGTCACGCCGGTCGTCTCCGCGCCGACGTTCGACAGCGTGAGCATGTACGTGATGTCGTACTGCCCGGTCTGCGGGTTGCAGACAGCCTGCCCATTCAGATTGCCCGTATGCGCGGATGCCGCGCCCACGGTCAACGGGGCGACGACCAGTGCCGCCGCCACCGCGACTGACGCGAGCGCCTTCCATCGGTTCTTCAATGTGATTCCTTTACTCAGTGACCAGCTGGTCGTTTTTAGGCGCGCAAAGAGACCGGTCTTCCGGTGGCATGCTGCGCATGGTCCTCCCCCCAGAGAACCTCCATCCTGAATTTCGGTCACCGTAGCAGTGCGCGACCGCCCGGCGATATCACGAACGCAGAACCTGGGCCAATCCTGCGCCGGCCCTGCGCGAGTTCGGTGGCGGACATCCACCGTGATATCCTCGACAGGTTGAGATCGCGGCATCCCAGGGTGCGGCGAATCGCGCGAGTGGCGGAATAGGCAGACGCGCTGGCTTCAGGTGCCAGTGCCCGAAAGGGCGTGGGGGTTCAACTCCCCCCTCGCGCACGAAACGACGAAGGGCTCCCGGATCGGGGGCCCTTTTTCGTCGTCGTCCCAACCCGGACCCACTCGGACGGCGCATTCATCACCTCCTCGGGTGTCTCAGACTGAGCAACTAGCATGTACCGAACTGGCCAGCCTGCCTTGGGGAGTCGCGTGGGACTACTTGACAGCTTCGAGAAAGGTCTCGAACGCGCGGTGAACAGCGCGTTCGCGAAGACCTTCCGCAGCGGCATTCAGCCCGTCGAGCTCGCCTCTGCACTGCGCAGCGAACTCGACACGAAGGCGGCTGTGGTCTCGCGCGACCGCATTCTGGCGCCGAACACCTTCGTCCTGCGGCTGTCGACCTCGGACGACGAGAAGATGCGCGCTCTCGGCGGCGCGCTCGACGATGAGCTGATGACGCTCGTCCAGAAGCACGCCAAGGCCCAGGGCTACAGCTTCGCCGGCCCCGTGTCGATCGCGATCGAGCGCGACGATCAGCTCTCGACCGGCACCCTGCGGGTGAGCTCGTCCACGGTGCAGGGCACGGTCGCCTGGCGGGGCGTCGTCGACATCGCCGGGCAGCGGCATCCGCTCCTGAAATCACGCACGGTGATCGGCCGCGGCAGCGACGCCGACATCACGGTCGCCGATGCCGGCACGAGCCGCCGGCACGTCGAGATCCTGTGGGACGGCGAGCGCGCGATGGTGCGCGACATGAACTCGACCAACGGGACCCTGCTCAATGGACGTAAGGTCGTCGAGGCCGCGCTTCCGCCGGACTCCACCGTGACCATCGGCCACACCGACATCGTGTTCCGCGTCGTCGCGCAGGCCACGCCCCCGAAGCCGCCCCTCCCCGCCGCCGATGTGACCCGCGCCTTCGACCTGCGCGAAGGAGGACCCCTGCCGTGAGCGAACTGACGCTCCTGCTGCTGCGCATCGGGTTTCTCGTCCTGCTCTGGGCCTTCGTCTTCGCGGTGGTCTACTCGCTGCGATCCGATCTCTTCGGCGTGAAAGTGCGCCGGATGCCGGAGCCCCAGGCCGCCGCCGTGCCCGCGGCGGCCGTTGCCGCCGCCCCGGCGAAGGCCCCCGCTGCCGCGCCGCCCGCGAAGGGCGGCAAGGCGACGACCGCCACGGTCACGCGCATCATCATCACGAGCGGGCCGAAGTCGGGACTCGAGCTTCCGCTCGGCACGGAGGCGCTCACGATCGGACGGTCCAGCGAGTCGGGGCTCGTCATCCGCGACGATTACACGTCGAGCCACCACGCGCGTCTGCTCCTGTGGGGCGAGCAGTGGATGATCCAGGATCTGGACTCGACGAACGGCACCTGGCATGACGGCGCCCGCGTCACCGCACCCGTCCCCGTCCTCGTGGGCGCGCCGATCAAGGTCGGCGCCACGACGTTCGAGCTGCGGAAATAGCGGCGGTCCCCCGGGAAATGGTCTTCGAGGGCTCGAGCGCTGCGATCTCGCACACCGGCAAGGTGCGCTCCAACAACCAGGACTCCGGCTACGCGGGGTCGAATCTCTTCGTCGTCGCCGACGGGATGGGAGGGCACGCCGGCGGTGACGTCGCGTCGAGCCTGGCGATCGGAAGCCTCGAATCCCTCGACCACCCCTACGAGTCGACCTCGCAGGCCGAGCGAGCACTTCGAGGGGCGATCGCGGATGCCGCGACCGAGCTGATCGAGACCGTGCGGATCCATCCGGAGCTCGCCGGCATGGGAACCACCGTGAGTGCGCTCATCATGGTCGACGACTACGCCGTCATCGCGCACATCGGCGACTCCCGGATCTACCTCTATCGCGACGGCACGCTGACCCAGATCACCACGGACCACACCTTCGTGCAGCGACTCGTGGACTCGGGACGCATCACCCCGGAGGAGGCGCGCTACCACCCGCGGCGCTCGGTGCTGATGCGGGTGCTCGGCGACATGGATCCCGACCCCGAGCTCGACACGTTCATCATGCCGACCCAGCCGGGCGATCGCTGGCTGCTGTGCTCCGACGGGCTGACCGGCGTCGTCGACGACGCGCACACGGCGCGCGCGATGGGCTTGGGTCTTCCCCCCGGGCGCACCGCGGACAATCTGCTGAAGCAGGCGCTGGATGGCGGTGCGCCCGACAACGTGACGTTGGTCCTCGTCGACGTCGGGGGGCAGCATCCGCTCTTCTCCGGCACGCCCACGGTGGTGGGGTCGGCGTCGAACCCCACGGGCATCGATGTGCCTGCTGCTCGCTCAGGGCGCGGCGGCTGGCTGCACCCGGTCCGCCAGGCGGCCAACGAGCCGAGCCACTTCGAGCCGGCGCCCGAATTCCTCGAGGAGCTCATCGAGGAGGACCGGCGGCGTGCGCGCCGGAGGCGCTACGGGTGGATCATCGGAGTCGTTCTCGTGCTCGCGGTTCTGGTGACGGGGCTGTTCTTGGCCTATCAGTGGACCCAGACGCGCTTCTTCGTCGGGGCCGATGACGACACGGTGGTGATCTACCAGGGCATCCAGCAGGACCTCGGCCCGATCCCGCTGTCGAGCCCCTACCGCGACACCGGCATCCCGCTGGACAGCCTCTCCGACTTCGACCGCGCGACAGTGGAGGCGACGATCTCGGCGCCCTCCCTTGAGGATGCCGAGCAGATCGTCTCCCGCCTGCAAGAGAATGCGGTGAACCCGTGACCTCCACAGACGCGCGCGGGAAGGGAGCGGCATCGCCTGCCGCGGAGTCCACCGACACCGCGGTGATCCGGGCGCTGCGACGCATCCGCGTGCCGCAGACGCAGCGCAACCGCGAACTCGCTCTGCTGCTCTTCGCGTTCGTCATCAACGCCGCGGCGCTCGCGCTCGTCCAACTGGGCGCCACGGGTGCGATCGACGCGCAGTTCCTGATCTACTGCGGCGGACTCACCGCTCTCGTGGTCGCTCTGCACATCGTGCTGCGGCTGCGCGCCCGGGATGCCGATCCGTTCGTCGTCCCGATCGCCACACTGCTCACGGGCCTCGGCATCGCGATGATCTATCGCATCGACATCGCCATCGATTCGCACGGCTGGGATGCGGCCTCGACCCGCCAGCTCGCGTGGACGGCGATCGCCGTCGTGGCCGCGATCGCGGTGGTCATGGCGCTGCGCAACTATCGCGTGCTGTTCCGCTACACCTACCTCGCGGGCCTGGTCGGCATCCTGCTGCTGATCCTCCCCGTCATCCCCGGCCTCGGGGCCGACGCCAATGCGGACGTCTGGGTCAGGCTCGGCTTCTTCTCCTTCCAGCCCGGCGAGCTGGCGAAGATCGCCCTCGCGATCTTCTTCGCCGGCTACCTGGTGCGCACCCGCGAGAGCCTCAGCTCGGTGGGCACGCGCTTCCTCGGCATGACGTGGCCCCGGGCGCGCGAACTCGGCCCGCTGCTGGTGATCTGGCTCATCTCGCTCGCCATCATCGTGCTGCAGCGCGACCTCGGCACCGGGCTGCTGATCTTCGGCATGTTCGTCGCGATGCTCTACGTCGCGACGGGCAAGACGAGCTGGGTCGTCATCGGCGTCGCGCTCGCGGTCGGCGGCGCGTTCCTCGCGTCGCGGGTGCTGCCCTACGTGCAGGGCCGTTTCACGAACTGGCTGGATGCCTTCAACCCGGCGGTGATCGAAGCCACCGGCGGGAGCTACCAGCTGGTGCAGGGCATTTTCGGCCTCGCGCAGGGCGGCCTCGTCGGCACCGGCCTTGGACAGGGCAGGCCATACCTCACCCCGCTCTCGCAGAGCGATTACATCCTCCCGAGCCTCGGTGAGGAGATCGGGCTGATCGGCGTGTTCGCCATCCTCAGCCTTTACATGGTCTTCGCGAGCCGCGGCATCCGAATCGGGCTGGCCGGGCAGGACGACTTCGGCAAGCTGCTCGCCACCGGCCTCTCCTTCACCATCGCGCTCCAGGTGTTCATCATGGTGGGCGGGGTCACCCGGATCATCCCGCTGACCGGCCTCACCACCCCGTTCCTGGCCGCCGGCGGCTCGTCGCTCGTGGCCAACTGGATCATCGTCGCGCTCCTGCTGCGGATCTCCGACGCCGTCCGCAGCCGCCCCCGGGTGGTGATCGGATGACCAAGGCCCTTCGATACGGTCGCTTCGCGACCTACTCAGGAACCGCCTCACCCGAGGTCTTCGGGAGGTGCGAGTCGTGACGAAAGAACTCCGCCGGCTCAGCATCGTGATGCTGCTGATGTTCGTCGCCCTGTTCGCCTCGATCAGCGTCATCCAGGTCGTGCAGGCCGACAGCCTCGCCCAGGATCCCCGCAACACCCGCGCGCTCTACGACTCCTACGCGGTGCAGCGCGGCTCGATCATCGCGAGCGGGTCGGCGATCGCGGCATCCGTCCCCTCCGACGACGTGTACAGCTGGCAGCGCGTGTACACCGACGCCCCGATGTGGGGCCAGGTCACCGGATGGATCAACCCCGAGCTGGGCTCGGCGACCGGCATCGAGCTGGAGATGAACCAGGTGCTGAGCGGCACCGCCGGCTCCCAGTTCCTCGCGAGCCTGGAGCGGATCGTCACGGGTCAGCCTCCCCGCGGTTCGAACGTCGTGCTGTCGCTGGATGCCGTGGTCCAGCGTGCCGCCTTCGATGCGCTGGGCGGATTGCAGGGCGCCGTGATCGCCATCGAGCCGGCCACCGGGCGCGTGCTCGCCATGGTGTCGAGCCCGACCTTCGACACGAACCTGCTCGCCGCACACGACGCGAAGGCCGTGAACACCTACTACGACCAGCTCGTCGACGATCCGGGCGATCCGCTCGCGAACCGCTCCATCGGCGGAGACCTCAACCCTCCGGGCTCGACCTTCAAGCTCGTCGTGGCGTCGGCCGCGCTGGCGTCCGGCGACTACACCCCGACGTCGGCGCTGCCCAACCCGGCGTCGTACCAGCTGCCGCAGTCGTCGAGCATGGTCTACAACGCGTCGGGCGGCGCGTGCGGCCCCGGCGAGACGGTCACGATCGCCGACGCGCTGCGCCTGAGCTGCAACATCCCGATGGCGGAGCTCGCCGTCCAACTCGGCGACACCGCGATCCGCGAAGAGGCGGAGAAGTACGGCTTCAACCGCTCGTTCGAGCTGCCGCTGGTCTCGACGCCGTCGGTGTACCCGCGCGCACTCGACGACCCGCAGACGGCGCTGACCGGATTCGGCCAAGGCCAGGTGATCGCGACACCGCTGCAGATGGCGATGGTGTCGGCCGGCATCGCAAACGGAGGAATGGTCATGAACCCACGCATGGTCGACCGGGTGGTCGCACCCGATCTCTCGGTGCAGCAGACGTTCAAGGACTCGGAGTTCGGCCGGGCGCTGGATGAGGATCTGGCGGCGCAGATGGTCGCGATGATGATCGCGAATGTCAGTGACGGCGCAGCGTCGGGTGCAAGAATAGACGGCGTCGACGTTGCCGGTAAGACCGGGACCGCGGAGAACGGAACCAATCAGCCATTCACCTTGTGGTTCACGGGCTTCGCTCCCGCAGAGAATCCCCGGGTCGCCGTGGCTGTCGTGGTTGAAGACGGCGGTGGGCAGGGCCAAACGGGCAGCGGCAACACGATCGCGGCACCCATCGCGAAGAAGGTCATGGAGGCGGTGCTGGGCAGATGAGACCGACGCAGGGTGCGACCTTCGGCGGGCGCTACGAACTGGATTCTCGTATCGCCATCGGCGGTATGGGCGAGGTGTGGGAGGCGACCGACCACGTCATCGGGCGGACCGTCGCCATCAAGATCCTCAAAGACGAGTACATGGGCGACCCCGGGTTCCTCGAGCGCTTCCGCGCCGAGGCTCGGCACGCCGCCCTCGTCAACCACGAGGGCATCGCAAGCGTCTTCGACTACGGCGAGGAGAACGGCTCGGCCTTCCTGGTCATGGAGCTCGTCCCCGGCGAGGCGCTGTCGACGATCCTCGAACGCGACGGCGAGCTGTCCACCGACAAGACGCTCGACATCGTCGCGCAGACCTCTGCCGCCCTGCAGGCTGCGCACGCGGCCGGACTCGTGCACCGCGACATCAAGCCGGGCAACCTGCTGATCACCCCCGATGGCCGGGTGAAGATCACCGACTTCGGCATCGCGCGCATCGCCGACCAGGTGCCGCTGACCGCCACCGGCCAGGTGATGGGCACCGTTCAGTACCTCTCGCCCGAGCAGGCCTCCGGTCACGCCGCCTCTCCGGCGACGGACACCTACTCGCTCGGCATCGTCGCGTACGAGTGCCTCGCGGGCAAGCGTCCCTTCACCGGCGAGTCCCAGGTCGCGATCGCGATGGCGCAGATCAACGAGCAGCCGCCGCCGCTGCCGCCGACCGTCGCGGTGCCCGTGCAGAACCTCGTCATGGTGATGATCGCCAAGAAGCCCGAAGACCGCCCGGCCTCGGCATCCGTCGTCGCCCGTGCCGCCACCGCACTGCGCCGTGGCGACCTCGCCGCCGCTGCGGCCGCCGTGCCGGCGATCGCAGCAGGAGTCGGCGGCGACGACGCGACCGCGCTGCTCGCGGCTACGCCGACGGCGCTGCTGACCGAGTCGACCGTCCTGGCCGACGGTGAAGAGGAGAAGGGCAAGCGCAGCCCCTGGACGTGGCCGCTGATCGCGCTGATCATCCTGCTGCTGCTGATCCTGGGCGGAACGCTCTGGGCGGTGCTGTCCAACCCGGGCGACCGGCGGGAAGAGACGCCGAGCCCGACTCCGAGCCAGTCCGCGTCCGCGACGCCGACGCCGAGCGCCACGCTCATCGATGTCGACGCGCTGGCGCTCGAGGGCCAGGACTGCACCGCGGCCTCCGCCGCGGCCAAGACGGCCGGTGTTGCCGCCGTGTCGTGCGTGGCGGGCAATGCCGCTCCGACCGGCGACCAGGTGAACCAGGTCTACCTCGTCTCACCGAGCGGCCGCATCGATCCGACGCAGCTGCTGACCCTGACCTTCTACTCGGATCAGGTCGCGATGCCGACTCCGTCGGCCCCCGGCCTGGAGGGCGCGGTCGAAACGGCGGCGACGGTCCAGGTGACGTGGACGGGCTACTCCTGCCCAGCCGGTTCGGGTGCCGTCACCTTCTACAATTTCACCGCGACCAATGGTCAGTTCCCGAGCACGGGTCGGTCCGATGCGCCTTTCACGTCCGACAAGCGCAGTGCCGACCTGTTGATCACCGGCAGCGCAGGCGACCCGGTGACCGTGAAGTACACGGTGACGTGCTCCGGCGACGGGGGCGACCGCACCTCCCCGGCCTCGGGCGAGGCGAACGCGCAGATCCAGGCAGTCCCCACACCCGCACCCGACGGCCCCAATCCCACACCCACCCCGTAGCCCGACTCGCGCGCGGTGGTCGGCTAGGCTGAAACCGATCCACCCAGGGAGAGTCCGTGACAGCTGAGCCGCGCGTGCTTTCGGGGCGCTATCGCGTCGATGAGCTCATCGGCCGCGGAGGTATGGCCACCGTGTATCGCGGCTACGACCTCACGCTGGGCCGGAGTGTCGCCGTCAAGGTGCTGCGGCGCGATCTCGCGCTCGACGGCGCCTTCCGCACCCGGTTCCGCCTGGAGGCCCAGGCGGCCTCGCGGATGGCGCATCCCACCATCGTGCGCGTGTACGACGCGGGCGAGGACACCGAGACGGCACCCGACGGGTCGGTGTCCCCGGTGCCGTACATCATCATGGAGCTCGTCCACGGCGCGCTGCTGAAGGACATCATCTCGGCGGGCCCCGTGCCCGTCCCCGACGCGGTCCGCTACGTGGACGGCATCCTGGAGGCGCTCGAGTACTCCCATCGCGCCGGCGTCGTCCACCGTGACATCAAGCCGGGCAACGTGATGGTGACGGATGCCGGGCAGGTCAAGGTGATGGACTTCGGCATCGCCCGGGCCGTCTCGGACTCCTCTTCCACCGTCGCCGAGACGACGCACATCCTCGGCACCGCCGCATACTTCTCGCCGGAGCAGGCCAAGGGCGAGCCCGTCGACGCGCGCGCCGACCTCTACTCCGCTGGTGTCGTCCTGTACGAGCTGCTCTCAGGCCGTCAGCCCTTCCGCGGTGAGTCGCCGGTCGCGGTGGCGTACCAGCACGTGAGCGAAACCCCCCTGGCCCCCTCCGAGGTCAACGAGACGGTGCCCCGCGCTCTGGATGCCGTCGCCCTGCGGGCGCTCGCCAAGGACCCGTTCCAGCGATATCAGGATGCCGCCTCGTTCCGCGAAGCGCTCGACGCGACGATCGACGGTCGCACCCCCACCAAGCGCCAGGTCGGCGCTCTCACGAGCGAGCTGTACGGACCCTCGCCACGGCAGGCCGCCGAGACGGCCAGGTCGCTCCGGCAGCTGAGCACCGACACGACGATGAAGCGCACCCAGGCCGGCCCACCGGTCGCCTGGATCTGGGGGGGAGTGGCCCTGCTCGCGGCCGTGCTCATCGGGCTGCTTCTCTGGGTGCTCTGGCTCCCCTCTGGCTCCCAGGTGCCGGCGAACTCCCGCATCGTCCCGGATGTCACCGACATCGCCTATGAACGGGCGGAGGAGATCCTCGTCGCCGAGGACCTCGTCGCGTACTCGGTACAGGAGCCCAGCACGGACATCGCTGCCGGCAACGTCATCCGCACCGATCCGGCGGCAGGAACCTCCGTGTCGCGCGGCTATCAGGTGAAGGTCTTCGTCTCGAGCGGTGTGGAGACGGTGGTCGTGCCCACGCTCGTCGGTGTCGGCGAGGACGCCGCCCGCGCCGCGTTGGAGCAGGTGGGGCTCGTCGCCGGGGCCGTCACCCCGCGCAACGACCCGGATCTCGCTGCCGGCACCGTGATCTCGGCGGACGCCGAAGCGGGCTCGGAAGTGCCCCTCGGCACCGTGGTCAACCTCGTCGTCGCGACCGGACAGGTCACGATCGTCGACTACAAGGGCTACACCGTGGACGCCGCGACCACCGCCCTGCAGGCTCCGGAGATCAACCTGACCGTGGAAACCGCCGAGGACGCCACGTGCACCGCGACGGATCCGCGCACCGTGGCGCAGCAGTCGCTGCCACCGGGCGATGTCGCCGTGCACTCGACGATCACCCTGACCTACTGCACCGGCCCCTAGCCCGGTCACACCGAGGGACCGGCTCAGCGGCGCGGACTCAACGACGCGCCGCGGGTCGCGGCATCCGGAATCCCCACCGTCTCGAGCCAGTTGCCCAGCAGGCGGTAGCCGCCTTCGGTGAGCACGCTCTCCGGATGGAACTGCACGCCTTCGATCGGCAGGCTGCGGTGCCGCACGCCCATGATGACGCCGCTGTCGGTGCGGCTGGAGACCACAAGAGCGGGCGGCAGCGACTCGGGCACGATCGCGAGCGAGTGGTAGCGCGTCGCCGCGAACGGATCGGGCAGCCCCGCATACAGCGCACTGTCGTCATGGTGAACCAGCGAGGTGATCCCGTGCATGAGCTCCGAGGCGTGCTCCACGCGGGCACCGAAAGCCGCAGCGATCGCCTGGTGGCCGAGACACACTCCGAGAAGCGGGATGCCGCGATCCGCTGCCGCCCGCACCACGGCGATCGATGCCCCGGCGTGCTCAGGCGTTCCAGGACCGGGGGAGACGAGCACCGCCTGATACGAAGCGATGACGTCGAGCGCGGCCGCAGGGTCGATGTCATCGGACTCGACGAGGTCGGTGTCGGCGCCGAGTTCGTGGAGGTAGCCGACCAGGGTGTGCACGAAGCTGTCGTGATTGTCGACGACCAGGATCCGGGCGACCGCTGCCCCCGCGTCACTCCACCGCGTCACTCCACCGTGACTTCCGTCGGGTCGACGATGTGACTCACCCACGGGAAGACCCAGAAGAGCAGGGCGTACAGGACGGCCGCCAGCAGCAGGATCAGGATGATGATCCTCAGCCACACGGGACCGGGGAGAATGTGCCAAAGTCCGGCGTACATCAGCTGGTCACCCCCTGGGTCAGTGCGAGCGGGGCCCCCGCTGTGCGCGGGGTGTACGCCTCGAAGACGCTGAACGCGACGATCCGCTCGGCTTTGGAGAACATCGGGCTGCAGCTCGTCATCGTGAGGTACTGCCCGTCCGCCGAGACACCAGTCTCCTGCGGAACCGGCGCGAGCACCTCGACGGCGTCGGGCTTCACGTACTCGAGAGTGCGGAATCGGTACGTGTACCAGCCATCGGGGGTCTCGATCACGATGGCATCGCCGACGTGCAGCGACGCGATCTGGTTGAAGGGCTTGCCGAAGGTCGTTCGGTGCGCCGCGACCGCGAAGTTGCCCATCTCGCCGGGCATCTGCGTGCCGGGGTAGTGCCCGACGCCGATGTCATCGAGGGTGTTCTCGCGGCTGACCCCACCGGCCACCGGGAAGGCATAGTCCGCGCCGAAGCGCGGGATGTGCATCGTGCCGAAGATCTCGGCGTCGGCCGGCTGCGGCAGGATGACCGGCTCGACGGCGGCGGGCGTGGGCTCGGCGGAGCCGGAAGCCGTCGGCGAGGGAGTGGGGGATGCCGTGGCCGACGCCTCGTACTCCTGCTGCCACTCCTCGCTGAGCGAGTGTGCATCGGCGGTGCGCTGCGCGCCGTAGATCACATCGCCGATCCACAGCTGCCAGACGACGTAGAGCAGAGTCACGACACCGACGGTGAGGAGGATCTCGCCCAGCACGCCGATGACGGAGGCTCGTCGACGCGGGCGCACGGCGCGCGCCGACCGGTCGCGCTTGCCGGGATCGGCGTCGGGCGCGCCGGAGGCCTCCCCGTCCGGGGTGGGGCTCGCCGCGTCATCCACAGGTGGATTCTAGTCAGCGGAGGCTGGTGCCCGGCTGGCAGTAGACTGGTCCCATGGCACGATCTGGCAAGGACGAGGAGCTCGTCGAGCGCAGCGAGGGCGAAGCGGCCCCCAATCMCGTCTGGTTCAAGCCCGTGATGATCGGCCTCATGCTGGTCGGGCTCGTGTGGGTGCTGGTCTTCTACCTGAGCGGGATGAACTACCCGATCCCCGGCATCGGCGCATGGAACCTGGTCATCGGGTTCGGCATCGCCTTCGTCGGCTTCCTCATGACCACCCGCTGGCGCTGAGCACCGGCATCCGACAAACCACCGGCCGAGACGCACACCGCGTCTCGGTCGTTTTCTTTGCCCACGGACCGGTAATTACACCGGTGTGATTCATCCCCAGGTGGGGATAGATCTGTGGATAACTTGCAGCGGGACGGATCAATGCGAGCGAAGCACGCGTTGATGCGTCACGGTGCAAGGTTGAGTAGGCCGCCGAAGGCGCCCGTATCGAGACCTCACGTGTACAGCAGTGGCGGGATGACGAGCAGGGCGAGCAGTCCCACGCCGACGCCGACGAGCAGCCAGATCTGCGTGGCGCGCCGCTCCACCGTGCGGGTGCGCGCGTAAATCAACCCCACCAGCGCTCCGGTCAGCAGTCCGCCCAGGTGCGCCTGCCACGACACCTGGATCGCCGCGAGCGCCTCGGTGAACGACCCACGCCCGATGCTGCTGATCAGGGCTACCGCGAACGGGTAGAGGAAGTTGATGCCGATGACGATCGCGATGTTGCGGATGTTCGCGCCGATGTGGCGTCCGATCACGAGCAGCGCTCCGAAGAGCCCGAAGATCGCGCCGGATGCCCCGACCACCCAGACCCCTGGCGCGAGCAGTGCGACCGCGACGGATCCGCCGATGCCGCTCAGCAGGTACAGCACCACGAACCGCCAGCGGCCGAGAAGGGGTTCGAGACTTCGCCCGATCATCCACAGCGCGAGCATGTTGAAGCCGATGTGGAAGATTCCGTCGTGGACGAACACTGAGGTGAGCATCCGCCACGGCTGCAGCGGAAGGGGGCCGCCCGGCCACACGAAGTAGCTGTTGAACGCCAGCCACGCCTCCACCGGGAATCCGGGGATCAGCTGCAGCGCGTAGACGACGGCCGTCGCGCCGATGATGGCGTACGTCGCGAGCGGCCTCGAGTCGGAAAGGGCCACCGGCCGAGGCCGGTACGCCCGTTTCTCCGCCTTCTTCTGGGCGTCGGACTGCGCCTTCTGCTGATCGCGCATGCACTCAGGGCAGATCACCCCGACCGCGCCCTGGGTCTGACACTCCGGGCAGATCGTCCGCAGGCATCGCTGGCACAGCACGAAGCTCACCCGGTCGGGGTGGCGGTAGCAGAAGTTATCGCTGTTGCGACGGAAGGCTGCCGTGGTCACGGGCGGGGTGCGATGCGCCCTATGCCGCGACGACGTCGACCGACTGGAGCACGACCGGCTCGATGGGTCGGTCTCCCGACGCGGTCGGCACGGCGCCGAGAGCGTCCACGACAGCGCGTGATGCGTCGTCCGCGACCTCGCCGAAGATGGTGTGCTTGCCCTGCAGCCATGGAGTGGGGTCGGTGGTGATGAAGAACTGCGAGCCGTTGGTGCCCTCGACCGCGCCGGTGAGCGCGTTGCGGCGGAGGCCGGCGTTCGCCATCGCGAGGATGTACGGCTTCTGGAAGTTCAGTTCCGGGTGGATCTCGTCGTTGAAGGTGTAGCCGGGGCCGCCGGTGCCCTGACCGAGCGGGTCGCCGCCCTGGATCATGAAGCCCGGGATGATCCGATGGAAGATGATGTCCTGGTAAAGGGGTCCTGTGCCGGGCTTGCCGGTCGCGGGATCCTTCCACTCGCCGGTGCCGTCGGCGAGGCCGACGAAGTTCTTCACCGTTCGAGGGGCGTGGTCTCCGAAGAGATTGACGACGATGTCGCCGTGGTTCGTGTGCAGGGTGGCAACCGCGGTGTGCTGAGGCATAACGCTCATTCTCTCAGAGTTCCATGGGAACCCTTCCGTTGTGGGCGTGGTCTGGCAATATGGACAGAACCACACCCCCATCGACAGGGAGGGCCCCGTGAGCCTCAGCCGCAAGCGCAAGAAGGAACTTCGCAAGCTGCAAGACCAGGCAGCGAAGCTGTGGGAGTCGCAGCAGGTGCTCGTCGGCGATGCCGCGGGCGTTGCTCGCGAAGCACGCCGTCAGCTCGGCAACTACCGCCGCGAGCAGCTGGTCCCGCAGGTCGAGTCCGCGTACGGCCGCTACGCCGCACCGTACGTCGACAAGGGCGTCACCGTGTCGCGAAATGTCATCAACGACACCCTCGCACCGGCCGCCAGTGCGGTCGTCGGCTCGGCGCTCTCCGTACTGGACGCTGCGAACGACACCCGTCACAAGCTCAACGCCAGCCGGGGCATTCACCTGCCGGTCTTGGCTCCGCCCAAGAAGAGCGGGATCGGCGCCGGCGGCGTCGTCGCGATCATCTTCGGCGTGGCTGCCGCCCTGGGTGTCCTCTACGCGGCATGGCAGACGCTGCGGGCGGATGACGAGCTTTGGGTTGCAGACGACCCGCTGCGTGCACCCGACGCCTGATCCCCGGTGACCGACGCCCACGCGCGCGTCAGAGATGCGGCATCCGCTCGCGGACTGACGATCGACATCCGCGAGCGCCCGGTGGCGAACAGCCTGCCGGAGGCGGCCGCGCTGCTGGGCATCCCGGCATCCGGCATCGTGAAGACTCTCGTGGTCAAGCGCAGCGATGACACCTACCTGTTCGCGCTCGTGCCTGGAGATCGTGCGATCTCATGGCCGAAGCTGCGGGCGGTGGTCGGCGTGAACAAGCTGCAGCTGCCCGATCCGCAGCGCGCCCTCGCGGCCACCGGCTATGAGCGCGGCACGATCGTCCCGATCGGGAGCTCTACGGAGTGGCCGATCTATGCGGACGAGCGGATCGTCGGCGAGCGGATCGCGATGGGGGCCGGCGCCCACGGGTACAGCCTCTTCGTCGAGGCCGACGACCTGATCGCCGCGTATGGCGCGACGGTCGCGGACATCTCACAGTCCATCGAGCAGTAGCGCTCGTCGAGCGCGGGTCAGCTCGCAGCGGCGGGACGATCGATGCCGGCGAACCGCAGGCCGACGTCCACGAGCTTGACGCGGTGCAGCGCGTGGACGCTCTCGAGCGGAAACCACTCGGCGCGGTCCGTGGAACCGTCCGCCTCGTTGCGCAGGTGGCCACCGGTGACGGTTGCGCGGTACACGATCCGCAGCGCATGCAATGGCCCTGAGGCATCCGGTGTCAGCCGGTGAGCCAGGGGAATGACACGGGAGTCCACCCCGATCAACCCGTCCAGCACGACCTCGTACCCGGTCTCCTCGTGCACTTCGCGACGGGCGGCGCCCTCCGGGTCCTCGCCGGGATCGAGTCCACCACCGGGCAGAGTCCACCCGGAGCGGCCGCCCTCATTCCAGTGCGCAAGGAGGATCCGGCCGTCGTCGTCGGTGATGACGGCGTAGGCCGCGACCCTGATGTCCATGCCTCACCCTATCCAGGCGCCGGTCGTGACGAGGCCCGAGACCCCGCCGGATGGCGGGGTCTCGGGCCAGGGACTGCTGGTCAGGCCTGCAGTGCGCCAACAGGTTCGGCGGCTGCCTCGCGGGCGATTGCACGCCGTTCGCGGAAGCGTCCGATGGCGATGGTGATCGCCCCGATGGCGGCGAGCATGCCCGTGAGCACCACGATGTAGGTGAACGCGGATGCCCACCCCCCGGCGCCGTGCGGGTCGAGGAATCCGTAGGGATACCACCAGGGGTTCGAGCCGAAGGGATCGGAAATGAGTTCCCCGCGGATCATCGTGTAGGTGATCCACGCGATCGGATAGCCGACGATCACGAAGAGGGTCTTCCAGGGAAGGCCACGGCGCCGGGTCGCGAAGAGCAGGTCGACAAGGAGATAGAGCGGCAGCACGACGTGCAGCACCTCGGTGGCCCAGTGGTCCAGGAAGGAGATGGCCGGCGCGTCTGCGAGCGCGAGCTCACTCGGGCCTCCCCGCAGCAGCACGTTGAACACGACGCCGAGCAGCAGCATCGGTCCGGTGACGACAGCCAGCCCGAGGGCGACCGCGAATGGTTCGCGTGACGTGCCCGGATGCCGCATCGACCACACCGCGGCCGCTGTCAGCGCGACGATGCTCAGC
This sequence comes from Microbacterium sp. P5_E9, assembly GCF_054049175.1. Lineage (NCBI taxonomy): Bacteria > Bacillati > Actinomycetota > Actinomycetes > Micrococcales > Microbacteriaceae > Microbacterium > Microbacterium sp. P5_E9. Next base: position 52,129 of record NZ_JBFUMV010000004.1, on the reverse strand, counting down.
GTCGTCGTGACGATCGTGAACAGGCTGAAGTAGTTCGCCAGGACCAGCCCGAGATCCTTTCCCTCCCGTGTGGCTCGATCGACGTTGACGATGAATCCCGCCACAACCCCCGAAAGACCCGCCGCCCCCGCAGCGAGCCTTATCCATGACCAATGCATCATGATCCCCTTTCGCGTCGGACGAGGTGTACGACGTCTTGAGGATTTATAGCGTCTCGAGCCGCTCCGGCGCTGAGATCCTGTGGCTGAGGAAGGAAGGACCGCGAAGGAAGTCGGACATTCTTTGTGAAGTAGCTACAGCGTGTCCCCCCATTGGGGGACGAGATTGTGAGGGTTTCCCCAAGTTCCCTCGATCAGGACCGAGAAAATGGCCTCTGACCTGGGAAATACTGCCGAAAACGGCAGAAGCGCCAGCCGGGGGCTGGCGCTTCACACTGTGGAGCCTAGGAGATTCGAACTCCTGACATCCTGCTTGCAAAGCAGGCGCTCTACCAACTGAGCTAAGGCCCCGGGGCTTGTGGGGTGGGGCTACCAGGACTTGAACCTGGGACCTCTTCATTATCAGTGAAGCGCTCTAACCGCCTGAGCTATAGCCCCGATCGCTGCGACGCGAACGTCGGCAACCTCCAAGACTTTACCTGACGCGCGGCGTTTTCTCGAATCGAGCGGCCCGTGGGGGCTCGCGCGATGCTTGACTGAGCAGATGGACCAGGCGCATCCGGGCGAGGCTCACTCGAACGGCCTCGGCCAGCGTCTCAACTGGCTGCGCGCGGGAGTGCTGGGCGCGAACGATGGGATCGTCTCGATCGCATCCCTCTTGGTCGGCGTCGCCGGAGTGACAACGGCGACGCCTGCCCTGCTGACCGCTGGGATCGCCGGCCTCGTCGGCGGCGCGATCTCAATGGCTCTCGGCGAGTATGTGTCGGTCAGCAGCCAGCGCGACACGGAGCGGGCGCTCATCGCCAAGGAGCGGCGCGAACTGCACGAGATGCCGCAGGAGGAACTGGAGGAGCTGACCCAGCTCTACCGAGATCGCGGACTTTCGGATGCCACGGCCCGCAGTGTGGCGCTCGAGCTGACCGCGCACGACGCGCTTTCCGCCCACCTCGAGGTCGAGCTGCACATCGATCAGGACGATCTCGTCAATCCGTGGCACGCGGCGCTGTCCTCCGCGATCGCGTTCACCCTGGGCGCCCTGCTGCCGCTGCTCGCCATCCTGCTTCCGCCGCCGGAGTGGCGCATTCCGGTGACGTTCGTCGCGGTGCTGATCGCCCTCGCGGCGACGGGAACGGTATCGGCCCAACTGGGCGGAGCCCCGAAGGGACGCGCTGTGCTGCGACTCGTCGTCGGCGGTGGACTCGCTCTGGCCGCCACCTGGCTGATCGGCACCCTGCTGGGCACGACCGGCATCGTCTGATCCGCGCGGATGCGCGGCACGGGTGCTAGTTGGAGGTGAACCCGACCAGCAGCCCGCCGGTGACCTTGACCGCGAGATTGTAGATTCCCGCGACCACGGCCCCGAGCACGGTGACGACGATCAGGTTGAGGATCGCGATGATGGCCGCGAACGCCATCACCTGGGGCAGCCCGACGAAGGCGGAGATCGAGATGCCGCCATCGGAGATGCTCTGGAAGAAGTCGTCGAAGCGGGCGATGAGCCCGGTGGTCTGGATGACCATGAAGACCAGGAAGAACGAGACGACGGTGACGACCGCGAGCGCGACTGCCGCGAGGAACGACAGCTTCACAGCCGACCAGAAGTCGATGTAGACCAGGCGCAGGCGCACCTGCTTGGCGCTGGTCTTGCTGCTGGACTTCTTGGCGAGCTTGTCGGCTACGGTGCTCATGCGTCAGTACTCTCTTCGGGGATCTCGGGCGAAGCCTCGGGGGTGGCGACCTCGGCGTCCTCGGCTGCCTCGGCTGCCTCGGCTACTTCCGTCAGGCCTCGCTCGCCGTTTCTGGCGATCGCGATGATGCGATCAGCGTCATCAGCCCGGGCGAAGACGACACCCATGGTGTCGCGACCCTTGGCAGGCACCTCGGCCACGGCAGAGCGTACCACCTTGCCGCTGGCAAGAACCACCAGGACCTCGTCGTCCTCCGCGACGATCAGACCGCCCGCGAGAACGCCGCGATCGTCGCTCAGCTTGGCGACCTTGATGCCGAGTCCACCCCGGCTCTGCGACCGGTACTGGCTGACATCGGTGCGTTTGGCGTACCCCGCTTCGGTGACCACGAACACATAGCCGTCGTCCTTGAGCATCGATGCCGAGAGCAGACTGTCGTGCCCGCGGAAAGACATTCCCTTGACGCCTTCGGTGGAGCGGCCCATCGGTCGGAGGGCCTCGTCGGTCGCGGTGAACCGCAGCGACATGCCGTGTCGGCTGATGAGGAGGATGTCGTCCCCCTCGTCGACGAGCATCGCGCTCACGACCTCGTCGTCCTCGCGCAGCTTGATCGCGATGACGCCGCCTTGGCGGTTGGTGTCGTACTCGGTGAGGCGGGTCTTCTTCACAAGACCGCTGTGGGTCGCCAGGACGAGATAGGTCGCGACCTGGTAATCGCGGATGTCGAGCACCTGCGCGATCTCCTCGCCGGGCTGGAAAGCCAGGAGGTTCGCGACGTGCTGACCCTTGGCATCCCGTCCCGCCTCCGGGACTTCATAGGCCTTGCAGCGGTAGACCCGGCCCTTGGTCGTGAAGAACAGCAGCCAGTGGTGGGTGGTGGTGACGAAGAAGTGCTCGACGACGTCGTCGGCGCGCAGCTGCGCACCCTTGACGCCCCGGCCGCCGCGGTGCTGCTGGCGGTAGTTGTCGCTGCGCGTGCGCTTGATGTAGCCGTTGCKCGTGACGGTGAGAACCATCTCCTCCTCGGGGATGAGGTCTTCCACCGACATGTCGCCGTCGTAGCCGGGCATGATCGCCGTGCGGCGCTCGTCGCCGAACTTCGTGACGATCTCGACGAGCTCGTCGCGGATGATCGTCCGCTGCCGGGCCGGCGTCGCGAGGATGTCCTTGAAGTCCTCGATCTGCAGTTCCAGCTCGGCGGCCTCGTCGATGATCTTCTGGCGCTCGAGGGCCGCGAGCCGACGCAGCTGGAGGGCGAGGATCTCATCGGCCTGCCCCGAGTCGACGTCGAGCAGGGTCATCAGGCCGGTCCGCGCTTCATCGGCGGTCGCGGAGCGGCGGATCAGCGCGATGACCTCATCCAGCGCGTCGAGCGCCTTGAGGTAGCCGCGCAGGGTGTGCATGCGGCGCTCGGCCCGGCGCAGTCGGAAGTCCGTGCGGCGGACGATGACCTCGATCTGGTGGTCGATCCAGTGCGTGATGAAGCCGTCGAGCGGCAGCGTGCGCGGCACGCCGTCGACGATCGCGAGCATGTTCGCGCCGAAGTTCTCCTGCAGCGAGGTGTGCTTGTACAGATTGTTGAGCACGACCTTGGCGACGGCATCCCGCTTGAGCACAATGACCAGGCGCTGCCCGGTGCGGCCGGAGGTCTCGTCGCGGATGTCGGCGATTCCGGTGATGCGCCCCTCACGGGCGAGGTCGGCGATCTTCACCGCGAGGTTGTCGGGGTTCACCTGATAGGGCAGCTCGGTGATCACGAGGCACGTCCGGCCCTGGATCTCCTCGACGTTCACCACGGCGCGCATCGTGATCGAGCCGCGTCCGGTGCGGTACGCGTCCGCGATGCCCCGGACGCCCAGGATCTGCGCGCCGGTCGGGAAGTCGGGACCCTTGATGCGCTGCATCAGGGCTTCGAGGAGCTCCTCCCGCGAGGCATCCGGGTTCTCCAGCGCCCAGAGGGCGCCCTCGGAGACCTCGCGCATGTTGTGCGGCGGGATATTGGTGGCCATGCCGACGGCGATGCCGACGGACCCGTTGACCAGAAGGTTCGGGAAGCGCGCCGGCAGGACGACCGGCTCCTGGGTCTGCCCGTCGTAGTTGTCCTGGAAGTCGACGGTCTCCTCTTCGATGTCGCGCACCATCTCGAGCGCGAGCGGAGCCATCTTGGTCTCGGTGTACCGCGGGGCGGCGGCGCCCTGGTTGCCCGGGGAGCCGAAGTTGCCCTGCCCGAGGGCGAGCGGGTAACGCAGTGCCCACGGCTGCACGAGCCGGACGAGGGTGTCGTAGATCGCGGTGTCGCCATGGGGGTGGTACTGACCCATGACCTCGCCGACGACACGGGCGCACTTCGAGAACGACTTGTCGGGGCGATAGCCGCCGTCGTACATCGCATAGATGACACGGCGATGCAMGGGCTTCAGGCCGTCGCGCACATCGGGAAGCGCCCGGCCCACGATGACGCTCATCGCATAGTCGAGGTAGCTGCGCTGCATCTCCGACTGGAGATCTACCGGCTCGATGCGGCCGTGCGGATCGGATGCCACGGCGCCGTCGGATGCGTCAGTCATTTCGTTCTCTCAGTCGTCTTCTCATAGGAGCCCGCAGCCGGGCTCGTTCGTCTGACTCGGCTCGCTCGACCGGCGCTCGCGCGCGGTGCGAAGCGGGCCGGGCGGCTAGATGTCGAGGAAGCGGACATCCTTCGCGTTCTTCTGGATGAACTGGCGCCGGGATTCGACATCTTCGCCCATCAGCGTCGTGAAGATCTCGTCAGCCGTCACCGCGTCGTCGATGGTGACCTGACGAAGCGTGCGGGATGCCGGATTCATCGTGGTCTCCCACAGCTCCTTGTCGTTCATCTCGCCGAGACCCTTGTACCGCTGGATCGCGTTGTCCTTCGGAATCCGCTTGCCGCTGGCGACCCCGTCGGCCAGCAGTGCGTCACGCTCGGCGTCGCTGTAGACGTATTCGTGTGCGGAGTTCGACCACTTGATCCGGTACAGCGGCGGCATCGCGAGGTAGACGTAGCCCGCCTCGATGAGTCCGCGCATGTAGCGGAACAGCAGCGTCAACAGCAGCGTCGTGATGTGCTGCCCGTCGACGTCGGCATCGGCCATCAGGACGATCTTGTGGTACCGCGCCCTGCTGACGTCGAAGTCCTCGCCGACGCCGGCGCCGAAGGCAGCGATCATCGCCTGGATCTCGTTGTTGCCGAGGGCGCGGTCGAGCCGAGCCCGTTCCACGTTGAGGATCTTGCCGCGAAGGGCGAGGATCGCCTGCGTGTGCGGGTCACGACCCTGCACGGCCGAGCCACCGGCCGAGTCGCCCTCGACGAGGAAGATCTCGCTCAGCGACGGGTCCTTGCTCGTGCAGTCCTTGAGCTTGTCGGGCATCGACGCGCTCTCGAACACGCTCTTGCGGCGCGCGGTCTCGCGCGCCTTGCGCGCGGCCAGCCGTGCGGTCGCCGCGTCGATCGCCTTGCGCACGACGAGCTTCGCCTGCGCCGGGTTGCGCTCGAACCAGTCGCCGAGCTGATCGCCGACCACCTTCTGCACGAACGCCTTCGCCTCGGTGTTGCCGAGCTTCGTCTTGGTCTGGCCCTCGAACTGCGGCTCGGAGAGCTTCACTGAGAGGACCGCCGTCAGGCCCTCGCGCACATCGTCGCCGGAGAGGTTCTCGTCCTTCTCCTTCAGCAGGTTCTGCGCGCGGGCGTACTTGTTGACCAGCGTCGTCAGCGCGGCACGGAATCCCTCTTCGTGCGTGCCACCTTCGTGGGTGTTGATGGTGTTCGCGTATGTGAAGACGTTCTCGGTGTAGCTCGTCGTCCACTGCATCGCGAGCTCGAGCGCGATCTTGCGATCGGTGTCCTCGGACTCGACCTCGATGATCTGGTCGTTGACGACATCAGCGTGCCTTATGCGATTGAGATGTTCGACGTAGTCGACGAGTCCGCGCTCGTAGAGGAACGAGTCGTGCGGCTGCTGCAGCACGAGAGTGCCGCTCTCCTCGACTTCGATCGCTGCCGAGGGTCGCTCGTCGACGAGATCGATCCGCAGCCCCTTGTTCAGGAAGGCCATCTGCTGAAAGCGGGTGCGCAGCGTGTCGTAGTCGAATTCGACGGTCTCAAAGATTCCGGCATCCGGCCAGAACGTGATCGTCGTTCCGGTCTCGCTGCTCTCCTCGCCGCGTTCGAGCGGGGCCTGAGGCTCGCCGCCGTCGCGATACGACTGACGCCAGACGTATCCCTGGCGCCGCACCTCGACCTCGAGGCGAGTGGAGAGGGCGTTCACGACCGAGGAGCCGACGCCATGCAGACCACCGGAGACCGCGTAGCCGCCGCCGCCGAACTTTCCGCCGGCGTGCAGCACGGTGAAGACCACCTCGACGGTGGACCTGCCCTCGCTCTTGTGGATGTCGACCGGGATCCCTCGACCGTTGTCGATCACCCGTACGCCGCCGTCCGGCAGGATCGTGATGTCGATGGTGTCGCAATAGCCGGCGAGGGCTTCATCGACGGAGTTGTCGACGATCTCGGACACGAGGTGGTGGAGGCCACGCGGGCCGGTCGAGCCGATGTACATGCCGGGGCGCTTGCGGACCGCTTCCAGACCCTCGAGCACTTGAATCGAGTCTGCGCCGTAATCACTCAGAGGCTTGTTCGGAGCGGGCGATGCGGAATGTCCGGCGGCGCTATCGGGATTCACGGACGTCATATGTTCTCGAACGCTCCAGTCGGTCGTCGGGGGTAGCTCCAGTCTACCAAGAAGACCCCCGTTCACGGCCATTCTGAGGCCCTGTAGCGCGCGCAAATCCTTCAGAACGACGCTGGAGGTGACTCAACCGTAGGTATCGCGCGGGCCACGCCCTGGAACGGCTCTGGGACCCCATTTCCAGGAGGGGACGTCCGGGCCGATGAAGCGGATCCCATCGACCCCTGCTTCTGGGAACCTCCGGATGATCTCGGAGAGGATCTGCGCGCGCATCAGCTGCAGCTGTTTCGCCCACGCGGTCGAGTCCGCCTGCACGGTCAGCACACCATCCAGGAAGGCGACCGGTGTCGTGTGGGCGGCGGTCCCTTCGCCGGCCACTTCGGCCCACGTGCGCACGACGTCTTCACGCGCCAGATTCGCATCCCAGCCCGACTCGCGGGTGAGGTCGGCGAGCACATCGGCCACTCCTCGAGGATCGCGCCCCGGCGTGAACGGGGCGTTCTCGTCGTCGTCCGCCCGCCGCCGCCGCTTGCGGTACGTCCTCGCCGACGGCTCCAGACCGCGCAGTCGCAGGTAGGTCGCCACCGTCTCGGGGATCTCGTTCGGGTCGGAGACGGATGCCGCGCCCCGCGGTGCGTTCACGTCAGGCATCTGCGACCTCGAGAATGCGCCCGCCCTCGACCCGGACCACCTGTGCGCGCAGCGGTTCGGGCACATCCTGCTCCACGGCGGCCGTCACGATGACCTGCTCGTACCCCCGGACCAGCTCGGCCAGCCGCACGCGACGATCGGCGTCGAGTTCGGCGAAGACATCGTCGAGGATCAGCACCGGGTCGCCGAGGCGGGAGTCCGCGCGGAGGAGTTCGGCGGAAGCCAGTCGCAGCGAGAGGGCGACAGACCAGGACTCGCCATGCGACGCGTATCCCTTCACCGGAAGCCCGCGCACCCGGAGAACGGCGTCATCGCGATGGGGACCGACGAGCGTGAGACCACGGTCGAGCTCAGCGGACCGTCGCGCGGCGAGGGCGGCACGGAACTGATCGGCGATCTGGGCCGGCGCGGTGTCGGTGGTCGCGGCATCCGATCCCTCTTCAGGATCGCCACCCGTCACCGACAGCGCCCAGTGCAGCTCGGGACGATGATCCGCCCCGGCGATCGAGGCGTACGCGTGCGCGAGCGGTTCGGCCAGTTCCACAGCGAGGGCCAGGCGTGCCTCGATCACCTGGGTTCCGAGCGAGATCAGTTTGTCGTCCCAGACCTCGAGGGTGGACAGGCCCTCGCCGCGCACTCCGCGGGCCTTCGCCGACTTGAGCAGGGCGGTGCGCTGCTTGAGCACGCGGTCATAGTCCGCCAGCACGCCCGAAAGACGAGGCGTGCGCTGGATGAGCAGCTGATCCATGAACCGCCGGCGCCCGGACGGATCGCCGCGGACGATCTGCAGATCTTCAGGGGCGAAGAGGACGACCTGGGCATACCGCGGCAGCTCGGCCGGCTTCACCGGGGCTCCGTTGACACGAGCCTTGTTCGTGCCCTGTCGGTTGAGCTGCACTTCGAGCAGGACCCGGCGCTCGCCATGGGTGAGGCGGGCACGCACGATTGCGGCATCCGCCCCATCGCGCACCATCGGTGCATCCTGAGACACCCGATGGGAGCCGAGCGTCGCGAAGTACGCGATCGCTTCGACGAGGTTCGTCTTGCCCTGCCCGTTGCGGCCCACGAACACGTTCGGCCCGGGCTGCAGCGCGACATCGGCGACCGCATAGTTGCGGAAGTCGACGAGGCTGAGCTGCTCCACGATCACCGGGTCAGACTACCCGCCACCTCCCCCAGCACTCCCGCCGAAACGGAAGCCGGGTGGTCAGCGGAGGAGCAGGTTCGGCTGCAGCAGGTACTTGAAGGTCTCGGCGCCGCCTTTGTCGACCGACGTCTGCGGCGTGATGAGCACGGGGCTCAGCTTGTTCGCGTTCTCGCTCGACGTGAACGTGATCCGCACGAACTCGCTGCGGACCGCGCTGAGCGACTCGATCAGGTACTGAGGATTGAGCCCGAGCGTGACTTCCTCGCCCACGAGGGTGGCATCGACCGACTCGGACGCGCGCGCCTGCTCGGTGCCCGAAGCATCCATCGAGACGCCCTCGGCGCTGAACGTGAAGCGCAGCGGTGCCGAGCGGTCCAGGACCAGCGACACGCGGCGAACAGCTTCGGTGAGCTCCGCGGTGTTGACCACGGCGTGATGCTCGGTCTGCTCGGGGAACAGCCGGCGAACCGGCGGGAAGTTGCCCTTGATCAGCAGCGACGTCACCGTCTTGTTGCCCGCCGTGAACGCGATGATCTCGCGATCGCCCGAGCCGGAGAACGTGATCGAGATATTGCCGCCGTGCGAGAACGTCTTTCCGACCTCGGTGAGCGTGCGCGCCGGGACCAAGGCCGTGGTCGCCTCGTCGGAGGCGGTGGCGCCGCCGTCCCAGGGGATCTCGCGCAGCGCAACGCGGTAGCGGTCGGTGGCCACCAGGCTCAGCTGCGTTCCGGACACCTCGAGCTGGACGCCGGTGAGCACCGGGGTGACATCGTCGCGCGACGCGGCGAACGCCACCTGCGCGATCGCCGTGGCGAAATCCTCACCAGGAACGACGCCCGAGTCGCCGGTGACCTCCGGGATCGCGGGATATTCCTGTACCGGCATCGACGCGAGCGTGAATCGTGCCGAGCCGCAGCTGAGCAGGATGCCGCCGTCGTCGTCGACTTCGATCTGGATCGGTGCGTTCGGCAGGCGACTGGCGATCTCGGACAGCAGGCGACCGTGCACGAGGATCGTGCCCGGCTCGTCGACCGTCGCTTCGATCGTGGTGCGAGCAGATGCCTCGTAGTCGAACGCCGCGAGCGAGAGCCCGGCTTCGGTGGCCTCGATCAGCACACCTGCCAGGATCGGCTGCGGGTTGCGCTGCGGCAGCAGCTTGACGACGAACGACACGGCTTCGCTGAAGACATCGCGATTGACGTGAAACCTCACGGGCGCTTCCTTGTCGTTCTGGGGCTTGGGTTTCCCATGCTAGTCCCCAGGTCGACTGAGACCTCAAGACGCAGGGCCCGGCTCTCAAGGTGATCGGACCGGGGCTTCATCAGAAAGTTAACGTCATGGTGTTAACACCTGTGGATGATGTGGATAACTTCACGTTCATCAATCGGGACATGGGAACTACAACAGTGTGAGATGTGGAATCGCTGCGGACTCGCGCAGTTCGGGCATGGGACTCCGGTTGCGGCATCCGATCCTCCGTCCACAGGGATTTGTCATTCGCTCACAGGTTTCCGCAGGGAGATCGAGTTATCCACAGGTTTTCCACACTGTGAAGAACCGCGATTTTGGCCCTGGCCGCGTCGACTGTCAAGCACAATTTGGGGAATGCGTCGACGCATGACCACGACGAACGTCGGACCGGCCGCAGAAGCGACCCGTCGGCGACACGAGAAGGGTCAGCGGCCGTTGCGGCCGAGCTGCGCGCTGATCTCCGAGACCTGGTTGTAGATCGACCGACGCTCCTTCATGAGGTCGCTGATCTTCTTATTGGCATACATGACCGTGGTGTGGTCGCGGTTGCCGAAGAGCTGTCCGATCTTGGGCAGCGACAGGCTCGTCCGCTCGCGGCAGAGGTACATGGCGATCTGCCGGGCTGTCGCGACGGCCTGCGACCTGCTCGATCCGTAGAGGTCATCGACCGAGAGCTTGAAGTACTGGGCGGTCGCCGTGATGATGTCGGTCGGCGAGATCACATTGGTGTCGTTCTGGTCGATGATGTCGCGCAGCACCGTCTGGGCGAGCGACATGTCGAGAGTCGAGCGGTTGAGGCTCGCATAGGCGGAGACCCGGATGAGGGCGCCCTCGAGTTCGCGGATGTTCGACGACACCACGGTCGCGATGTACTCCAGTACCTCGTCGGGAATGTGCAGTCGCTCGCTCTGCGCCTTCTTGCGCAGGATCGCGATGCGGGTCTCGAGGTCCGGCGCCTGGACGTCGGTGATGAGACCCCACTCGAAGCGGCTGCGCATCCGGTCTTCGAACCCGGTCAGGTGCTTGGGCGGCACGTCGCTCGTGATCACGACCTGCTTGTCGTGGTCGTGGAGCGTGTTGAAGGTGTGGAAGAACGCCTCCTGCGTCTCGGCACGACCCTGCAGGAACTGGATGTCGTCGATCAGGAGGATGTCGACATCCCGATACCGAGCCTGGAATGCCGACCCGCGGTTGTTGGCGATCGAGTTGATGAAGTCGTTCGTGAACTCTTCGCTCGAGACGTAGCGGACGCGGATGCCGGAATAGAGGCTCATCGCGTAATCGCCGATGGCGTGCAGGAGGTGTGTCTTGCCCAGTCCCGAGTCGCCGTAGATGAAGAGCGGGTTGTACGCCTTCGCGGGAGCCTCGGCGACGGCGACGGCCGCGGCGTGTGCGAAGCGGTTGGACTGTCCGATGACGAAGTTGTCGAACGTGTACTTCGGGTTGAGCCGCGAGTCGTTTCGAGCGGATGCCGCGTCCGCGGCATCCTCCATCGGCGAGCGGACGACGGCAGCCGGCGCCGGAGTCTGCTGCACCGGGATCGGCGATGTCATGTGCTGGTCGACGATCTCCGGATTCACGACGACTCGGAAGGTCGAGGCCGACGGCTCCTCGTCGACCTTGGCCAGAGCCTCCATGATCGGCGCACGCATGCGCTTGTTGATCTGTGCTGCAGTGAGATCGTTCGGAACATCGAGGTAGAGCGTTCCGCCCATGACTCCCTGGGGGACTGCGAGATTGAGGAATCCCTGCAGCTGCGGGGTCACGCGGTCGTCGGAGGCGAGTTCCTCGAGCACTGCGGACCAGACTGGAACATCTGGAATTTCGTGCTGAGACATAGCCCCCCCCGGGAAGTGGTGATGCGTCACACGCTCAAGGGATAGGTTTTCCCGAGCCTGTGGATAACTGCCGGAGCCACGCTAGTCAGCAGGCCTGTCGGGAGCAAACTCCACTGTAGATCTCGCCCGCGTGTCGGGACCAGGGCCTGCGACTTGTCTGTGCATAATGCCGGTCCACTCGTCCCGGTTTGAGTTATGCGCCCGTACGTCGTAGCCTTAATCGGTTGACTTATGCCCTCGCGGCAGTCCCTGTATCCCGTCCTCCGGTCTGAGCGTCCCGGTGGCACCCTGATCCGGAAGTGATCCCATGAGCAAGCGCACATTCCAGCCCAACAACCGCCGTCGTGCCAAGAAGCACGGTTTCCGTGCCCGCATGCACACCCGCGCGGGCCGCGCGATCCTCTCCGCTCGTCGCGGCAAGGGTCGCACCGAGCTCTCAGCCTGATCGCGAGCGGTGCTGGCCCGGCCGAACCGACTCACCCGCGGAGCGGAGTACAAGGCCGTCGTCCGTCGGGGTCGTCGCTGTGCGGCCGCGCACACGGTGACGTACGTCGTCCGCTCGGATGACGCGTCCGCTGTACGGTTCGGGTTCATCGTCAGTCGGCAGGTCGGTTCCGCCGTCGTGCGCAACACTGTGCGCCGGCGACTCAAAGCGGTCTGCGCCGACTCCCTCGAAACGCTTCGACCCGGATCGGAGATCGTGATCCGAGCCCTCCCGAGCTCCGCGACAGCGCCCTTCGATGAACTCCGCGCCGAAGTCGCGCGCTGTTTGGCCAAGGGAGCCGCATGAGCTCCGCGACGCTTCCCGCCTACTCGCTCGGTGACGGCCGGTTCGAGGCATCCGCTCTGCTTCCCGCCGTATCGCTGCTCCCCCGCAATGCCGTCCTCGCGCTGCTGCACGGCTATCGCGCGACGATCTCCCACGTCTATGGCGACGTGTGCAAGTACTATCCCTCCTGCTCGGCGTACGCCGTGGGAGCGGTCCAGCAGCACGGTGCGGCGAAGGGTGCTGTGCTCTCAGCAGCCCGGATCGCCCGCTGCCATCCCTGGGCCGCCGGAGGAATCGATGATGTACCGCCGCACCGGCGGTTCCCTTACGACCTGACCCCGCACGGTTACGTCGTCCCCCTGCGAAAGGACTGATCCGTGCCGGATCTCATTGGAATGATCCTCTGGCCACTGAAGTGGCTGGTGGAACTTGTGCTGGTCAGTTGGCACGCGCTGTTCACGTTCATCGGTCTGCCCGCGGCCGCTGGCATCACGTGGGTGCTCGCGATCGTCGGCCTCGTGGTGGTTGTTCGTGCGGCGCTGATTCCGCTCTTCGTGAAGCAGATCAAGAGCCAGCGAAAGATGATGGAAATTGCCCCTGAACTGCGGAAAGTTCAGGACAAGTACAAAGGCAAGAAGGATCAGCTCTCGCGCGAGGCGATGAGTCGCGAGACCATGGCGCTGTACAAGAAGCACGGCACCACTCCGGTTTCCGGCTGTCTGCCGCTGCTTGTGCAGATGCCGGTCTTCTTCTCGCTGTACTCGGTGCTCAGTTCGATCAAACTCAATGCCGAGGCGGGCAAGGGTGGGGTGGGACCACTCACTCCCGAGCTCACGATGGAGTTCTACAACGCCAAGCTCTTCGGGGTCGCATCCCTGCACGACACCCTCGTGGGTGCGTGGGAGGCCCAGGAACCGGGCTGGCAGCTCACTGTTGGCATTCTCGTCGTGCTCGTCGTGCTCATGATCGCGTCGCAGTTCTTCACCCAGCTGCAGATCATCTCGAAGAACCTGTCGCCCGAGGCCAAGACCGGCCAGGCGTACCAGATGCAGAGGGTCATGCTCTATGTCCTCCCGCTGGGCTTCATCTTCTCGGGCATCTTCTTCCCGCTCGGTGTGGTCATCTACTGGTTCACGAGCAACATCTGGACGATGGTGCAGCAATTCATCGTCATCCGCGAGATGCCGACACCCGGATCGGATGCCGCGAAGGCCCGTGAAGAGCGGCTCGCCCGGAAGGGCAAGGCGATCGATTCGTCCGGCAAGGTCGTGGCGATGGAGAAGTACGAGGCCGAGCAGCAGCGCCTCCTCGAGGAGGCCGAGCGTGCCAAGGCTGCGGCTCCCAAGCGGCAGCAGCCGGTCAACAAGCAGCGCGCCAAGAAGCAGGCGCAGAAGCCCACCCCTTCGTCGACTGACGGGGCGAAGCCCGCAGACAAGCCCGAACCCGAGGCCGGTACGGCCCCGGCATGACGAGAAGCGCAGAGGAAATCATGACCACGACGGAATCAGGCTCCGTGGACGCACCGGACCGCACGCCGGTCACGGCTGAGCAGCTCGAGCAGGAGGGCGACATCGCCGCCGACTACCTCGAGGGTCTGCTGGATATCGCGGACATCGACGGTGACCTGGCGATGGACGTCCGAACGGGTCGGGCGTATGTGTCCGTGGAGGCCGAGGACGAGCAGTCGCTCGCCCTGCTCTCCCACCCTGAAACCGTTCAGGCGCTCCAGGAACTGACCAGGATCGCGGTGCAGAACCAGACCGGCCGTTTCTCGCGCCTCATCCTCGACATCGGCGGTTCGCGTGACACCCGGGAGCGCGAGCTCGCGAAGCTGGTCGACCGCGCGATTTCGCGCCTGGATGAGGGTGCGACGCAGGCGTCTCTGCCGGCGATGTCCAGCTACGAGCGCAAGCTCGTGCATGACATCGTGTCTGACCGTGGCTTCGTTTCAGAGTCCTACGGCGAGGGCGCTGACCGCCACACCGTGATCCGTCGCAGCTGACGTTTCACGTGAAACGTCGATGATGGTCGAAGTTGAGACTGAGCCCGCGGTCGCCGCACAGATCTTCGGCGACCGCATCGACCTGGCGCGGCGGTTCACCGCCGCGCTGGGTGAGCACGGTGAAGAGCGTGGGCTGATCGGCCCACTCGAACCACCCCGGCTGTGGACGCGCCACGTCCTGAACAGCGCTGTGATCGCGCCACTGTTCACCGGTCGGATCGGCGACATCGGCTCGGGCGCCGGCCTGCCCGGACTTGTACTGGCCATCGCCCGGCCCGATGTGGAGTGGATCCTCATCGAGCCGATGGAACGAAGAGTCGCGTGGCTCACTGAGCAGGTCGAGGCGCTGAACCTGGATAACGTCGAGGTGCTGCGGGCTCGCGCCGAGGACTGGAAGCGTGGTCCGATCCTGGACGCAGTGACCGCCCGGGCCGTCTCCGCGCTCCGGACACTGGTGCCGTTGACCGCGCCGATGGTGCGCCCGGGTGGCGAATTGGTCCTCCTCAAGGGCGCCAGCGCATCAACCGAGATCGACGGCGCGCAGAAGCAGCTTCGCAAGTTCGGCATCTCCGATGCCCGTGTGGAGGTCGTCGGCGAGGGCCTCCTGGACGAGCCGACGCGGGTCGTCCGCGGCACCGTCACCCGCCCGTAGCCTCCCGCTCTGCCCACTTCGTGATCGAGAAGCGGCGAAACCCGCGTATCGAGATCACGAGTCTGTGCTTCCGAGGCGGGGGTTTCGATACGGCGCTGGCGCGCCTACTCAACCACCGGGATCAGCGGTATCTGCGTTCTGGGAGGATGTTTCACGTGAAACGGTGAGGTTCCGCGTGCGCCCGGTGATCGAGCAG
Source organism: Microbacterium sp. P5_E9 (assembly GCF_054049175.1). Taxonomy (NCBI): domain Bacteria; kingdom Bacillati; phylum Actinomycetota; class Actinomycetes; order Micrococcales; family Microbacteriaceae; genus Microbacterium; species Microbacterium sp. P5_E9. The sequence goes on along the minus strand of NZ_JBFUMV010000004.1, from coordinate 37,071 downwards.
CGAGCGAAGCCCGCGTATCGAGATCACAACTCTGTGCTCCGCGGTGCGTCGTTTCGATACGGCGCTGACGCGCCCACTCAACCACCGGGATCAGCGGTATCTGCGTTCTGGGCGGATGTTTCACGGGAAACGGTGATGCCGCACCTGTGGCCGGTGATCGAGTAGCGAGCGAAGCCCGCGTATCGAGATCACAAGTCTGTGCTCCGCGCTGCGTCGTTTCGATAGGCGCTGCGCCTACTCAACGACCGTGGGAAGCCGGCGTGATCGAGACCCGGCACGCGCGGGCAGATGTTTCACGTGAAACGGCGAGGCTCCGCGTGTGCCCGGTGATCGAGTAGCGAGCGGAGCCCGCGTATCGAGATCACGACTCTGTGCTCCGCGGTGCGTCGTTTCGATACGGCGCTGACACGCCTACTCAACCACCGATCTCCGGTGATCGAGTAGCGAGCGAAGCACGCGTATCGAGATCACGACACGGGACACTCCGGGCGATGGTTTCGATACGGCGCTGGCGCGCCTACTCAACCACCGCGTAGCGGTTGCTCTCCTCCTCGGGTCTGCCGACGCGTCCCTGACCCACAGTCTCGGCCAGCGGCATCCGCACCGACGCTGTGCTGGTCATCGTGGCGTGATGGCCTTCATGTACATCCTCGAGTGCAGTGACAGATCGCTCTACGTCGGGAGCACCATCGACCTCGAGCGACGGCTCTGGGAGCACGAGCAGGGACTCGGTTCGAACTATACGAAGTGCCGGCTGCCGGTTCGCCTCCTGTACTGCGAAGAGTTCGATCGGGTGGAGGATGCCTTTCGCCGTGAGAAGCAGGTGCAGGGGTGGAGCCGCGCGAAGCGGCTCGCGCTTGTGAAGGGTCGTGGTGACGAGTTGCCTGAGCTGAGCAAGAAGCGGAACTGGGTGGCGGGGATGGATGTTTCACGTGAAACCGGGTCGCCTAGGGGGACGGTGATCGAGTAGCGAGCGAAGCCCGCGTAGCGAGATCCCCTGACGGGTGGCGAGGTGGGGAGGTTTCGATACGGCGCTGGCGCGGCTACTCAACCACCGGGGGCCCGAGTGGGGTTTCGATACGGCGCTGGCGCGCCCACTCAACCACCGAGCGGGCGGGGGACGGTTGCTCTACGGCGCTGGGGCGCCTACTCAACCACCGGGAGCCGGAGTGGGGGTTTCGATGCGGCGCTGGCGCGCCTACTCAACCACCGGGCGGAGCGGGCGCGCTTACTCAACCCCGGAGCGGTGACGTTTCACGTGAAACATCACCGTCGGCACTGCTGCCGGCGGCGCGGGGAGGGGTGGTGGGGGCGGGCGCGACTAGAGTGGATGAGGAGTTCCGACGGCACGCGAAAGGGAGGGTGTTTCACGTGAAACAACCCGAGAACGCGGGGGCCGCCGCACCCTTCTCGATCGACGACACCCCACTGGCTCGCGAACTCGCCGATCTGACGGCCCGCCGCCGTGCCCTCGAAGCGGTCTCCATCTCGTTGAGTGGCCAGACCCGCATCCTGACGGTGTCGAACCAGAAGGGTGGGGTGGGCAAGACCACCACCACCGTGAACATCGCGGCGTCGCTGGCAGCGATCGGGGCGAAGGTCCTTGTGATCGACCTCGACCCGCAGGGCAACGCCTCCACCGCGCTCGGGGTGCCGCATACCGCAGACATTCCCTCGATCTATGACGTGCTGATCGACGACTTCTTGCTCGCGGACATCATTCAGACCAGTCCCGAGTCTCCCAACCTGCTGTGCGCGCCGAGCACGATCCACCTCGCCGGCGCTGAGATCGAGCTGGTTTCGCAGGTTGCTCGAGAGCATCGGCTGCGCACCGCGCTCGACGATTACCTTCGGGGGCTCGAGGAGCGACTGGACTTCGTCTTGATCGACTGCCCCCCGTCGCTCGGACTGCTGACGATCAATGCCTTCACGGCTGCGCGCGAGCTCCTGATCCCGATTCAGTGCGAGTACTACGCACTCGAGGGCCTCAGTCAGCTCCTCAGCACCGTGCGGATGATCCAGAAGCACCTGAATCCGCAGCTTCGCCTCTCGACCATCCTCCTGACGATGTACGACGGGCGCACCCGCCTGGCGCAGCAGGTCGCCGAGGAAGTCCGCGAGCACTTCGCCAAGGAAGTGCTTCGCACCGTGATCCCGCGCTCGGTGCGGGTCTCAGAGGCGCCGAGCTTCGGCCAGACGGTGATCGCCTACGATGGGCAGTCGGCTGGAGCTGTGGCGTACCGCGAAGCCGCGGTCGAAATCATCAAGCGGGACAGCGAATCCGCGACCAAGGGGGACTGATGGCCAAGCGAACCGGCCTGGGGCGGGGGATCGGCGCCCTGATCCCGACCAGTGAGAGCACCGAGGCGCGTCCCGTCGACGTGTTCTTCCCTGGGGCGTCCCTCAACCCCAGAATCAGCGACGACGCCGACACCGACACCGACACAGAGATCGAGCAAGCTGCCCCCGATCTGGTCGAGGTGCCCGGTGCGCGGCTCGTGCACATCGATCCACACACGATCGTTCCCAACCCGCGCCAGCCGCGGACGCACTTCGACCAGGATGACCTCGCCGAACTCGTCCACAGTGTGCGCGAATTCGGGGTGCTGCAACCTGTCATCGTGCGCGACCGCGGTGACGGCACCTACGAGCTGATCATGGGCGAGCGCCGCACGCGTGCGGCGCGCGAGGCCGGCCTCGACTCGATCCCCGCCGTCGTCCGCGATACCGCCGACGAGCATCTTCTCCGTGATGCGCTGCTCGAGAACCTGCATCGCTCGGAGCTGAACCCACTCGAGGAGGCGTCCGCCTACCAGCAGCTGCTCGAGGACTTCGGCATCACGCAGGAAGAGCTCGCCGGCCGAATCGGGCGCTCCCGTCCGCAGATCAGCAACACGATCCGCCTGCTGAAGCTTCCGCTGCCGGTGCAGCAGCGCGTGGCCGCCGGGGTGCTCACCGCCGGCCACGCACGAGCGATCCTCTCGCTCGGCACCCCCGAGGCGATGCAGCGGCTCTCCGACAAGATCGTCAACGAGGATCTCTCGGTGCGGGCCGCCGAAGCCGCCGCGAAGACCCCGGAAGCCGTGGCGACACGACCGATCAAGCCGCAGCCCGGGGCGCGACGGGCGCATCTCGACGAGGTGGCCGAACGCCTCGGCGATCGCCTGAACACGCGCGTCCGCATCGCGCTTGGCGCCAGAAAAGGCCAGATCAGCATAGATTTCGCGAGCATCCAGGATCTCAACCGGATTCTCGACGAACTGGGCGAATCGGACTACGGCGCGCGCTGAGCGTCCTCTAGTTCGGCAGCCCGGCGGCGCAGCAGGGCGGCCTCGGAGTCGTTGCCGGGAAGAGCAGCCGCCATGCGGAAGGCGGATGCCGCGGCATCCGCCTGTCCCAAACTCTCGAGCAGCTCTGCGCGGACGGCGTGCAGCGGCCGGAAATCACCGAGTTCCGCTGACAGGGCATCCACGAGCGGCAGTGCGACCTCCGGGCCCTGCGCCATCGAGATGGCCACCGCCTGGTTGAGCCGAACGACGGGGGACGGTGCAAGCTCCAGTTGAGCGTCGTACAGCCGAACGATGCGCGCCCAGTCGGTGTCCTGGGGCGTGGGAGCCAGCGCGTGGCAGGCCGCGACGGCGGCTTGGAGACCGTAGTACCCGAGTCCTCGGTCGAACGACTCGGCGCGCGCGAGCGCGGCACGGCCCCGCTCGATCGCGGAGCGGTCCCAGCGCGAGCGATCCTGCATAGCGAGGGTCAGTGGCAGCCCGTCCGGGTCGATCCGGGCGGCGAACCGCGACGACTGGAACTCCATGAGTGCGATCAGCGCGAACACCTCGGGCTCATCCGGCGTGATCGCCGCGAGCTGGCGCCCCAGGCGCACCGCTTCACGTGCGACATCCGGCCGCACCGGGTGTGCGCCGTCCGTGGGGGCGTAGCCCTCGGTGAAGAGCAGATAGAAGACCTGGAGAACGCTCGCGAGCCGTGCGGGCCGCTCGGCGCGCGCGGGCACCTCGAACGGCACGCCTGAGTCGGCGAGGGCGCGCTTCGCCCGCACGATGCGCTGCTGCGTGGCGGGGATGGTGATCAGCAGCACCCGCGCAATCTGCTCGGTAGTCAGGCCGGCCACGGTGCGCAAGGTGAGGGCAAGCCGTGCCTGTGGGGCGAGGACCGGGTGGCAGGCGATGAACACCAGCCGCAGGACGTCATCGTCGATCCGATCCGGATCCCCTGCCTGCGCCACAGGATCCCGGTGTTCGCCACCGATGAGCTCGTTTCCCAGGAGGATTTCGCGCTCTTCGAGCCGTTCCCGGCGCCGCCAGCCGTCCACGGCGCGCCGTTTGGAGACCGTCATCAGCCAGGCTCCCGGATTGTCCGGGATTCCGCTCTCGGGCCACGCCACGAGCGCATCGAGGAGCGCCGCCTGGGCGAGATCCTCCGCCCACGAGAAGTCGCCTGTGTACCGGGTCAGCGCGGCCACGATGCGTGCGGATTCGGCACGCCAGACGGCTTCGACGGCGCGACGGGTGCGGTCGTCACCCATGGTGAGCGGCGTCTCCGGACGGTCGACGTAGGCTGGAGGCATGGGACTGGACGAGACGCCCCACCGCCGCAGGGCGAGCCTGGAACTGCTTCGTGCCGAGGCATCCGACGAACTCGCCGCCGTCGTCCACGAGCGCCTGCGTGCCGGTGAGGACCCCTGGGACTTCATGGAAGACCTGCCGAGCGTCGATGAACTCGTGGTGTTCATGCTGCGCGCCGAGAACATCGCCGCGAACGATGGAGCGCGCCCCAATGCGGCGCGCCACTATCGGGTGCTGCGACAGATCGCCCTCGAGTATCCGGAACTCACCCGTGCGGTGTGGCGGCTGCTCGGCGACGCGAACACGCACCGCCGCTGGGATGCGGTGGTGCGTGCCGACGCGTCCTGAGCTCACACCTGAGCTGCGCGCCACTCCTGGGCCTTCTGGAGCCATTCGTTGTCCTCGGGCAGGTCGACTTCGGAGAATTCGTTGACACGCCGCACCTCGAGACTCACCCCGGGGCCCAGTGGGCACTTCTTCGCCCAGTGCTCGGCTTCCTCGCGAGTGGCCACCTCGAGGATCCAGAATCCCGTGAACACCTCGCGCGCTTCCGCATAGGGGCCGTCCGTGACAACCGGCGGCACTGTGGAGAAGTCGACGCGGAAACCTTCGCTCGCATCGGCGAGGCCCTCGGCGGAGAGGAACACGCCGGCCTTCTGCATCTCCTCGTTGTAGGCGCCCATCACGGCGACCACCTGCTCCATGTCGAGGTCTTCTGAGGCGCGGGCGGCTGCTTCGGGCTCGACCTGCATGATCATCATGTAACGCATGTTCCTGCTCCTTCGCGGTGTACGAGCCTGGGCTCGGAGGGGCCTGAACGCCTGCCTCACACTGCACGTCGAACGGTCGGGGCCCAGATCGACAGTCTGAGGCAAAACTCTTCAGATGTCGATGGATGCCGATCGGAGCATGTATGCGAAAATCCCCGGTGAGCGCAGGAAAGGCGCACCGGGGATTTCGTCAATGTCAAGGTCTACGCGAGGTACTCCGCGAGGTCCTGCTCGAGGGCGAACTTCGGCTTGGCGCCGATGATCGTGGTCTGCACCTCGCCCTTGCTGAACACCTTCATCGCGGGGATCGAGGTGATCTGGTACTTCATCGCCAGGTCGGGGTGCTCATCGACGTTGAGCTTCAGAACCGTGATCTTCGAGGGGTGCTCGGCCTGGATCTGGTCGAGCACAGGCGCGACCATCCGGCACGGCCCGCACCATTCCGCCCAGAAGTCCACGAGCACGGGGCCGTCGGCCTCCAGCACGTCCTCTTTCCAGGTCTGCGAGGTGGTCGACTTGGCAGTCATGTGTTCTCCTTTGTGGAAGTCTTCTCGTTCGGTGGAACGTCGATGGGCGCGAGAGTGTTCCCGAGCCTGCACCGACGATGCGACGGTGGGCTCAGGCGGCGTCGACCCGTACGTGGGCATCGATCTGGTCGGCGTTCACATCGGGTGCGCCGGCTTCGCCGAGGGCGGCGAGGTAGTGCTCGACGTCGAGGGCGGCGACCGTCCCGCTGCCGGCGGCCGTGACGGCCTGTCGATAGGTCGGGTCGATGACGTCGCCGGCCGCGAACACTCCGGGCACTGACGTGCGCGCCGAGCGCCCGTCGACCCAGACCGTTCCCTCGGCAGTCAGTTCGAGCTTGCCGTGCACGAGGTGCGTGCGGGGGTCGTTGCCGATCGCGACGAACACGCCCTCGAGCGGCAACTCACGGGTGGAGCCATCGACCGTCGAGGTGAGCACGGCGCCGGTGACGGCATCCGTCCCGATGATCTCTGAGACCTCGCTGTTCCAGACGAACTCGATCTTCGGGTTCGCGAACGCGCGGTCCTGCATGATCTTGGAGGCGCGCAGCTCGCTGCGGCGATGGATCACGTAGACCTTCGAGGCGAACTTCGTCAGGAAGGTCGCCTCCTCCATCGCGGAGTCGCCCCCGCCGACGACCGCGATGACGCGCTCGCGGAAGAAGAATCCGTCGCAGGTGGCGCAGTACGAGACGCCCCGGCCCGACAGTCGGTCTTCACTGGCGATGCCGATCTTGCGGTGGGCGGATCCGGTGGCGAACACGATGGATTCCGCCTCGTGGGAGGCGCCGCTGCCGAGCTTCACGCGCTTGACGGGACCGTCGAGGTCGAGCTCGATGACGTCGTCGTAGAGCACCTCGGCACCGAAGCGCTCGGCCTGCTCCTGCATCTTGGTCATGAGGTCGGGGCCCTGGATTCCCTCGGGGAAACCGGGGAAGTTCTCGACATCCGTCGTGTTCATCAGCTCGCCACCTGCTTCGACGGAGCTTGCCACGACGAGGGGGTTGAGGTTCGCGCGGGCAGCGTAGATAGCCGCCGTGTAGCCTGCCGGACCCGACCCGATGATGATCACCTGACGCACGTGCGTCCTCCTTTGATGGTTCCGGATGCCTCAACACATGGTAGCCGCGTGGCATTCCACGAAACCTGGGTGTGTCAGCGGCGTCCGGGCAGCATGCCCTTGATCATCGCCACTGCCGGGCCGAGTTCCGGCGCCCGCAGCAGCGCCAGGAACCCTGCGTAGACGAGGACGGAGACGGTCCCGATGACGAGCGTCCCGATCGCTCCGAGTAGCCGATCCGACGCCATCCATCCCTCGACGCCTCCGGAGAGCTCGAAGATGAGCCAGCCCGCCGCGCCCGCCGGGACGGCTGCGAGCGCGAACCGGCCGAGCGACAGCATCCACACCCGCACGGCGATGCGGCCGAGGCGCCGGCGCAGCAGGAACGTCGCGACGATCACCTGCACGAGGCTCGACAGGGACTGACCGAGCGCGACACCGGCGGCGAGCACGTCGACGGGGAGAATCCACGCCGCGACGAGAGCGGTCACGACCACGAGCGTGCACTGCAGCAGGGTGAACAAGAACGGGGTGCGGGTGTCGTCGTAGGCGTAGAACGTGCGCTGGATGACGAACAGCACGGCGAGCGGCACGAGCCCCACCAGGAAGCAGATCAGCACCAGCGCGGCATCGACGGCCTGGTCGGCGGAGTCGGTGAAGATGCGCGAGGCGGGGATCGCGGCGGCCATGAGCGCGGCCGTCGCGATCACGATGAACAAGCCGAGGGTGCGGATGCTGCGGCCGATGTCGCCGCGGACATCGTCGTCGCGTCCGGCATGGGCGTGCTCGCTGAGCTGCGTGAAGTACGGCGTCCCGATCGAGAGCACGATGATCGAGTACGGGAGCATGAAGATGAGCCAGGCGTTCAGCACGACGAGGTTCGCCGCCGCCTCTCCGGATGCCCCGGACAGGACCCGCGACTGGATCCATCCAGCCAGCTGCCCCGCGATCACCATGAGGAACGTCCAGCCGGCCAGCCGCCCGAGCTGGTTGAGGCCGACACCGCGCCAGCGGAAATCGGGGCGCAGGTGCAGGCCGGCCCGTCGCCAGAAGAGGAGCAGGACGACGGTTTGGATCACGATGCCGAGCGTTGCTGTTCCCGCGAGCAGCGCGATCATCTCGGGGGTCCAGTCCTCGACCTGGGTCTGGCCGGGGCCGAAGATCACGATGAAGAGTGTGAACCCGGTGATCGAGACGAGGTTGTTCACGATCGGGGCCCACGTGTACGGGCCGAACACCCGCCGGGCGTTGAGGATCTCGCCGAGCAGTGCGAAGACGCCGTAGAAGAAGATCTGGGGCAGGCACCAATAGGCGAACGCGGTGGCGAGCGCCAGCTGGTCAGGTGTGAAGTCCGGAGCGTAGATCGCGACGAGCCACGGTGCGATCGCGATCGCCAGGCCGGTCGTGACGATGAGGACCACGGTGCCCAGCGTCAGGAGCTTGGAGATGAAGGCCTGGCCGCCGTCGGCGTGGGCGCTGACCTTCACGATCTGCGGGACGATCACGGCCGTGAGGAGTCCGGTCGAGATGATCACGTAGATGTTGTTCGGCAGCTGGTTGGCGACCGCGAACGCGTCGCCGGCGAAGCCGATGGCACCGACCGCGGCGACCAGCACGATGGTGCGCAGCAGCCCGGTGACTCTGGAGACGATCGTGCCGGCGCCGATCAGGACGCTCGCCCGCGCGATGCCGCTCACGGGGCGGGATCCTCGGGGGCAGGAGCGTCGGACGCGACTTCTGCTGAGCGTCGGGCGTTACGGCGGCGCAGGAGGGTGCGCACCAGACCCAGGACGAGGAGACCACCGGCGAGGATCGCGAGGATGACGATGCCGATCCCCTCCCAGTCGGCGCGGACGTGGACATCCGCGTACTGCGGCTGCCCGATGGCGACGCCCGCAGTGCTCTGGAGGGAGAGCGTGAGCGTGACGTCGCCGTTGCCGATCTGCGCCTGAACCGGCACTTCGGCCCGTGTGTTGCTGTTGGGCAGGGCCGTGACCACGGTGACCGGCTGAACTTCGAGGCGGAGATCGTCAGGGGATGCCAGCAGCTGCACGGTCACCGGGTACGGGAGGTCGTTGCGCACCCACACCGGAATGCCGGCACCGGAGCTGATGAGCTGGATCTGACTCGGCGGCAGGATGCCCACCGAGTCGAGCGTCTCGGCGGTCTCGGCACGGTGTGCGATCACGGCCGCATTCCATGGCTCGGGCGTGGGGATCCACGCGTTGCCCAGCAGTTGGAGGATCTCGGCCCGTTCGGGTCCGGTGAGCAGGGACGGGTCGCTGAGGATGGTGGCGAACTGGGTGAGGGCGGCTTCCTCCGATGCGAGGGCGGATGCCGTGGCCACGCGTGCGTCGTCGACCGCTGCGTCGTCGACCGCGACCGAGGTGGCAGTCGAGTTCACGACACCGCCGAGCGTGATGGGCTTCACGGCGGGTGCGCCCAGGGCGGTCGTGATCGCAGTCCGCAGGGCGACCCGCGAGCGGTCCTCGCCTCGATCGAGGGTGACCAGGAGCGGGGCTCCGTCGGTCTCGCCGACCGCGAACGCGAGATACGCGGTCGCCGCGGTGAGGTGCGCGCCGCGGATGGCGGACTCGCCCTGAAGCGACGCTTCGTGAAGCTCGCGGGAGACGGCGGAGTCGTAGATCAAGGCACCCGCATCGTGGTCGGAGCCGCGCGCCGCCACGGTCGAGCCGTCCGCACCCTGCGCGGTCATCTCGGACGGGATCATCGTGAGCCCGTGCTGGTCGTCGACCGTCAGTGCCCCGAGCGTCTCGACGACCGCGGCGCCTGCGGTGCCGGTCGCCGGCCAGAACACTCCCGCCCGCCCTGCCCCGATGTCGAGGAGGGTGTCGAGGTCGGGATAGACCGGAGCGAGCGGGTCGACCGAGGGGCTGGGGGTGGGCGTCGGTTCTTGCGACGGTTGGGCCACCGGTGCGAAGTCGACCGGTGCCAGATAGGCCTGCAGCGAGGTCGGCTGAAGCGGGGGCACGATCCCGGCCTGCACCTCGGCCGCGACATCCGCATCTCCGAACTGCAGGGCGAAACGCGAGTTGGCGAGCCCCTCCAGCCGGGCGAGCCAGCTGAGCGCACTGGGTGGGGCGGATGTGCCCAGCGCGCGAATCGCGGCGGGGATGGCCGGGTCGACCGCGAGGATCGCCTCGGTGTCGTCGACGGCGTCGAGTTGGGCGGTGAGGGAGCCGTTGGGGGCGGTCAGGTCGGTGAGCTCGAGTGCCGTCAGGAGCCCCTCCGCGGTCGCCGGGGCCGTGATCGGCACGACGATGCCCAGTCCGACCGGCGAGGCGGAGTCGTCCGGCACGATGATCGCGCTCGTCGACGTGAAAGTGCGGGTGGCGGTCGTGAGCGTGGCGACGAGCGGGTAGACGCCCGGCGTGAGCCCGCTGAGGCCGGGCGCGTCGGCGGCGACCACCAGGCTGTCGGTCTGTTCAGCACCAGGACCGACGGCGCCGATGACCTCGGACGCCACCTCTGTCAGGGCGACGTCCGCCGTCTCGCCGGCGAGCCAGGAGTCGAGTGCGGCGCGGGTGGCGAGCGCCTCGTCGGAGAATTCGAGCGCGAGGTCACCGGGCTCGACCGAGGCAGCCGTGCCGTTCTCCAGCGTGACCGACGCGTACAGCGCTTCCCCCGGCCTGAGGATGCCGTTGCCGACGGGGGCGAGGGTGAAGATCGCCTCTCCCGGCGTGGGGCTCGGGGTGGGTGACGGCGTCGTGTCAGCCACCGCCGACAGCGGCGACGCGACCAGCGCTGCAGCGGCGACGAGGCCGGCGATGAGACCCCTCGTGCGTGCACGAAACCGCCGTGCGGGGCGCACGGGCGGCTCGGGGGCAACGGTCATGATGGGGGTTCGCTCCTGTGCGATTGCGGGCCGCACGGTCTGTGCGATTCTACGGTCCGCCCCGATGAGACCCCTGATCGCCGCTCGCGGTTCACCGGTCCTGGACGTGGTGTCAGGTCGGCACGGTTGAATGGCCTGGTGCCGACACCGCTTCCCTCCGACCCTGATCCTGCCCGGTGCGCCGCCTTCGCTGCGGATCTGCGCGACGCGGGATTCCATGCCGAGGCCTTGCGGTCGGCGTGGGGTGACGTCGCCGACGACGCGATCGCACGCGGACTGCGGCGGCCGGCTGATCGCGCGCTGGGCGTTCGCGCGGACGCCCTCGCGGTCCTCGGCCGACTGCTGGTGCTCGGGATGCCGCAGCCGGCGGAGCTCGTCGCCGCGGCGCTCCCTCGCACCGGCGCGGATGGCCTCGTCGCACTCGGACTCGCAGAGCACGTCGTAACGCCGGAGGGCTCCGCCATCCGTCCGCTCGCGCTCGTGCGCCCCCAGCCGTTCGCCGACGCCTCGGGCGACGCCTCCGCCGGCACCGGGTGGTGGATCGCGAGCGACCTCGATGAGGCGGCGCTGGGCGGTCCGCTGCCGGAGTCGCACGTGCTCGGCGCGGGCGGCGCGTCGCTCACGCTCGCCGGCCTCCAGCTCGAGACGCCCGCGGGTCGAGGACTCGACATCGGCACCGGATGCGGCATCCAGGCCCTCCGTGCACGCCAGACCGTCGACCGCATCGTGGCGACCGACATCTCCGCCCGCGCCCTGGCGTTCACTCGGCTGAACGCGCTGCTCAACGGGGTGGACGCCATCGAGACGCGCGCGGGCAGCCTGTTCGAGCCGGTCGCGGGCGAGCGCTTCGACCGGATCGTCTCGAATCCGCCGTTCGTCATCACCCCGCGCGCCGCCGGAGTGCCGGACTACGAGTATCGCGACGGCGGGCTGGTCGGCGACGCCCTGGTCGAGGCGTTCGTCTCCCAGGTCGGGATGCATCTCGAGCCAGGGGGCGTCGCCCAGCTGCTCGGAAACTGGGAGACGCGCGACGGGCTCGATGGTCTCGACCGGGTGCGCGGGTGGGTCGCGGCATCCGCTGTTCCCCTGGAGGCATGGGTCGTCGAGCGCGAAGTGCTCGACCCGCTCTCGTATGCGGAGCTGTGGATCCGGGACGGCGGAACGCTGCCCGGCACCCCGGCATACGCGCAGCTGATCGACGCCTGGCTCGACGATTTCGCCTCCCGCGGGGTCTCGACGATCGGGTTCGGCTACGTGCTGCTGCGTCGTCCGGTGGGCGCGCCGAGTCTCGAGCGATACGAGCGGCTCGGCCAGCCGCTTCCGGTGGGCAGAAGCCTCGGCGGTCACCTCGGCGAGGCCCTCGCCGCACACGACCGGCTCGCGGCGCTCGACGACGCGGGGCTCGCGGCATCCGTCCTCGTCGTCGCTTCCGATGTCACCGAGGCGCGCCACCAGCTGCCCGGCGATGAGGCACCGCAGGTGATCGAACTGCGGCAGGGCGGCGGGTTCGGCCGCACGCTGCAGGTCGACCCCGGCACGGCGGCGCTCGTCGGCGCGTTCGATGGCGACCTCGCGGTCGGCGTGCTCATCGATGCCATCGCCGACCTCCTCGAGGTGGACGCCGCGCTCCTGCGCGCCGACGTCCTGCCGCGGGTGCGCGAATTGGTCTTCACGGGCTTCCTGCGCCTGCCTTGACCCCCACCGTTCTCTGAGGCAGGCCTCGGTAGGCTCGAAGCATGCTCAAGATGGCCGAGGGCGTGGCCCGCCTCGGCGCGCTCGCCGAGATTCCCGTGGTGGCGAAGCTCGCCCGCGCGTTCGCCGACGCAGGGTTCGAGCTCGCGATCGTCGGCGGCCCGGTGCGGGACGCACTTCTCGGCCACGCGACGAACGACCTCGACTTCACCACGGATGCCCGCCCGGACGACATCCTCCGGATCGTCAAGCCGATCAGCTCCGCGCACTGGGACATCGGGCGCGCGTTCGGCACGATCGGCGCCCGGATCGCGGGCGAGCAGGTCGAGATCACCACCTACCGTGCCGACAGCTACGACGGGGTGACGCGCAAGCCGACGATCGCGTTCGGCGACTCCCTCGAAGCGGACCTCGTGCGCCGCGACTTCACGGTCAACTCCATGGCGCTGCGGGTGCCCGAGCGCACCCTGGTCGATCCGACCGGCGGGGTCGAAGACCTGCTGTCCCAGCTCCTGCGCACTCCGGCCGATCCGCGGGTCAGCTTCGGCGACGACCCCCTCCGCATGCTGCGCGCCGCCCGCTTCACCGCCCAGCTGGGCTTCATCGTCGAATCGGGGACCGAAGCGGCCATCGCTGAACTGCGATCCACCCTCTCGATCGTGAGCCCCGAGCGTGTCCAGGGCGAGATTGTGCGGCTGCTGCAGACCGACGACCCGGTGCGCGGCATCCGCCTCCTCGTCGAGACCGGCCTCATCGACCAGTTCCTTCCCGAGGTCTCGGCCCTGCGCCTCGAGATCGACGAGCACCACCATCACAAGGACGTGTACGAGCACTCGCTGACCGTGCTGCGGCAGGCGATCGCCCTCGAGCGCATGAGGAATCCGGATGCCGCGCCCGACGTGCCGCTGCGCCTGGCGGCCTTGCTGCACGACATCGGCAAGCCCTCGACCCGAAAGCTCGAGCCGGGCGGTGGGGTCACCTTCCATCACCACGACGTGCGCGGCTCGCGACTGGCCCGCAAGCGCCTGCAGGCCCTGCGCTTCGACAGCGACACCACGAATGTCGTCAGCCGGCTCATCGAGCTGCACCTGCGGTTCTTCGGCTATTCCGAAGGCGCGTGGACCGATTCGGCCGTGCGCCGGTATGTGCGGGATGCCGGAGCCGAACTGGATCGACTCCACATCCTCACCCGCGCCGACGTGACGACCCGCAACCAGCGCAAGGCGTCGCGGCTCGCGCATGCGTACGACGACATCGAGCGGCGCATCGACGAGTTGGCCGAGCAGGAGGAGCTCGACGCGATGCGTCCCGAGCTCGACGGCAACCGCATCCAGGAGGTGCTCGGCATCGGCCCCGGCCGCGAGGTCGGCGAGGCGTATCGGTTCCTCCTCGACGTCCGCCTCGATGAGGGCCGCATCGGCGAGGAAGAGGCCGAGCGGCGCCTGCGCGACTGGTGGGCCGCCCGAGGCTGACCCCGGCGCGGGGTCAGGGGCTGGCGGCCAGGGCAGCCCGCACGAGGAACGTGACGTCGATGCTCACGACCCCCTTTGGCGTGAGAACGGATGCCGGATCCACGATCGCCACGTKGGCGGGCGCCTCGGTGATCGCGGCCGTCTGCGTTTCGGCGATCACGGTGTCACCGCGGGAGTCGGCTCCGGCGTGGCGGCGGGGGTGACGGCCGGAGTTGCGGCATCCGCTGCCGTGACCGGAACCGCCGGGACGAAGGGGAACGGGAAGATCGGCGTCGTCGCCTTCGACGTGTCCGGGCTGCCGGTCTCATCGAGCGGAGCATCGGCCGGGAGCTCAGCGAGGGGGTATACGTTCCAGATCGGAGCACGACCGGGAACCGACAACGCGACGGGGACGGGGCCGCCGCCGTACAGGAAGTAGTCGTCGACCGGCGTCGTCCCGCCCGCATCACCAACCGTGGTGAGCGGCCGGCCGGCCTGGTCGAAGAGCTGCACGTCGGTGAGTGGAGTGCCGTCGGCGTCGTACGCGAAGATGTTCCGGATGCGCTCGCCATCGATGGTGAGGCCGGGCTGACTGGTGTCGATGTACTCGACCCCGCCACTCGGACCCGACATGTATGACATGAGGGCAGCGAGCAGAACCGGTACGAAGATCACCGCCGCGATGTCGATGATCACGCGCACCACCCGCAGCCACGCGAAGGGCAACCAGCGACCACGGCCCCATTGGATGCTCAGCAGCATCATCGCGGCGAAAAGCACGACCGCCGCGGCGCTCGCGGGCAGCAGAGTTCCGATCCCGGTCACGATGCCCAGGCCGAAGTACAGCACCCAGCCGCGCAGCAGCCACCACACCGGGCGGAGTGCGACGAGCAGGTCGATCGTCCACGCTCCTGCACGATTCGCGCGAATCCGCCGAAGCATGCCGGCGCCGGACGCGATCACCCGTTCCCGCACCGTCGGGCCAGGCGCCGGCGTCTCGGCCCGCTCCGGGAGCCCCGCGGCCGCGCGCAGCTCTGCAGCGTACGTCGCGGCATCCGGAATCTCGAAGCCCTCGCTCTCGGCGGCCTGCTCGAGAAGATCGGCTTCGAGGCCATCGACGAGATCGTCGACGTCATCGGCGGGCAGGTCGTCGAGATGCCGACGGACGGATGCCGCGAAGGCGGCGATCTCTGGGGCCGTGGTCGTCGCGGTCATCGGTTCTCTCCGATCGTGCGCAGGGTCTTGGTGGTGGGAGCGGGAACGTCGAGCAGGCCCGACATCGCGGCGGCGAAGCTTCCCCACTCCACGCGCTGGGTGGCGAGCATCTCCCGGCCCTGCGCGTTGATCGCGTAGTACTTGCGGTGCGGCCCACCGTCAGACGGAACGACGTAGCTCGACAGCGCGCCCGCGCTGTAGAGCCGGCGCAGGGTGCCATACACCGACGCGTCGCCGACGTCGCCGAGTCCGGCATCCCGGAGGCGTCGGACGATGTCATACCCGTACGCATCGTCGTGCTGGACGACGGCAAGCACGGCGGCGTCGAGCACCCCCTTCAACAGCTGGGTGGTATCCATCCCGCCTCCTCGCGACTCACTATGCGATGGACAGTACCACGGAATGCGCAGTAGTGCGCGAAGCGTGGAAGTGATCTCTCCAAGCGTGTCGGTCGAGTGCTGAGATCGCGCCGGGCGCTTCGGCCTGGCAGGGTGGGTGCCAGGTCTGGGAGGACGACAAGACGATGAGCGGAACCACCGAAGCAGACGACCCGACGGCCGCGCTCGTGGCGCTCGCCGAGAGCCGCGGCGTCGCCACGTCATATTGGTCGTTCTTCGGCGATCGCGTCGAGGTGCCGGCCACGACGCTGCGGGCCGTGCTGCGGGCCATGGGCGTGACAGCTGAGACGGACGCCGAGGCCGAGCAGGCCATCGCCGATGCTGAGGAACGAGTCTGGCGCGAGCTGCTGCCGCCATCGCTGGTCGTTCGCGTGGGATCCGGCGAGCTCAGCGTGCACGTCGCGGACGCTCACGACGTCACCCTGACCGTCGAACTGGAAGACGGGTCGTGGCGCGGCATCCCGATTCCCGATCAGCGTCCCGACTCGCGGATCGTCGATGGCGTCGTGGTGTGGCACGTCAGCGTGCCGCTGCCCGCGGATCTGCCCCTCGGGTGGCACACGGTCCACGCCCGGCAGCGGCCGTTCGGCGCGGACAGCGACGATCGCACGGCCGCCGCCCCGCTCGTCGTCACCCCCGACCGGCTGCCGGTGCCGCCTGGACGCCACGGTGGCAGGGCGTGGGGGCTCATGGCGCAGCTGTACTCGGTGCGCTCGCGCGGCTCATGGGGCATCGGCGACTTCGCGGACCTCGGCGACATCGCCGCGATCGCCGGAACGCATGGTGCCGACTTCCTCCTCGTCAATCCCATCCACGCGGCGGAGGTCACCCCCCGCATCGAGCCCTCGCCGTACCTGCCCGCGACTCGTCGCTTCCTGGCGCCCCTCTATGTCCGTCCCGAGGACATCCGCGAGGCGTCATATCTGTCGACCGAGGATCGTGCGGTGATCGCGCGAGTCCGCGAGACGGTGTCGGGATCCAACACGGATGCGTCCCGCATCGATCGTGATGCGGCGTGGCTGGCGAAGCGCGCGGCGCTCGAGATCGTCTTCGCCGCACCCCGCTCGCCGGGCAGGCAGTCGTCGCTCGACGCCTTCGTAGCGCGGGAGGGTCGTCCGCTCGCCGACTTCGCGCTCTGGTGCGCCCTCGAGGAGCACTACGCCGGCCGGCTCGCCGATGGTGAGGAGCGCCCGGACGAGGCATGGGACATCGGATCGCCGCTCATCGCGCGGCTGCGGGGCGAGCTCGCGGAGCGGGTGGCGTTCCACTCGTGGCTGCAATGGGTCGCGGACGAACAGGTGCGCGCGGCGCAGGCGGCGGCGAAGGACGCCGGGATGCGCATAGGGATCATGCACGACCTTGCGGTGGGCGTGCATACGAAGGGGTCGGATGCCTGGTCCCTTCGTGAGACGTACGCCCAGGGGATGCTCGTGGGGGCGCCGCCCGACATGTACAACCAGCTCGGGCAGAACTGGAACCAGCCCCCGTGGCTGCCCGATGCGCTCGCCCGGTCGGGCTACGCCCCCCTGCGCGACATGATCCGCACCCTGCTGCGGCACGCCGGCGCCCTGCGCATCGACCACATCATCGGGTTCTTCCGGCTGTGGTGGATCCCGGCGGAGCTCGGCGCAGCGGCCGGCACGTATGTGCGGTACGACCATGAGGCCATGATCGGGGTCCTCGCGCTCGAGGCGCATCGCGCGGGTGCCGTCGTGATCGGGGAGGACCTCGGAAACGTCGAGCCGTGGGTGCGCGACTACCTGTCGTCCCGCGGCATCCTGGGCACCTCCGTGCTGTGGTTCGAGCACGAGAACGGCGGCCCGACACCGCCGGAGCACTACCGTGAGGCGCTGCTCGCGACGGTGAACACGCACGATCTGCCGCCCACAGCGGGCTACCTCGCGGGCGAGCACGTCGACCTGCGTGCGCGTCTGGGACTGCTGACGCGTCCGGTCGCCGAAGAGCGGGCGGATGCCGCGCGCGAGCGCGACACCATGCTCTCGATCCTGCGGCAGCGGGGGCTCATCGGCCCGGACGCCACCGAGCAGGAGATCGTCGAGGCACTGCACGTCTTCCTCACCGCTTCGCCGTCTCGGCTCCTGGGTGTGTCACTCGTCGACGCGGTCGGCGAGCGTCGAGTGCAGAATCAGCCAGGGACCGACCTGGAGTACCCGAACTGGCAGGTCCCCCTCGCGGACGCCTCGGGTCGCGCAGTGCTGGTCGAGGACCTCGCCGACAACGCGCGGTTCTCGTCCCTGACGTCGGCGGTCAACGCAGCCCTGGACTGATCGGTGCCACCAAGCTGTCCACCCGGTCCGATGGCGCCACATTAATTGATGAGTGGCATAATATTGCTAGCTAAACTAGCAAATTATCGCTAGTCTCTCTAGCGATGTCGCACTGTCGCGACATCGGATCCAATGGAGGAGGGACACATGCGCAAGCGCATCACAATGACGGTCACGGCCGTCACGATCGCGGCGATGGCGGCTCTGGCGGCGCCGACAGCGGCGATGGCGTCGGACGGCTTCGGCAAGCAGATCAATGACTGCGGCTCGAGCTATGGTCAGTTGGTCTCGGGCGCTCGCCAGGCGGGCCACATCGATGGCTCCGTCGGCGGGGCGCGGGTCTGGATCGAGAGCGGGCTCGCCGCCGCGCACGGCTGCAGTTAGCCGTCGCGGTTCTGGGGGCGCGGCGTTCTGAAACGCTGCGCCCCTACGAGCGCCCGGTCCCCTTGCGTTTCGGTCTGGTTACGATACGTTCACCGGATTGCCGATCGGGCGTGCGGCGAACAAGGATAGCGGCAGGGTCGCACTCATCCGACGGCCCATCCCTTCCCAGCAGAGGTAGCACTATGTCACTGCACCACAGCGGGCGCGGCCGTCTCGGCCTCGCCATCGGCGCCTTCGGCGCTTCCGCCCTCCTCCTCGCCGGCTGCGCCGGTGGCGGCGGGGACACTGAATCCGCGGACGCCTCGGGCGAGCCGCTCATCGTGGGCACCACCGACAAGGTCACGACCCTCGACCCCGCAGGCTCGTACGACAACGGCTCGCTCGCTGTCCAGACCCAGGTCTTCCCGTACCTGGTCAACACCGACTACAACAGCAACGAGGTCGTCCCCGACCTCGCCGAGAGCGCCGAGTTCACCTCGCCCACGGAGTACACCGTGAAGCTCCCGGCCGGTCTGAAGTGGGCGAACGGCAACGACCTGACGTCTGCTGACGTCAAGTTCTCGTTCGACCGAAACCTCGCGATCGCTGACCCGAATGGCGCCTCGAGCCTGCTCTACAACCTCGACAGCGTCGAGGCGGTGGACGACACCACGGTGGTCTTCCACATGAAGGCAGAGAACGACCAGATCTTCCCCTTCATCCTGACGAGCTTCCCTGGCGCGATCGTCGACGACGAGGTCTTCTCGGCCGACGCGCTCACGGCCGACCAGGACATCGTCGACGCCAACGCGTTCGGCGGACCGTACGCGATCACGTCGTGGGACTTCAACAAGACCGTCGAGTTCACTCCCAATGAGAACTACCAGGGTCTGCTCGCTGCGCCGGTCAACGGCGGCGTGATCCTCAGCTACTTCGCCGAGTCCTCGAACCTGAAGCTCGCGGTTCAGGAAGGCGATGTGGATGTCGCATACCGCAGCCTCTCGTCGACCGACGTCGACGACCTGAGCGGAAACGACGCGGTCAAGGTCGTCAACGGCCCGGGCGGCGAGATTCGCTACATCGTCTTCAACTTCGACACGCAGCCCTACGGCGCCACGACCCCCGAAGCAGATACGGCCAAGGCGCTCGCGGTCCGTCAGGCCGTGGCCGACCTCGTCGACCGGCAGGAGATCTCGGAGCAGGTCTACAAGGGCACCTACACCCCGCTGTACTCCTACGTGCCCGAGGGCTTCGCCGGCGCGACTGACGCACTGAAGGGCCTCTACGGCGACGGCGACGGCGGCCCGGATGTCGACAAGGCAAAGGCCGCCCTCGAGGCAGCCGGAGTCACCACCCCGGTCGCGCTGAGTCTGCAGTACAGCCCGGACCACTACGGCCCGTCGTCGGGAGACGAGTACGCGCTCGTGAAGTCGCAGCTCGAGGAGAGCGGTCTGTTCGCCGTCGACCTCAAGTCGACCGAGTGGGTCCAGTACTCGAAGGACCGCACGGCCGACGTGTACCCCGCGTACCAGCTCGGCTGGTTCCCGGACTACTCCGACGCCGACAACTACCTCACGCCGTTCTTCCTGAAGGAGAACTTCCTCGGGAACCACTACGACAACCCCGAAGTCAACGACCTCATCCTGGAGCAGGCAGTCGAGACCGACCCGGCGACCCGCACCGCGGACATCGAGCAGATCCAAGAGCTCGTGGCGAACGACCTCTCGACCGTTCCGCTGCTGCAGGGTGCCCAGGTGGCCGTGGCCGGTGCCGACGTTGACGGGGTCATCCTCGACGCGTCGTTCAAGTTCCGGTTCGCACCTCTCACGAAGTAGTCGAACGATGACCGATGGGGCGGCTCGCGTGCGGGCCGCCTCATCGGCGTGCGGCGCTTTGCACCCTCACAGATAGGCTCCCCCCATGACGAGTGACGTCGTTGCGTCGATCGACCAGCCTCCGACATTTCTCGCGCGCCGGCGGGCGCGTTCCGGTGGGACGCTCGGCCGCTACATCTTGGTGCGGTTCCTCCTGATCATCCCGACGATCTTCATCCTCGTGACGCTCGTCTTCTTCCTCGTGCGACTGACGGGCGACCCCATCACGGCGGCGCTGGGCGGCCGGCTGCCCGCCGACCAGCTTCAGGAGCGTATCCACGACGCGGGCTATGACCGGCCGGCGATCGTCCAGTACCTCGAGTACCTCGGTAAGGTCTTCACCGGCAACTTCGGCACGACGCTCACTGACAATCGGCTGGTGACCGAGGTCGTCGTCCAATACGGACTGGCCACCTTCGAGCTCGTGATGTATGCGCTCATCATCGCGCTGGTCGTCGGCATACCCCTCGGAATGGTCGCAGCAGCCCGCCGCGATCGCGGCACGGATGCCGGCCTCCGCGTGAGCGCGATCCTCTTCTACGCGACGCCGGTGTTCTTCGCCGGCCTCCTCGCGAAGCTCGTCTTCTCGGTCTGGCTGGGCTGGTTCCCGGTGAGCGGTCGCGCGAGCGTGCGCACCGAGATCGCGCTCGAGCGTCAGGGCGGCACCGGCATCTACCTCATCGACGCCATCGCGTCGGGCAATCCCGCCTATGTGCAGGACGTCCTGCTTCACGCCGTTCTGCCCGCCATGGTGCTGGGGCTCGCGACGGCGGGCATCTTCCTTCGCCTGGTTCGGACCAACGTCATCGGCACGCACAACATGCCCTACATCGACGCGGCGCGCTCACGTGGCGTGAGCGAATACCGGCTGGTCCGGAGACATGCCTTCAAGCCCGCCCTCATCCCCATCATCACGGTCATCGGGTTGCAGATCGCCCTGCTCCTCGGGGGTGCCGTCCTCACGGAGACCACCTTCGAATGGCAGGGACTCGGGTTCCAGCTCGCGAAGTACCTCGGCTCCCGTGACTTCGTCGCCATTCAGGGCATCGTCGCGCTCATCGCCATCCTCGTCGCGCTCACGAACTTCGCGGTGGACGTCATAGCCGCCTTCCTCGACCCGAGGGTGAGGTACTGAGATGGCGAAGTCTGGCATCTTCACCCGCCTGCCCGTCGTGCATCAGCTGCGGCAGAGCGTCGGTCTGCAGCGCGGCATGCTCATCGCGGGCCTTGCGCTCACAAGCTTCTTCGCTCTGCTCGCGATCTTCGCACCATGGCTTGCGCCGTACGGCTTCGCCCAGCTGCGCGGTCCGGACGGGCTCTTCGGCGCCCAACAGCCACCGAGCCCGGAGCACTGGCTCGGAACGACCGTCGGTGGTTATGACGTGCTGTCGCGCACGATCTGGGGTGCCCAGACGTCGCTCCTCGTCGTCGTCGTCGCCCTGATCCTCTCGGTGTTCATCGGCATCCTGCTCGGGCTCGTATCGGGATATCTCGGCGGGTGGATGGACAAAACGGCGGTCGTCGTCGCCGACGCGATCTACGCCTTCCCGACCCTCCTGCTCGCGATCGTGGCTGCCATCGCCATCAGTGGGGGTCAATCCGGTCTCTGGCCGGGCATCATGGCGGCCGCGATCTCGATCACCGTCGTGTTCATTCCGCAGTACTTCCGCGTCGTCCGGTCCGAGGTGGTTCGAGTCAAGTCGGAGGCCTTCGTCGAGTCAGCCAAGGTCATCGGCGCCTCGACGCCACGCATCATGTTCGTGCACGTCCTGCGCAACGCCACGCGGACACTGCCGCTCATCGTGACCTTGAACGCCTCGGAGGCGATCGCGACTCTCGCCGCCCTGGGCTTCCTGGGCTTCGGCATCGAGCCGACGGCGGCCGCTGAATGGGGCTACGACCTCAAGGAATCGATCGGCGACGTATCCGCGGGCATCTGGTGGACGGCAATCCCGCCCGGCACCGCTCTGGTCCTCGCGATCCTGGGGATGACGCTCATCGGAGAGAGCCTGAACGACCTGGCCGACCCGCGCCTGCGGGCGCGTCGTCGTGCGACCAAGCAGACTCCGGCCGACGCCGTCGCCGCGTCCCAGCCGGCGACCCGCGAATTCATGGGAGAGGTCGAGTGATGGCTGCCGTACCCACAGCATCCGATGCCCTCGCGGTGGAGATCCGCGACCTCGATGTGACGTTCGCCACCGATGGCGGAGACGTTCGCGCCGTTCGCAAAGTGTCACTCGATGTTCGCCGCGGCGAAGTGCTGGCGATCGTCGGCGAGTCGGGCAGTGGCAAGACCGTGACCGCCCGGACCATCCTCGGCCTGCTACCCGAGACCGCTCTGATGCAGGGCACCGTCCTCCTCGACGGCACCGAGGTCATCGGGCTCGACAAGAAGGAGATGCGGGAAGTGCGCGGCACGAAAGCCGCGATGATCTTCCAGGAGCCTTCCACCGCGCTGAATCCCGTCTATACGGTGGGTTGGCAGCTGGCTGAGGGTCTGCGGGCGCACGGGAAGTACTCCAAGTCCGAGGCAAAGGCGCGTGCTGTCCAGATGCTCGGACGTGTCGGCATCCCCGACCCCGAGCACCGGGTGAACGACTACCCCCATCAGTTCTCCGGCGGACAGAAGCAACGCATCGTGATCGCGATGGCGCTCGCGCTCGACCCGACCGTCATCGTCGCCGACGAGCCGACGACTGCTCTCGACGTGACCGTACAGGCGGAGATCCTCCAACTGCTGCGCACGCTGCGCGACGAGGATGGCACCGCGATCGTCCTGATCACGCACAACATGGGCGTCGTCGCCGATCTCGCAGACCGCGTCGCGGTTATGTTGAACGGCGAGATCGTCGAAACCGCTCCCGCGCGCGATCTGTTCGCGGCGCCGCAGCACGACTACACGAAGCGCCTACTCGCTGCGGTTCCCCGTCTCGAGATCACCGACCGACAGCTCCCCTCATCAGACACCGCTGCAGAGCCTGTCGTCGTCGCGGACGAACTCGTCATCGAGTACGCCGGACGATTCGGCCGATCCATGTTCCGCGCCGTCGACCGCGTCAGCTTCTCGATCGCGCCCGGTGAGGTCCTCGGACTCGTCGGTGAGAGCGGATCGGGCAAGACCACCATCGGCCGCGCGATCGCGGGCCTGACACCGGTTGCCGATGGATCGCTTCGAGTGCTCGGCGTCGAGATGCGCGGGGTGAAGGAGCGGCAGTTCCGGCCGCACCGCAAGGAGCTGGGCTTCGTGTTCCAGGACCCGGCGACCAGCTTCAACCCGCTCATCACGATCGCGCAGAACGTCGCAGAGCCGTTGATCGTCCACGGCTCCGAGCGAGACGCGGTCGCGGTGCGAACCAAGGTCGACGAGCTTCTAGAGGCCGTGCAGCTGCCGAAGGCGTTCGGCGATCGATTCCCGCACGAGCTCTCGGGCGGTCAGCGCCAGCGGGCCTCGCTGGCCCGGGCTCTCGCTCTCGACCCGAAGCTGCTGATCGCCGACGAGCCGACGAGTGCCCTCGACGTCTCGGTGCAGGCGAAGGTCCTCGAGCTCTTCCAGGAACTGCAGGCGCAGTTCGGGTTCGCAACCCTCTTCATCACGCACGATCTCGCCGTCGTCGACATGCTCGCGCACAAGATCGTGGTGCTCCACAACGGAGTGATCGCGGAGGAGGGTCCGACCGCTCAGGTGCTCGGCAACCCGCAGGACCCGTACACGAAGCGTCTCATAGCGTCGCTCCCGGTGCCCGATCCCGAAGAGCAGGCCGCTCGCCGCGCTGCATGGAACGCGACGCGCGAGCTCTGACCGAGTTGCGCCCGCTACCGCAACGGGTGTGACCAACCACGCCCAGTCATCCGACTGCGATACTCTGCCCGGATCGCCCTTCCCACCGATGAGCGCCTGGCGTCGAGACTAAGGCCGAGGCTGCGTCACGTTTCCCGACCACGGCAGAGCGGCCGCTACCGTAGCGGTCATGACCGACAACTCGGAGCGCACAGCGCCGGCGCCCGGCGCGGCGTCCGCGGCAACCCTCCCGGCCGAACGGCTGAAGGCGTTCTGCGATGCCGTCGTGGCTATCGCGATGACGCTGCTGATCCTGCCGCTCATGGAGAGCGTGGGCGAGGCCGCCGCCGACCACCTCACCTCGTTCGAGTGGCTGACCCAACCCCAGAACACCGGCCAGCTCTTCAGCTTCGTCCTCAGCTTCGTGCTGATCGCGAACTTCTGGCTGACCCACCACCGTCTCTTCGCCGGCATCCATCGAGTGACGAACGGCCTCCTGTGGCTGACGATCGCGTGGATGTTCACCATCGTCTGGCTGCCGATCCCCACCGCTCTGCTGGGCCAGCTCGAGACGGATGCCGGGCAGGAGGTCCTCTACATCGGCACCCTCGCCCTGACCAGCCTGGTGATGTTCCTGAGCCGCCTGTATGTGCTGCGGCATCCATCGCTCCATGACATCCCCGAATCGCGCCTGCGCAGCGGGTTGACGGCGGACCTGGTGACCCTGGCGCTGTTCCTCCTCGCGCTCGCCGTCGCGCTGGTGTTCAAGGACGTGGGGTATTGGGCGATGTTCCTGCTTCTCCTGGTCGCGCCGGTGCACCGGCTCATCACGCGTCTGCGCTGACGGAGTCAGGACAGCAGCGCGAGGATCCCGCCGGCGAACATCTGGAACAGCCAGATGGCCACGAAGACGACGATGAACACGACGGTGAACCATCTGACGCCCTTCGTGAGACGGCGGCCGGGCGGCGCCACGCCTGGCGGCGGTCGAAGCAGCGCAGCAGGCGGGGTGAAGGGCACTGCGGTTCCCACCGCGGCGCCGGCCGACGATGACGTGACGGATGCCGCGGCCGCGGCATCCGTCGCCAGTCGTTCATCGCGCCAGCGCGACCATTGCGCGAATTTGTCGAGCAGCGCACCCACCACGGAGAACAGCCACGCCCAGGTTGCCGGATCCAGCGTGGAGAAGGACCGCTGGCCGTACAGGAACAGCCAGTCGTCGACGATCTCGACATCGAGCGCCGCCGCGTGGTCGATGAACCTCGCCATGATGTCGGGGGTGAACAGATACAGCGCATCGCGCTCGTAGCCGACCGGGCAGTACAGCGCGAAGTGCTCATTGAAGTCACCCTCGAGTTCGAGCCGCTGCTTGCGGTCGAAGGCCGACGGGAGGTTCGATCCGAGGAACGAGTTGTTGCTGGTCGCGTCGAGCACGATGTTCGGCAGCGGCACGTCCAGCTTGACCGCGACATAGCCCCACTGGTGGGTGGTCTGGCTCTTGCCCGAGCCGGTCGAATACGAGTAGTTGCCGAACTCGACGAACCGCGGATGCTCGCCGCGGACGAGATCCGTCGCCTGGCGGGACTCGCCGAGGCCGAAGATCATGCCTGGCAGGCGCGGCGCCGCCACGTGCGGCACGTACGACATTCCGTTCGCCCGCGCGAATCGGTCGAGGCGGTACCAGCGCTCGCTCGTGCCGCTGAGGGCGCGGATGACACCGAACACGACCGCGACGGCGATCGCCGCCATGATGAGGAACGGCACGACCAGGAACACCGCCGCCGCCGGACCGCCCGTCTGTGCGCCGCCCGCGCTGAGAGCGATGACCGATCCGGCGATCGAGAGGAACGTCGTGCCGAACACGCACACGAAGACGACGATCACCAAGGCGGTGATGACTACGGCGATGCCGCCGAACGCCTGAGGCGCCCGGCCTTCCTGCCGCAGCCGGCGCGCGTACGCGGTGACGGCCGTGCGGTCCACGGGCTCGGTGAGCGGGCGGGGATCCATGCGCCCAACGTAGCGGGGGACGCGCGACGGTTCGCGCAGGTGTCAGCGCCAGAATTCCGCGAGCGGCTCGGCGAGGGCTCTGCCCTGGTCGTACCCGGCGCGGGCAGCGGGCGCCCGCAGCGACGGATCCATCGCATTCTCACCGAACAGGGGTGCGGCGCCGCTGTTCGGGAAGATCGTCTCGACCCGGCTCCCCGCTGCGCGGAGGTCGTCGACCTGGGTGGCGAGATGGGTGCCCCACTCAGAGGGATGCAGCGATCTGCCGCTCAGCGGCGACAGCACCAGCACCCGCCCGTAGCCGGCCGCCAGATCGGCGTTCTCTGCGTTGGAGCGGTAGCCGCCGTCGATATAGCGACCGTCGCCGATCCGGTAGGCGGATGCGCCGCCGGAGGTGCTGGCGGCGACGGCGTCCACCAGGTCGACGCCGCTGTGACGGTCGAACACGACAGGCTCACCGGTGCGGGCGTCGACGGCCGTGATGAAGATCGTCCGGTCCGGCCACTCCCGGCGGGGAAGGCGGGCGGCGACGATGTCGCGCCACCGTACACTCCCGGAGCCGTCCGATGCCGCATCGTGCTCGAGCGTCAGTGCACCCATGCGGCGGCGCATGTCGGCGGCGTCCGTCGAGGTCGCGATGATCGCGCGGAATCTCTCCAGATGGTCGGCCACCGGTCTCGGGGCCGCGCGTCGGCGCTCGGGTTCACCCGGAGCGGGCCGCTGCGGAGGGACCGCGGCGATGGTCTCGGCATAGAGCTCACCCGGGGTCGCGCCGGCGAGCTGAGCCGCGTTCGTCGATCCGGATGATGTGCCGATGGTCAGGTCGGCCGTGGTCACGTCCAGTCCGGCTTCGGCCAGGCCGGCGATGACGCCGATCACCCAGGCGTTGCCGGCCGATCCGCCGCCGCCGAGAACGAGCGCGCGCTCGGTGGCGTGCAGAGAGGAAGAAGGGGTGGTGTTCATGGGAGTCGCCTTTCGCGAATTGCCTGTCTGGCGCTCCCGGTGGCGACTACGTCAGTCGCGCGATCGTGGACTGCAGGGGAGCGCCCACTCTGGATACTGCGTTCATGGGACTCACCTCCTGTCGACGGTTCACGATCGCTGGAACGCTATCACGGCATGATCGAACCAGCGAGCGAAGGAGTGGCGCATGGAACCGAGGAACCCGGACGATCTCGAGGCGCTGCGCGCGGCATCCGATGTCCTCGGCATCGACGCGCTGCTGAGCGACGACGAGCGGGCGGTGCGCGACCGGGTGCGCGGCTTCGTCGACGAGCGGATCCGGCCGAACATCGCGGACTGGTTCGACCGGGCGGTCTTCCCGGCCGAGCTCGCGCGCGAGCTGGGCGAGCTGGGCGTGCTCGGGATGACCCTCGAGGGATACGGATGCCCCGGCCGCAGCGCCGTCGCGTACGGCCTCGCCGCGCTCGAGCTCGAGGCCGGCGACTCCGGGATCCGCACGTTCGTGTCGGTGCAGGGGTCGCTCGCGATGGGGTCGATCCATCGCTGGGGGACCGAGGCGCAGAAGCAGGAGTGGCTGCCGCGGATGGCGCGCGGCGAGGTCATCGGATGCTTCGGCCTGACCGAGCCCGACGCGGGCTCCGATCCCGCGAGCATGAAGACGTTCGCGCGGCGCGACGGCGCCGACTGGGTGCTGAGCGGCTCGAAGCGGTGGATCGGGCTGGCGTCGATCGCGCAGGTCGCCGTGATCTGGGCCCAGACCGAGGACGGCATCCGCGGATTCCTCGTCCCGACCGACGCGCCGGGCTTCCGCGCGACGGTGATCGAGCCGAAGCTGTCGATGCGCGCATCGATCCAGTGCGAGCTGCACTTCGATGACGTGCGGCTGCCGGCCGCGGCCCTGCTGCCAGGCGCGGAGGGGCTGCGCGGGCCGTTCTCCGGGTTGAGCGAAGCGCGCTACGGAATCGTGTGGGGCGCGCTCGGCGCCGGCCGGGACAGCTTCGAGGCGGCCCTGCGGTACTCGCTGTCGCGGGAGCAGTTCGGCCGGCCGATCGCGGGGTTCCAGCTCACCCAGCAGAAGCTCGTCGACATGGCCGTGGAGCTGCAGAAGGGGGCGCTCCTTGCGCTGCATCTCGGCCGCCTCAAGGACCAGGGGCGGCTCCGGCCGGAGCAGATCTCGCTCGGCAAGCTCAACAACGTGCGGGAGGCCATCGCGATCGCGCGCGAGGCGCGGACCATCCTCGGCGGCAACGGCATCCTCATCGAGAACAGCCCGATCCGGCATGCCGCGAACCTCGAGTCGGTGCGGACATATGAGGGCACCGACGAGGTGCACACCCTCATCCTCGGGCAGCACCTGACCGGCATCCCGGCGTTCCGCTGAGCTCGGCGCGGACCTCTCGACCGGACGGGTTGTTCACACGCACCACTGACCGGTTTGGCGCCGCGGGTAGGGTGATTCGAGCGAAGCGCGCGGTCCCACCGAGGGCACCACAACGGAGTGCGCGGTGGGAGAGTTTCGACATGCCTGGTCTGATCGCTGATCTCGGCGGCTACGCGCTGCGGCAGCCGCGCGAGTACGGCCGCCTCCGCCGCATCCGCGAGCGCATCTACACGGTCCTCGCGCCGCTGCGCGCCGAGGTGCTGCGCTCCGACGAGCCCATCCCGTTCGCCGACCTCGACCGCGGGGCCTTCCGCCCGCTCCGCAACGGCGCCGCGTGGGGCGCCAAGTTCGACTGCGCCTGGCTGCGCATCACCGGCGACGTGCCCGCGGGCGCGGCCGATGCTGTCGCGATGCTCGGCATCCGCGGCGAGGGACTCATCTACTCCGCGGCCGGCGAGGTGCTCGATTCGGTCAGCACGGTATGGATCCAGGGCGACCTGCCGCACAGCGGCGGCCAGCACCGGCCCGTGCACGGCGTCGACACGAGCACCGGGCACATCGAGTTCTACGCCGACGTCGCCTACAACGGCTGGCTGCTCTACGACTTCGGCAAGGCCAAGTTCCACGACGCGCATCTCGCCCGCCGCGACGACGCGGTGTTCGACCTCTACTACGACTACCTCACGCTCGCGGTGCTCGCCGATGCCACCCAAGACGCCGCGCTCGCCGCTGAGCTGAACGCCGCCCTGCGGGTGGCGTACGGTCGCTTCACTGCGGGCGACGCCCAGGCCGCGCGGGACGCACTCGCGGGGCCGCTGGCCGCGGCATCCGATAGCGACTTCGTCTACAGCGCCGTCGGCCATGGCCACCTCGACATGGCCTGGCTGTGGCCGCTGCGCGAGACGCGCCGCAAGGCCGCGCGCACGTACGCGAACGCCCTCAAGAACATCGACCGCACGGATGACTACATCTACGGCACGAGCCAGCCGCAGCAGATGCAGTGGATGAAGCAGGAGCATCCCGCCCTCTTCGAGCGGATGAAGGATGCCGTCGCCGCCGGCCGGATGGAACTCCAGGGCGCGTTCTGGGTGGAGCCCGACACCAACCTGCCGAGCGGCGAGTCGCTGGTGCGCCAGGCCCTGCACGGGCGGCGGTTCCTCGAGGAGGAGTTCGGGCTCGACCGCGAGGACATGCGCATCTGCTGGCTGCCCGACACGTTCGGGTACAACGGCAACCTGCCGCAGATCCTGCGCAAGAGCGGGATGGACTGGTTCCAGACGATCAAGCTGTCGTGGAACAAGGTCAACGTGTTCCCGCATCGCACCTTCCACTGGCAGGGCATCGACGGGTCGACCGTGCTCGTGCACATGCCCCCGGAGGGCGACTACAACAGCCGCGCCGCGGCCGATGGCCTCCTCAAGGGCGTGCAGCGGTATCCCGAGCGCGATCTCGAATCGGCGCTGCTCGTCTACGGCGCAGGCGACGGCGGCGGGGGGCCAGGCGAGGTGCACCTCGAGCTCACCCGGCGCGAGCGGAACCTCCGCGGGCTGCCGCGGGTCGAGTACTCGACGGCCGACCGCTTCTTCCGCGCGCTCGAGCTGCAGGAGATCACGCACACCCACGTCGGCGAGCTGTACCTCGAGACGCACCAGGGCACGTACACGACCCAGGGCGCGATCAAGAAGTACAACCGGCTCGTGGAGCGCAAGCTGCACAACGCCGAGGCGCTCGCCGCGCTGACCGGTGGCGGCACCGAAGCCCTCGACGCGCACTGGAAGGTGCTGCTGCTCAACCAGTTCCACGACATCATTCCGGGCTCGTCGATCACCAGGGTCAATACCGAGGCCGTCGAGGCGTACCAGTCGGTGGACGCCGAACTCGATGCGCACATCGGCGAGCTGGTGGCCGAGCTGCCGGCCGGGCAGGGTCGCTCCGCGATCAACCTCACCGGCTTCGCGCGACGCGAGCTCGTCTCCGTCGACGGGGAGTGGCTGCAGGCCGACGTCGGTCCATACTCCGCCGCACCCCTGACGCCCGCTACCGCGTTCGATTCACTCGCGACCACCGCCGACACGATCACCAACGGCATCCTCACTCTGCAGTTCGACGCCACCGGCGAGATCATCTCGTGCACGGATGCGAGCGGCGCGGAGCATGCTGGGGCGGGCCTGAACCGCCTCGTCGTGTTCGAGGACCCGTTTCAGTTCCCGTTCGACGCCTGGGACATCGACCAGGGCTACCGCGAGAAGAAGTCGCAGACGCTCATCGTCAGCGAGGTCCGCACGAGCATCGACGGGGCGCGGGTGGTGCGTCACCACGCATACCGCGCGCCGAAGGTCACGATCCACCAGCGCGTGATCCTGGAGGCGGGCAGCCCGGTGGTGCGCTTCGAGACGCACGTCGACTGGCACGAGAAGCATCGGATGCTGCGCGCCGAGTTCTTCCCGACCCACTACGGTCCCGAAGCGCTGTGCGATATCCAGTTCGGTCACATCGGGCGGCCGACGACCGAGCGCGACTCGGTCGAGAAGGCCCAGTTCGAGATCTGCGCACACAAGTGGATCGCGGTGCAGGACGACGAGGCCGGCTTCGCTCTCCTCAACGACAGCAAGTACGGCCACCGCGCCAAGGAGGGCCTGGTGAGTCTGAACCTGCTGCGCGCCCCGACATTCCCCGACAAGACGGCGGACCGCGGCACCCACCAGTTCACCTACGCCTTCATGCCTTTCACGCCGGGCGACCTCGCCACCGTGATCGCCGAGGGCTATCGCCTCAACAATCCGCTGCTCGTGGCCGACGGCGCCCTGTTCGAGACCGCGGCCGCGACGACCGGCGACGCCGTGATCGTCGAGACCCTCAAGCCCGCCGAGGACGGGAGCGGCATCATCGTGCGGCTCTACGAAAGCCTCGGCCGCCCCGCCACGACAGCGTTCCGCACCACCATCGCGCACACGCGAGCGACGGAGACCGACCTCATGGAGCTGCCGACCAGCGAGACCGCCGTCGACCTCGCGAACCTCGAGTTCGGGCCGTTCGAGATCAAGACGATCCTGCTGGAGGCCCGGCGATGACTGAAACCGCGACGCCCGCGCCCGCGGCGACACTCACACCGCGCACCCAGCGCACGTCGATCGTGGTCGCCGGCTTCGGGCAGAACATCGTGCTCACCACGGTGACGACGTTCATCCTCGTATACCTGATTCAGTACGCCCACATCAGCGTGCAGGGTCTGGCCGTGGTCACCGCGATCATCACGGTCGCGAAGCTGGTCGACGCGGTGAGCGACCCCGTCATGGGCAGCCTCGTCGACATGACGCGCACCAGGTGGGGCAAGATGCGGCCCTACATCCTCTTCTCGGCCGCGCCCGTCGCCGTGCTGTCGACGCTCCTCTTCGCGATCCCGGATGTCTCGGAGGCGGGCAAGCTCGTCTTCTTCGGCGTCTGCTACTTCCTGTGGGGGTTCGCGTACACGGTCTGCGACGTGCCCTTCTGGGGCCTGATCGGGTCGGCCTTCCCCGATTCGAGCGAGCGCACCGGAGTGATCTCGCACGTGCGCGCGTTCGGGGCGATCGCCCTCGGTCTTGCCACGCTCGGGATGCCGTGGCTCGCGCTCGCGTTCAGCTTCAACGGTGAGACCACGGCCACGGGCTGGACGATCGCGGTGGCCGTGGCATCCGTCGTCGGCATGGGCATGTTCCTCCTGGCGTTCTTCAACACCCGCGAGAAGGCGCAGGGCGAGCGCGAGCGACTGACCTTCAAGGAGCTGTTCGGCACGCTCTTCAAGAACACGCCCCTGCTGATGGTGCTGCTGGGTTCAGTCCTGGGATTCGGGCGCTACATCGTGCAGGCCGGCGGCGCGGTGTTCGTCGTGATCGCCTACGGGAACGCGGCGTACTTCACCCTGATCGGCGCGGCGATCATCGTCGGCATGGTGCTCTCGTCGTTCCTCACCCCGCTGCTGCTCAGGCGGCTGAGCGGCAAGTCGCTCATCCTCTGGAGCTCGCTCGCCGGGGCTGTCTTCTACGTCGCGATGTACCTCGTCGGATTCGCCAGCATCATCGCGATCATGATCTTCATCTTCCTGACCGGGCTCACGCTCGGGGTGTTCCTCGTTGTGCAGACCACGATGCTCGCCGACGCGGTCGACGACGTCGAGCGCCGCACCGGAGTGCGCAACGACGGCATCTCGTTCTCGACGCTGACGTTCGTCTCGAAGGTCATGAACGCCCTCGCCGTGCTCGTGTTCGGCGCCTTCGTGGTGATCGCGGGCTACCAGGCCGGGGTCACGGTCACCCCGCAGATGCAGAACACCGTGTTCATCGCGATCACCCTCGTGCCGGCGCTGAGCTGCCTGGTGTCGGCCGTGCCGTTCCTCTTCTACAAGGTCGGCAAGCCCGCCGCGGTGTGAGCGCCCGGAGCATCCCGATTCGGCCGGGAACCAGGCATCCGCTAGACTGTCAAGGTTGTCCGGTTGCGACTCTGTTCGCGTAAGCCCGTGACGACGTGCACACACCCTCCTGCTGCCGGGAAATGCCCGACAGCCGTTCTAGTCCGAAGGAGGTGGGTTAGTGACGCACCAGTACGAACTCATGGTCATTCTGAGCCCCGAGATCGATGAGCGCACGGTTGCCCCGAGCCTCGACAAGTTCCTGAAGGTCATCACAACTGATGGTGGCTCGATCGACAAGGTCGACATCTGGGGCAAGCGCCGTCTCGCGTACGAGATCCAGAAGAAGACCGAAGGCATCTACGCCGTCGTCAACTTCACCGCGACGAGCGCCGCCACGAACGAGCTCGACCGTCAGCTGAACCTCAGCGAGCTGGTCATGCGCACCAAGGTGCTCCGTGCGGAAGAGGCCATCGCGATGGTCGCCGCCGAGGCCGAGCGCTCCGCCGAGAAGGCCGCCCGCAAGGCTGCCCGCCCCGCGAAGCCCGTCAAGCAGGACGCGTAACGAGCATGGCCGGCGAGACGATCATCACCGTGGTGGGAAACCTCACGGCTGATCCCGAGCTGCGCTACACGCAGGCCGGACTCCCCGTCGCGAACTTCACCATCGCGTCGACCCCGCGCAACTTCGACCGTCAGGCGAACGAGTGGAAGGACGGCGAAGCGCTGTTCCTCCGCGCGAGCGTGTGGCGCGAGTTCGCGGAGCACGTCGCAGGTTCGCTGACCAAGGGCTCGCGGGTCATCGCGACCGGTCGCCTCAAGCAGCGCTCGTACGAGACGCGCGAGGGTGAGAAGCGCACTGCCATCGAGCTGGAGGTCGACGAGATCGGCCCCTCGCTGCGCTACGCCACCGCACAGGTGACGCGCGCCGCGGGTGGCAGCTCCGGTGGCGGACAGTCGCGCGCGCAGGTCGCCGACGAGCCGTGGTCGACCCCCGGGTCTTCCACCGGTGGTGGCGCGGATGCCTGGAGCACTCCTGGCACCGCCTACGGCGACGACACCCCGTTCTAACGAATTCCGGATGCCTCGGCATCCGATCTCTCTTCAAGTAAAGGAAAACCATGGCTGGAAAGTCGAGCGGCGACCGCCGCAAGCCGCGGAAGGGCGGCAAGACCGCCGCTCCCGCGAAGCCGACCCGCGTCGGCGTCATTGACTACAAGGACGTCGCCACGCTTCGCAAGTTCATCTCGGAGCGTGGGAAGATCCGCGCCCGTCGCATCACCGGTGTCAACGTGCAGGAGCAGCGTCTCATCGCCCGCGCAATCAAGAACGCGCGCGAGATGGCGCTTCTGCCCTACGCCGGCGCCGGCAGGTAGGGACTGGATATGTCGAAGCTGATTCTCACGAACGAGGTCGCCGGGCTGGGCTCAGCCGGTGACGTGGTCGAGGTCAAGGACGGGTACGCCCGCAACTACCTCATCCCCCAGGGATTCGCTGTCACGTGGTCACGTGGCGGCGAGAAGCAGGTCGCGTCGATTCGCGCAGCCCGCGAGTCCCGCGCCATCCACGACCACGAAGAGGCCGTCGCGCTCAAGGACGCCCTCGAGTCGAACAAGGTCAAGCTGCCGGTCAAGGCCGGCGCTGAGGGCCGCCTGTTCGGCTCGGTCAAGACCGAGGCCATCGCCAACGCCGTCAAGGCTGCGGGTCTCGGTGACCTGGACAAGCGCAAGATCCACATCACCTCGCCGATCAAGTCGGTGGGCGAGCACGAGGCCACGGTCCGTCTGCGTGACGACCTGACCGCCGTGATCACCCTGCAGGTGGTTGCCGCGAAGTAATTTCGCGAACGAGCGGATGCCGCAGCCCCTTCGGGGGTTGCGGCATCCGTCGTTTTTCGGCCGCAAGATAGTCGCTGCAGGGGTGCGTGTACAGTGCCGAATCGCTAACCGAGAAAGCCTCTTCGGAGTTGTGCTTTCCACGGATCTGTGCACAGGTAGGCGCGATCGGCGAAACCTTCAACGATTACTTCAACCCCGTTGTCCTCCACACCCCTGTTAGCCCGATAATCCCAGGTCAGCGGAAGAATAATCAGGCGAAACGAACCCGAAACACGACGTTGTCCACAGGTGTTGTGCACAGGGTACCCGGCGTTTCGCGCAGGCATTCCACAGAGTTATCCACAGGCTCAGTTGCGGTGGCGATGCCCCCTATCTAGCGTGGGGTGCGGCCCCCCGGGGAGCCTCGATGCCAAGGTCGGATGTCGGGGGTGGGTGCTCTCCTGAGAGCAGGAGGAACGGATGCCGCGGCATCCGTCGATCTGCGCTCATGCGCGCCTGCCCGAACCTCCGCGACCGCCCGAGAACGCCCGATGTACGACCCGAAGGACTTGCCTATGTCGATCGCCGACATCTCCGAAGAGCGCATGGGCGGACCCCGCGAGCACGAGCGCACCCCGCCTCACGACCTGCTGGCGGAGCAGAGCGCACTCGGCGGCATGCTGCTGTCGAAGGACGCCGTGGCCGACGTCATCGAGACGCTGCGCGGCACGGACTTCTACATCCCGAAGCACGAGCTGATCTTCGAGGCGATCCTCTCGCTGTACTCGCACGGCGAGCCCACCGACGTGGTCGCGGTCACCGACGAGCTCATCAAGACCGGCGAGCTCCAGCGTGCCGGCGGCGCCGACTACCTGCACACCCTCACCTCGATCGTGCCGACGGCGGCGAACGCCGGCTACTACGGAACGATCGTCGCCGAGCGCGCGCTGCTGCGCCGTCTGGTCGAGGCCGGCACCCGCATCGTGCAGATGGGCTACTCCGGTCAGGGCGAGGCGCTCGACCTGGTCAACAACGCCCAGGCGGAGATCTACGGCGTCACCGGCGCCGATGCGGCCGAAGACTACGTCCCCCTCACGATCGCCGTCGACGCCGCCGTCGATGAGATCGAGGCGGCGCGCGGTCGCGATGGGCAGATGACCGGCGTCCCCACCGGCTTCGCGCAGCTCGACCAGCTCACCAACGGGCTGCACCCGGGACAGTTGATCATCATCGCCGCCCGCCCTGCGCTCGGAAAGTCGACGCTCGCGCTCGACTTCGCGCGCGCGGCATCCATCAAGCACGACCTGCCCACGATCTTCTTCTCCCTGGAAATGGGGCGCAGCGAGATCGCCATGCGCCTGATGTCGGCCGAGGCATCGGTGCCGCTGCAGGCCATGCGCAAGGGCACGCTCGATTCGCGCGACTGGACGACGATCGCCTCCGTGCGCGGACGCATCAACGACGCCCCGTTGTATATCGACGACAGCCCGAACATGACGCTCGTCGAGATCCGCGCCAAGTGCCGCCGGCTCAAGCAGCGGGTCGGGCTCAAGATGGTGGTCATCGACTACCTCCAGCTCATGACTTCGGGCAAGCGCGTGGAATCGAGGCAGCAGGAGGTCAGCGAGTTCTCGCGTGCCCTGAAGCTGCTCGCGAAGGAGATCGGTGTTCCGGTCATCGCGCTGTCGCAGCTGAACCGTGGTCCGGAGCAGCGTGCCGACAAGAAGCCCGCACTCTCCGACCTGCGTGAATCGGGATCGCTCGAGCAGGACGCCGACATGGTGATCCTGCTGCACCGCGAGGCCGCGTACGAGAAGGAGAACCCCCGCGCCGGCGAGGCCGACCTGATCGTCGCCAAGCACCGCAACGGGCCCACCGACACCGTGACGGTGGCGTTCCAGGGTCACTTCTCGCGCTTCACCGACATGGCGGTCGGGCTCTAGCTCACTCGTATTTGTCGGGATTGTTTTTTGAAATGTCCATTTCGCGGCTAAATGGCCACGTGATGTCCATATGGACATTTCGCCCCTGACCGGGCGCAGTCGTCGACCTCGATCGGACGGGGCAAGCCATGCCTGGGCCGAGCGCCTCGGGATGCCTGCATTTGGCGGGCCTAAGTGCGACTTGTGTCGCGGGCGGGTCCTGCGGGAATCTCGGCGGGCACCCAGCGCCCCTTGCGATCGTGCCCGGTCTACCCGGCCCAGAGCCGTTCCCTCAGCTGCGGCAGCCGGTCACTGAGGAGTCCGTCTCCGAACAAGCGCCGTCGCGCTCGAGGACCCGCTCGAGGGAACAGCCCTTTGCGGTGGTCACATCGGACGCGAGGATGATGTGATGGAGCCCGTGGACCCCGCCGTCGAGACGCTGAACGCGTATGAGGAGCACGCGACGCAGTACGTCGATCGCACGTCCAACGCTCGGTCGCCCCTTGTCGATGACCTGATCGGGCTGACCGCGGCCGGGGATCGTGTGCTCGAGTTGGGTACCGGTCCCGGTAGGGACGCCGTGGCGCTCGAGGCTGCCGGGCTGAT
The DNA here is from genome assembly GCF_054049175.1 of Microbacterium sp. P5_E9. Taxonomy (NCBI): domain Bacteria; kingdom Bacillati; phylum Actinomycetota; class Actinomycetes; order Micrococcales; family Microbacteriaceae; genus Microbacterium; species Microbacterium sp. P5_E9. The sequence goes on along the minus strand of NZ_JBFUMV010000004.1, from coordinate 136 downwards.
CGTCGACCGGACGGACGGTGCGGCCGCGTTCGTCGAAAGACTCAATGCGGCCGGTCATGCCGCTCGGGTGTTGAAACTCGACGCGCGCGACTTCGGCGGACCGTATGACGCGGTGTTCGCGAACGCGGTCCTTCTG